>DASZFR010000054.1:0-8714 GCA_035939635.1 Solirubrobacteraceae bacterium
CGGTTCTCTCCGGGAGCGCCGGGCGACGCGCTGCTCGTGGTGGCAGAGCTCGTGCCCCACAAGCGCGTCCAGGTCGCGCTCGAGGCCGCACGACGCGCCCGCGCGCCGATCCGCGTGGTCGGCTCGGGGCCCGAGCACTCGTCGCTGCAGCGCTCCTACCCCGAGGCCGAGTTCCTCGGGCGCATCGAGCACGAGCAGCTCGTCGAGCTCTACGCGAGCGCGCGTGCGGTGGTGGTGCCCAGCCCCGAGGAGTTCGGCATGGTGGCAGTCGAGGCGCAGGCGGCCGGACGGCCGGTGGTGGCGGCGGCCTACGGAGGCGCGCTGGAGACGGTGCTCGACGGCGAGACGGGGCGGCTTGCGGCGCTCGATGACGTGGATGCGTTTGCGCGCGCGATCGAACGGCTGCCCGAGCTCGATTTCGATGCTGCGCGCGCGGTGGCCAACGCCGAGCGCTTCTCGGTGGAGGTGTTTCAGCGTCGCATCGCAGACCTGGTAGGCACTGTGACCGACGATCGCGAGGGGCTGCGCGCCGCGCGTCGCTAGCTCGACCTGGCCAGCTGCTCATGTCGCTTCGTATCGCCTGGATAGGAGGGGTGCCCGGCCTGCGCGAGACAGGCGGAGTGCCGGGCGTCGCCACCGACCTCATACACGGGCTCGCGGCGCTCGGCCACCGCATCGACTGCTTCATCCCCGGCAGCGGCCGCGAGCTGCCGGAGCGCCTGCGCGGGGACGCGCGCATCACCTTTGTGTGGGGCACCGCGAAGTGGCGACGCAACCGCTGGTACAACCGCGGCCGGATCGTCACCGCACTGACGGCGATGCTGTCGCGATCCGCGGCTTCGCTGCGTCTGCGCCGCGAGGTTCTCCGCCGCCATCGCGCGGAGCCGTACGACGTCATCTACCAGTTTTCGAACATCGAGAGCCTGAGCGCCCCCGCGCGGCTCAGGCGCAGCGTGCCACTGGTCGTGCACCCGGAGACGCACGCGGCCGGCGAGCTCAGCTGGCTGGTTCGCGAGCGGCGTGCGGGCGTGAGCTGCCAGCCGCTGCACGAGTACGCGCTCGCACGGCTGACGCTGGGCGTGCGCGCGTTCATTCAGAGCCGCCGGATCGGACGCGCCGACCTTTTGATCTGCATCAGCTCGGTGTTTCGTGACCACATGCTGCGCGACTACCGCTTCCCGCTGGCGCGAACGGTGGTGATTCCCAACCCGGTGCGCCTCGAGCGCTTCGCCGCGCTCGACGGCGCTCGCGCGACGACCGGCACGGTGCTGGTGCTCGGGAGAGTCGCCGCGCGCAAGGGGATCGAGGACGTGGTCGCCCTGGCGCGACTGCTGCGCGAGCGACACACCGACGCGCGCCTGCGAATCGTCGGTGGACCGGGATCGTGGTCGGACTACACGGGGCTGTTGGAGGGCCTCCCCGACGCGAGCGAATACGCGGGGCGCGTCGAGGCCGCGCACGTGCCGGACGAGCTCGCGCGCGCCGACGTGCTGCTGCAGGCGAGCAAGTACGAGCCGTTCGGGCTCACGGTGGGCGAGGCGCTCGCCGCGGGCGTGCCCGTGGTGGCCACGACCGAGGTCGGGGCTGTCGAGGGCGTTGACCGCTCGGTCGCCACCGTGGTGGACCCCGGTTCCGTGCAAGCTATGGCCGGCGCGATCGAGGAGATGCTCGCGCGCCTGCGCGCCCAGCCCGAGCAGGTGCGCGCCGCCGCCCGCACGCAGGCGCAGCGTCTGTTTGACCCGGCACACGTGTGTGCGCAGATCTCGACGGCCCTGCTCGAGCTGAGCGCGCGCCGCGCCCACGCTTGAGCAGCGGGCCGTTTTCGTCAGACGTTCGTCCATTCGAGCGCCGCAGCACTCAGCTCGCGCACGCGTTTGTCCGATCGCAGGGATAGACGTTCCTTGCCGGAATAGTTGATTGGTGCTCCTTCTCTTCATCGCGCTCGTCTGGCTGGCCGTCGTGACGATGGTCGTGACGGTCTGCCGGGCGGCCGCGCGCGCAGACGCCGCCGGTGACCAGCGGCTGCCGGCCGAGCAACAGCTGGTGGAGGAGCCGATCCTGGACGGGCTCGTGGCGTGGGATCGCGCGACAGCCGCTTCGCTGCGCCGCGAATGGCTACCGGCGCGGGCGCTTGGTGGCCTGGAGCGCACGACTCGCCCAGCGGGCGAAGGCATGCGCAGCCTGCGCGCACGGCGTTCGCCCGCGAAGCATCCCCGCTAGCGAGAGGTAGCTACAGCCCGCGGCGGCCGATCACGTGGGGCACGGTGCGCAGCAGGATCTTGATGTCTGTCCACAGTGACCAGTTGGCCACGTACAGATAGTCCAGGGTCACCATTTCCTTCAACGGCACCCGCGCCGGCCCAAGGATCTGCCAGGGGCCGGTCATGCCCGGCATCAGTTCGAGCCTGCGGCGGTGCCACCCCTCGATGCGCCGGTCCTCCTCGATGACCAGCGGACGCGGCCCAACGAGGCTCATCTCGCCGCGCACGACGTTGAACAGCTGCGGCAGCTCGTCGAGCGCGGTACGCCGCAGGAAGCGCCCGACGCGGGTGACGCGGGGGTCGTCGGCGATCTTGAAGAGCCCCTCGAGCGCCTCGTTCTGGTCGCGCAGCGAATCCTTCAGCGAATCGGCCTCCGGCACCATCGTGCGGAACTTGAGCATGTGGAAGCGGCGGCCGTGCCGCCCCACGCGCAGTTGGCGGAAGAACACCGGTCCGCGCCCGTCGAGCTGCACCGCGATCGCCAGCGCGATCATCAAAGGCGCGATCGCGAGCAGGCCGAGCGAGGCGCCGATGAGATCAAAGGCGCGCTTGACGCCGGCCGAGGAGCGCGTGAGGTCGAAGCGTCTGACTCCCATCAGCGTCACTCCGTGCACGTCGTCGAACTCGACCGACGATCCCACCACCTCGAGCATGCGCGGCAGCACGCTCACGCGCACACCAACCGCCTTGAGCGTGCGAACCAGGTTGAGCGCCTCGTGCGAGTCGGCGAGGCCCGGGGCGATGATCGCGCGGTGCACGTCCAGCGACTGGGCGAGATCGCGGATCTCCGACAGACGCGGGCCTGAAAACGTGTCGGTGGACCACGGCGCGGCCTTGTCGAGGTCCAGATGAGCGACGACCTTGGCCTTGATGCCGCCGTGCGCGAGCTTCGCGCGGACCGTCGCCGCCGACAGCTCGTCGCCGATGAACAGACAGCGCTCGGTCGGCGCGATGCGCAGCACGAGCATCCTCGCGAGCGAGCGGTTGAGCATGAGCAGCGCGGTCAGCCCCAGCCACAGAAACAACGCCTGGTGGCGGTCGAGCTGGCGTCCGCTCACCAGCAGCCCGTCGGCCAGGTAAACGCTCAGCGCGAAGAGCGTCGCAGCCTGGAAGAGCTTCGGCGCCTCGTCCAGCGTGGTCTTTCGCAGGAGCGTCTCGTCGCGGTCATACAGCCCGTTGAGCTTCGCCCAGATGAGCAGCAGCGGCACGCACGCGATCGCGCCCCAGGTGAGATGCAGCCCGCGCGAGGAGAGTCCGACCGTCAGCGTGAGCGCGACGACGATCGAAGTGACGTCCGCCGCGAGAAGTGAGCGCCGAAATAGCGCGTCGCGGCGCATCGAAGCCGCTGGGCCGCGCGCCTCCGTGATGCGCAGCGCCGTGACTCGGCGCCCGTTTGCGTCGAGCCTAAGGCTCCGCGAGCCGGCCAGCGCGGCGCCCCACGGAGCATCGGCCTCGGCCCCTCTCCCCGTTTCTACGCTCACCGTCTCCCCGCCTCCTTGCTCGCCTCCACCGGGACCCCATTGCCACCAGTCACCCTAAGCCCACATGGTGGACAGCCCGACTCGAGCAGTTGTCGAGATCCGGTGATCGCTGGCGGCCCCATCATGACCCCTAGCCTCACGCGATGTCAAGGGCGGAGGCCTGCGGAGGGGCGCGCAGCCCGATCAGTGGCGCTTTTTGGCAGCACGCAGTCTCACGATCAGCGGCGTAGAGTGGCTGACCCCCGTAGCGTCGTTGGCGAGGATCACGGCCCGCGCGCGCAGCACGCGCAGCAGGGCCACGAGTTTGCGGCCGGTAGCCGTCAGATGCAGCGCGAGCGCCTTGGTCTGCCCGCCGCTCAGCGCGAACGAGCCGACCGCGAGGACCACCACCGCCTTGCGCTTGCCCATCGCGATCCTCACGGCCGCGAGCGTGCGCAGCGTGAGCTTGCCGGTGCAGCTGCTGGTGCCCAAGCACCTGACCTTGACGACCACGACGCCGGCGCCGCTCACGCTCAGCGTCGTGCTCTGAAGCCCCGCCCGGTAGGACAGCACGCCCACCAGTCCGGTGGACGGCGCCGCATGCGCGGGACCCGGGCCGGGCGTGAGCGCGCGGACCGCCACGGAGAAGGACTGGCCGACCTGCGGCGCGGGTTCGTATTCGCCGTTGCCGGCCTGGTTGGCGAGGATTTCGCAGACGCCCGCGCCGACGAACGTCACGGTCGCACCGGAGACGGTGCACGTCGCCGCAGTGGCGCTTGAGAGTTCGACGGCCAGCGCGGAGGTTGCGACCGGGTCGGGCGAGTAGGTCGCACCGACGGCGGCGTTTTCGGGCTTGCCGTTCGTGAAGCTGATCGCCTGCGCGCGCTTGACAGCGATCGACTGCTGCGCCTGTGGCGCGGCTTTGTAGTTGGCGCTGCCTTTCTGGTTTGCGTCGATCGTGCAGGTACCGGAGCCGATGAAGCTGACGTTCGAACCGGAGGTGGTGCCGGAGAGCGAGCAGACGGATGCGCTGGCACCGTCGATCGCCAGTTCGACGGGTTCGCCTGAGGCGCCGCCCTGGGCGGTTACCGTGTATCCGGGCCCGCCGACCGCCGCCTTGGCGGGCGCGGTGGAGGTAAATGTGAGGGTCTGCGCGAGCTGGGTAACTGCGAAGCTCTGGACGACCTGTTTCGCCGGCGCCCATTCGCCGTCGCCGGCCTGGTTTGCGTCGATCGTGCAGGTACCCGCGCCGGTGGGCTTGACCGTCGAGCCCGACACCGAGCAGTGTTCGGGCGTGGCCGAGGAGAATTCCACGGCCAGGCCGGACGTGGCGGTGGCGCTGACCGCATAGGAGGGCCCTTCCACGACGGCGGTTTCAGGCGCCGTCGACGTGAACGTGATCGTCTGCGCTTTCTTGACCACCAGCGTGCGTTGCACCGTCAGTTCCGGCGTCGCGAGATCGTCGGTGGAGATCTTCTCGGTGATCGTGTAGGTGCCCGGCGTGCTGAACGTGTGGTGCGCTTCGGCCAGCTGATATTCACCGGCGGTGGAGGTCTGCGGCGACGTGCCATCGCCGAATTCCCATTTGCTTGAGAGAACGTCGCCCTGCACGACCTGCGTCGAGAACGTCGCTTCTGCGCCCGCGGCTGCGGCTTGGAGCGGCAGGCCACCTTCGTCGCTCACTTCGATCGCCGGGACGGCGGGGGCGCTGGCGTGCGGGCAGCCTTCGCCGCCAGGCCCGAACTCGACCACCTGCGCGCTCGGCAGGTCGAGCGCGAACAGACGCCCTTCGCCACCGGCGCCGAGCAGCGGGTAGTCGCCTTCGTGTTCGGCGAGCGCGCACTTGGCCTGCGGATTGGCGAGCGAGTTCGCCCCGCCCGTCCAGCCGCGCTCGCCTGTCGTGACAGTGCCCCCGGCGTCCTGCACGTTGACCGCCAGCGCGCCGGCGAAGCCGTTCTTGAGTTCCAGCCCGCTCGGCCCAAACGCCTGTTCGTTGACTTCTGCGTCGGAGTACAGCACGCCGCCCGCCGCCCCTTCGGAGGCGAGCGCGAGCCCGGCCCCTTTGGCGGGATATTCGCCCGCTTCGAGCAGTTCCTGGTGCGACACCGTTTCGGACGCGGGCCCAGAGAGCTTGGCGGGGAATTCAAACGCCACCGAGGGCGGTCCTTCGCCGCGCGGGAACTGGATGATCTGCTCCTCGTTTTCTTCGGTGGTGCGCGCGGCGAGCACGTCCCCGACAGCGGTTACCACCGGGGAGTGCACTTCCGGTTCGAGTTCTATGGCCGGGTCCACGTAGCGGCTCGCCAGCAACGCGCCGACGGAGGACACGCGCTCGAGCGCGATGTGGCGCTGCGTCTGGGTCAGCGTGCCCGTGTCGACTTCGCCGAGCATCACGACCTCGTGCGTGGTGGGATCGACAGCGATCCCGCGCGGGTTCAGCAGCGCTTCGCCGGCTACTTTCCCGTCGGCTTTGAGACCTTCCGGGCCGGCGAGCACGCCTTCTTCTTCCCTTTTGCCCACGCCGGGCACTTCGGACTTCAGCGTCGCCGAGTTCAGCGCGAACAGCGTGCCGGCGGCGGCTTCTCCCCCGTCGGGGATTTTTTCGCCTTCGGAGCGTTCGAGCAGTCCGAGCACGTACACGCGATGTTGCGCCGGATCGACCGCGATTCCCTCGATCCCCAGCGCTGTTTTGCTCTTCGGGTTCAGCGCCGGGCTCTCGGCGAGCAGCGCGCCGGTGGGGGAAAAGCGCAGGATGCGATACCTGCCGCTTGATTCGGGCGGGGTCGATGAGGGCACTTCCTCCCCCACGTAGATGTCGTTGTCGGTGGGGTCTACGCCGAACGCGCTCGTCGCTTCGCCGAGCACCAGGCCACTCTGTGCGACCGAAAAGCGGCTGAGCTCGCCGTAGGGGTCGGCTCGCGCCGGCTCGCAGGCGACGAGGGTCGCCAAGCAGCCGGCCAACGTCGCGAGCGCGCCCGCAAGCGCCCTACGCGTTGCGCAGCGCGCAGCGATACCCATCCGTGGTCCCGTATCTGATTGCTGGCTCCATCCAGTAACTCCCCCGGTGAGATCGAGCCCGCCGGCGGCCGATCCCAGGCCGCCGAACGCCCTTCCCCTCCAGGAAGCCGCTCGATTGTACCGGCGTGGGCACGCGGATCTGCCGGTTGCCGCGGCGCTGAAATTTGTGTTGCGGGCACGCCCGTCGTCGGCGTGCAAACGACGCGGGGCCGCCCTATCCCTGGGGCGGCCCCGTGCGTCGTTGCGCGAGCGCGGGGCTTCATCCGAGCGCCGTGCTGCGCGGACTGTAGTTCGGCTCCGAAAGCGCCGTCGTAACTTCGTTCCAGACTTTTTCGGTGGTGGTCGGCGGGAATTTGACGATGTCCAGGTACTTCTTGACGATCGCGGTCGTGCCCGAGTCTTCTTTGCGCACCACGCGCGTGATTTTGCCGCTGCACGCGCCTTTCTTGCTCTTGAGCTTGTTGGTTTTGTTCAGCGCCCGCGCCAGCGAGCCTTCAGCGTGATCCCCTCGAGCACGTGCGCGACGGTCTCACAGGCGTCGATCGCCGTCTCGAGCGACTCGAAGATGTCCTTCCAACGGATCACCACCATCGGGTCGATGCCCCCCGCAAACAGCGACGCCAGCGCGTCGCGCTGCAGCCGGTCGCCCTCGTTCTCCAGGCGGTGGATCTCAACGAGCTGGGGCGCGAGCTCCGTGCCGGTGCGCAGCGAGCGCAGCGCTTGCGCGATCTGCTCGCCGGCGCCGACCAGCACGTCGGCGAACTCCACCGCCTGCTCCATCGGCGCCTCCACGCCGTACAGCCCGAGCTGCGCCGCGGCGTGCTCGGAATGGTCCACGATGTCGTCGAGCGCAGTCGCCAGCGTGTACCCGTCGCGGCGGCCGAAGGGGGCGCGCACGCGCCCGTCGGCCAAGCGGTGGATGATGTCGTGCGTGATGCGATCGCCTTCCTGCTCGCACACCTTCAGGTCGCGCGCCAGCGTGGCGTGCTCGGGGTAGTCGACCAGGAAGTCGTGCAGCAGCAGGCTCGAGCGCTGCACGTTTCGCCCAGCCTCCTCGATGAGCGACATCAGCGTGCCGTCCGGCCGACTCAGCAGTGGGCTCATCGACCGAGAGTATGCGCCGGCGGGCAGCCATGCGGGGCCTTCACCGTTGTTCGCGGTGCGATTACGACTTCGCAACGGGCGCTTTGCCGGTACGCGGCAGGCTCCGCCGTGGCAGCCGTGTGCCAGAGCGCGGGCTCGGCGGGACCCTGCGCGCCGGCGAACTGGAGATTCGCCTCGGCGAGAGGGCTGGTGCTGGCCACCGGCCAGCCCGTGATGCTGTCCGTGCGCGAGTTCGAGCTGCTCGCCGCAACGGCGCAGCGACAGGGTTCCGTGGTCACGCGCGAGGAGCTGTACAGCGCGGCATGAGGCGCGCGAGCTGCGAAACGGCGACCGCTCGGTCGACGTCTACGTGAGCAAGCTCCGCAGCAAGCTCGACGCGGCGATGCCCGATCGCCGCTTCGTCCACACCCATCCAGGCTTTGGCTACCGGTTTCAGCCGCAGCCGGCGGCGGGCGCGGCGCCCCTGACTCCCGATCGCGACGCAGGCCGCGCTTTCACGAGATGTTCACATTGCCCGATCGAGCGGTTAACACACTTGCGCCGTCGGCACCTGCCGGCACAGCGTGCGCCGGTCCGCTTCGTTGATCGCCGCCCACGGCCGGGTTTCGGGCGGTCACCGGCAAATCGAGCGATAGGAGAAGCAGTGATCAACAACAGGGCTGCCCTGCTCGCAAGCGTGGCGCTGCTTGGGCTTGGGTTCGGCGCGTGCGGCAGCAGCAGCAAATCCTCGAGCTCGGCGGCGCCGAGCTCCTCCAGCAGCGGATCGAGCACGATCTCGGGAGCTGGTTCAACCTTCGCCGCACCGGTCTACCAGCAATGGGCCTCCTCGCAGTCTGGCCTCACGGTCAACTACCAGGCGGTCGGCTCTGGC
>DASZFR010000055.1:0-14331 GCA_035939635.1 Solirubrobacteraceae bacterium
ACGCGGCGTTGCTGCGTCACGCTTTCGCGCATTGCGCAAGATTCCCCACTGCTGCCTCCCGTAGGAGTCTGGGCCGTGTCTCAGTCCCAGTGTGGCTGATCGTCCTCTCAGACCAGCTACCCATCGAAGCCTTGGTGAGCCGTTACCACACCAACAAGCTAATGGGCCGCGGGCCCATCTCGATGCGGAGGCCGAAGCTTCCTTTCCCCTTGCGGGCACATCCGGTATTAGCCCGAGTTTCCCCGGGTTGTCCCAGTCATCGAGGCAGGTAACCCACGTGTTACTCACCCGTTCGCGGCTCTGCCCCAGGGCAAGCCCTGGTTCGTCGCTCCACTTGCATGTGTTAAGCACGCCGCCAGCGTTCGTCCTGAGCCAGGATCAAACTCTCCGTGAAGTTAACACGAAAAGCTGTCATGGAGTGCCTCACCCGACGGCCGCAAGCGGCCGCCACGCGTCGGCGCCCGGGACCCATACACCGTGGTCCCGAACCATGACGGGGTACTTCTCTACTTGACTCTTTGCCTCTGCGCTCCGGCCAATGACCGGCCGCAGAAGGTCGAACCTGGACGCACCACGATCGAGGTCGATCGTGGGTGCGCATGCTGTTGAGTTTTCAAAGACCGCCAAGCCTCCCTGGCAGGACAAGCTCGAGAGGAGACTGACCTGGCCCAGCCGCCCTCAGGCGTGCTTTAGGGCCAACCGCACACTATAGCGCTCTAGGAGGCACGCAGTCGGCGAAAGCGGCGCTTGCCCACCTTCAGCAGCTGCCCGTCCGCCCGCTCGACTGTCACGTCGTGCTCGCCCGCGGCGAGGGTCGCATCGCCCAGCATCACGCCGCCCTGGTCGATCAATCGGCGCGCCTCGGAGCGCGACATGCCGAACTCCTGCGCCATCACCGCCGGGACGTGAACCCTGCCGTTGTCGGACGAGAACGCCGCGTCGGCGATCTCTTGGGGCGCCCGGTGCTCCACGTGCACCCGCTCGAAGTGGCGCTCGGCGTCCTCCGCGTCGGCCTCACAGTAAAGCCAGCTCACGATCCCTCGTGCGAGCGCGCGCTTGGCGTCGCGCGCCGCCGCCCCCGATGGAACCGGCGCGCGATCGGCGGCGTCACGGCCCGCGCCCTCCCCGCCACCAACGCGCGCAGGCGCCAACAGCAGGCGGTCGTACTCGTCGATCAGATCGTCGGGGATCGACATCACCTTGCCGAACATCTCTTGCGGGGGCTCTGTGATGCCGATCTCGTTGCCCAGAGACTTCGACATCTTTCGCTGCCCGTCGATCCCGCGCAGCAGCGGCATTGTCAGGATCGCCTGTGCCGGCTCGCCGTAGGCCCGTTGCACGTCGCGCGCGAGCAGCAGGTTGAACTTCTGGTCGGTGCCGCCGAGCTCCACGTCCGAGCGCACCGCCACCGAGTCATATCCCTGTAGCAGCGGGTAGAGCAGCTCGAGCACCGAGATCGGCCTTCCCTCCGCGAGTCGTTTGGCGAAATCGTCGCGCTCCAGCAGCTGGGCCGCCGTTGCCGTCCGCGCCAGCGCAAGGACCTGGTCCATCGGCATGTCTAGCCACTCGCTGTTGTGTCTCACCTCAAGCCGCGTGGGATCGCCGTCGAGTATCCGCAGCGCCTGAGATTCATACGTCGCAGTGTTCGCGTCTATCTCCTCCACCGACAGGATCGGACGCTCGGTCGAGCGCCCCGACGGGTCCCCCACGCGCGCCGTGTAGTCGCCAACGATCAACACCACCCGGTGGCCGGTGTCCTGGAACTCGCGCAGCTTGCGCAGCGCCACCGCATGTCCCAGGTGAATGTCCGCCGCCGTCGGATCGATCCCGAACTTCACCCGCAGCGGCCGTGGCTCCGCGGCGGCCCAAGCAAGCTTCTGCGCAAGCTCCCCTTCGGGCAGGCTGTCGACCGCGTTGCGAGCCAGCTTCCCGGCCAGCTGCGCAGCCTGCTCGCTGGCGGCTGCGTCAGGGCGATTGCGCATCGAATCGCAATGCTAGACTCTCGCCCTCCCGGGGACCGGGGCCGGGCCGCGCTGCAATGCGCGGTGTCGTGCGCTCGGCGCCCGGCGCAAAGCGGGAGCGATCCTCGCGGCGGACCGCAGCCCGCCACAGCCGCTCATGACCGAGCCCGATCCTCCTCAAAGCACGCTCACGGACGACGCATGGCTTGCCAACGGCGCGGGCACCGAGGACGCCGCCACGCCGGCATCCGGCGTTCCTCTCGCCGAGGACCACTCGCCGCCGGCCCACGGCGTTCCTCTCACCGACCACGGCTCCGCGTCCGAACATGCGGTCCCCCTGACCGACGTCGCGCCCGAGCCGGCCACTGTCCCGGCCGCACCGGGCGCTGCGGCCGAACCGCCCCAGCCACCGGCGGCCGCGCGCCCGGCACACCCACCGGCCCCGCCGCCACAGCCTCCCGAGGTCCCGCCGCTTGCGCCGCCGCAGCCACCCGGCAAGCCGCGGTTGAAGCGGCTGCGCTTCCTCGCGATTCTGATCGCCGTGCTGTTGCTCGGACTCGTGTCGTTCGTGTTCGGCATGTTCATCGCGGTCGCCTCGGACCTCCCGTCGCTGACCCGGTTCTCGCAGTACAAGGACGCCCGCAGCTCCGTCCTGCTTGACGACCGTGGACGTCAGCTCGGGATCGTCAGTCAGCAGAACCGCGTGATCGTCACCGCCAATCAAATACCCCAGATCGTCAAAGAGGCGGTGATCTCCATCGAGGACAAGCGCTTCCGGTCAAACAGCGGCGTGGACATCCGCGGCATCGCACGCGCGTTCGTTCAGGACATCGTGCACAAAGGCACGGTGCAGGGCGCCTCCACGATCGAGCAGCAGTTCATCAAGACCGTGCTGCAGGCGCAGTCGCACCGCACGATCTTCGAGAAGCTCCGCGAGGCCGCGCTCGCGTACCAGCTCTCACACAAGTGGTCCAAGGAAAAGATCCTCACCGCTTACCTCAACACGATCTACTTCGGCAACGGCGCGTACGGCATCGAGTCCGCGGCGCAGACCTACTTCGGCCAGGACGTCAACCACCTCGAATGCGGCACTCAGGGGCATCAGCTTTGCGTTGAACAACTGCAGCCCTGGGAGGCCGCGCTGCTCGCCGGGGCGATTGCCTCGCCCACCGCGTATGACCCCGCCGCGCATCCCGTGGCCGCAAAAACGCGCCGCAACGTGGTCTTGCAGGACATGTTCGAACAGGGTTACATCGCGCGTCCTGTCTACGAACAGAGCATCGCTCAGGCACTGCCCGCGCCCAAGGACATCCAGCCGCCGCGCCAGCAGACGGTCGAAGGCGTGCAGGGCGCGTACTTCACCAACTGGGTGCAGCAGCAGGTGATCGAACGCTACGGCGCCCCGCGCGCGTTCGACGGCGGTCTGCGCGTCACCACCACGCTCGATCTCGACCTGCAGCGCGCCGCCGAACAGGCGATCGGCAACTACCTCGGCTACGCCGGGGGCCCCACCGCGTCGCTGGTCGCGATCGAAAACTCCACCGGCGACGTGCGCGCGATGGTCGGCGGGCGCAATTACGACGAAAGCTCGTTCAACCTCGCCACCAATGGCGAGCGCCAACCCGGCTCGTCCTTCAAGGCATTCGACCTCGCCGCGGCGCTCGAGCACGGCATCTCGCCCGAATCCAGCTGGCCCTCGCGGCAGAAGACGTTCTACCTGCACACACCGCGGGGTATCGAAAAATTCGTCGTGCACAACGACGAAGGCTCATACACCGGCGAAAACACGCTCACCGGAGCCACGGCCTACTCGGACAACTCCATCTACGCCGAAGTGGGGTTGCAGGTGGGCACCAAACGCATCGCCAAGGTCGCGCACGAGATGGGCATCACCACGTCGATCTCCACCAACCCAGCGATGACGATCGGCGGTCTCACCGTCGGCGTCACTCCGCTGGACATGGCGCACGCGTACGAGACGATCGCGCACGGCGGGCAGCGAGTGAGCGGAACGCTGGCCGAAGACTACGGCCCGGTCAGCATCCAGGAGGTCGACGCCGGCAACGGCACGCTGCCCGACGGCTCGCACCGCGACGTCGATCGCGTGGTCACCAAAACGGTGCTGCCCCAGTCCGTCGCGTCCACCGAGACCTCGATGCTCGAAACCGTCGTGCAGTACGGCACCGGAAAAGCCGCAGCCATCGGAACCTTCGCCGCCGGCAAGACCGGTACCACCGAGAACTACGGGGACGCCTGGTTCGTCGGCTGGGACTCCAAGTACACCGTCGCAGTGTGGGTCGGCTTCCCCAACGGGCTCGTGCCGATGACCAACGACTTCAACGGCGGCCCCGTGCTCGGCGGCACCTTCCCGGCACTCATCTGGCACGACTTCATGACCTCGGCCCTCGCCGTCGACAAGAACCGCGGCGAAGAAGCTGCCGCCAAGAAGGCCAACGGCTCGGCCACGAAGAGCGGCACGACCACCAACGGCGGCGGCGAAACAACCGGCTCGACCCCCACGGGCAGCTCCGCGCCAAACCGCGCGGGCGCCAACGGCAACCAGGGCAACGGCGCGGCGACTCCGAGCGCAAAACCGGCCCCCTCGAAAGCGGCGCCGACAGAAGCGGGTCGCGCCACGCCGCCCGAAAGCGCGGCGGCGCCGGAAGCCCAGAGCCACGCGGCCCCCGCCCCCGCGCCCTCCAAAGCTCCCGCTGCACCGCCGCCGGCAGAATCCCCGGCGGCGCCGACGGGCGGCGTCAGCCCCGGCGGCTAGCTCAAAACCGTCGCTGTAGCGCCGGCGACGCGCACTATCGTGGGCGCATGAGCGCAGTGGAGTCGCTGTCGGCGCCGCGCGCTGCGGGGGTGCGGGTGCCCGACTTCTTCATCGTCGGCCACCACAAGAGCGGCACGAGCGCGTTGTACGAGATGCTCAAGGCGCACCCGCAGATCTTCATGTCCGCGCAGAAGGAGCCGCGCTTCATGGCAAGCGATATGCGCGAACGCTTTCGCCAGCCGCGCGAGCACCCGCACCCGCAGACGCTCGACGAGTACCTCGCGCTGTTTGCCGCGGCCCCGCCGCAGCAGCGCGCGGGCGAGGCGTCCGCCACCTATTTGTGGTCGCAGACCGCCGCGGAACGCATCGCACAGCTGCAGCCCGCGGCGCGCATCATCGCGATTCTGCGCGAGCCCGCGAGCTTTCTGTTCTCGCTTCACATGACCTACCTTCGCGCCCACGTCGAGTCAGAGAAGGACTTCGAGCGCGCGCTCGCGCTCGAGCCCGAGCGCCGCGACGGCCGGCGCATCCCGCGCCGCTCGCACCTCCCCCAGCTTCTGCTCTACTCAGATCACGTGCGCTACGTCGCACAGCTGCGCCGCTACCACGCGCACTTCCCTCCCGAGCAGGTGCTGGTGCTCGTCTACGACGACTTTCGCGACGACAACGCCGCCACTGTGCGTCGCGTGCTGCGCTTCCTTGACGTCGACGAGGATG
This sequence comes from Solirubrobacteraceae bacterium, assembly GCA_035939635.1. Classification (GTDB taxonomy): domain Bacteria; phylum Actinomycetota; class Thermoleophilia; order Solirubrobacterales; family Solirubrobacteraceae; genus Palsa-744. The sequence goes on from DASZFR010000055.1 coordinate 5,452, forward strand.
TGGACGTGCAGCCGCTGCAGACCAACGTCACCCAACGCACCATCCGCTCGCACGCGGCCGACGATGTCGTGCGCTCGGTGTCGCTCGGCAACGGGGGGCTGGCTGGCGCCGCCAAGGCTGCGGCCAAGCTGCTCACCACACAACGCATGCGCCACGGCGCGATCGCGCGCGCGCGGCGCCATCTCGTTCTTGCCGACCCGCCCGAGCCCGATCAAAGCTTCATGGACGACCTGCGTCGCCGCTTCGAGCCCGAGGTTGTCGCTGTCAGCGAATACCTCGGACGCGACCTGGTCGCGCAGTGGGGATACGACCGGCTGGGCTGACCTGGGGCGGGCGCGGCCGCGACACGTGACCGTTCGCGCTCGCGCAGAAGCGCCAGGGAAGCTCCACGGCCCGGTTGATGCCCACACGCGGACCGCTCACGATCGCCGGATGCCGCCACGCCTCGCCGCGCTCGAGGATGCGAAGCGGGCCTGAGCGCAGCGAGCGACCGTTGTCTGACAGAGCGATGCCGAGCGCCTGCGTGAGCTTTCCGGGGCCCGAGCACAGCTCGCGGTCCCCCCGCGGTCCCTGCGCGATCGCCCCGCGGCGGGCGCGCATCTGTTCGATTCCGCGCACCGGCTCGAGCGCGCGGATCAGCACCGCCGCACCCACGCCTTCGGGCTCGCACACCGCGTTCAACAGTGCGTGCACGCCGTAGGAGCGGTACACGTAGGCGCGCCCTGGGGCCCCGAACAGCGTGCTCGTACGCGGCGTCAGACCAACGAACGCGTGACACGCCGGCTCGATCTCGTGGTAGGCCTCGCACTCCACGATCACGCCGCTGATCCCCCGGTGCACCACGGTGCAGCCGATCAGATCGCGCGCCACCTCGAGTACCGGCCTGCGGTAGAAATCCGCCGCAAGCGCGTTCAAGCGGCTCGCCCCCGCCGCGTGCGCTCGCGCGGGGCTATGCGCCTGCACCGCTCTGGGCGCCCGCCTCCGCCTGCGCGTCGGTCTTGATCTCCAGGTCCGTGTCCAGCAACACGGTGCCGTCCAGCGCGGCGTCCAGCTGCGAACGCGCGGCGTCCAGCTGCTCGCGCACCCGCGCGGCCGACGTGCCGCCCTCGGACACCTTGGAGTCCAGCCATGATCCCTGCGACAGAACGCCGCGCAGCTCGTTTATGTGATCTGCCAGAAGCGCGCTGTGGGCGCGCACCTGCTCCTCGCTGAGCTGCGAGAGCGTCTTGTCGCTGTCGAGCGCCTCGCGCACCAGCGACGCCACCACGCCGTGCGCCTCGCGGAACGGCATGCCCAGGCGCACCAGCAGGTCGGCCACGTCGGTCGCCGCGATCAGCTCGTCCGCCGCGGCCTCGCGCAGGCGCTCGCGGTCAAAGCGCGCGCCGGAGACCATGCCGCGCGCCGCCGCCAGCGACAGCTCCAGCGTGTCAACCGCGTCGAAGAAGTGCTCCTTGTCCTCCTGCAGGTCCTTGCTGTAGGACAGCGGCAGCGCGTGCATCACGCCGTGCAGCGCCGCGAGGTGCGACACCACCCGCGGGGCCTTGGCGCGCAGGAGCTCGGCGGCATCGGGGTTCTTCTTCTGCGGCATGATCGACGAGCCCGACGTCCAGCTGTCGGGCAGCTCGCAGAAGCCGAACTCCGAGCTCGACCACAGCACCAGCTCCGCACCCAGGCGCGAGAGATGAGTGGCGCACGTGGCGGCCGCTGCGAGGTAGTCGAGCAGGAAGTCGCGCCCCGACACGGCGTCGATCGAGTTGGGGACCGGCTCGTCGAACCCCAGCTCTGTAGCGAGCGCCCGGCGGTCGGTGTCGAAGTTCACGCCCGCAAGCGCGCCCGCCCCGAGCGGCAGGCGGCGCGCCTCGCGTTCGGCGAACGCGAAGCGGCGGCGATCGCGCACGAACATCCAAAAGTAGGCCAGCAGATGGTGGCCCAGATACACCGGTTGCGCCCGCTGCAGGTGCGTGTAGCCAGGCATCGGCCAGTCCGCGTGCTCCTCCGCGCGCGCGAGCAGCGTCTCGAGCAAGGCCGTCAGCGCGCGCTGCGCCGCCGCCGCCCGCTCACGCGCATACATCGCCATGTCGGTGGCAACTTGGTCGTTGCGCGATCGCGCGGTATGCAGGCGCCCGCCCACGGGGCCGGCGAGCTCGGTGAGGCGCCGCTCGATCGCCATGTGGATGTCTTCGTCGTCTGCGCGGAACTCGAATCGCTCCTCGCGCAGCTCACGCTCGACAGCGTCGAGCCCCTCCAGGAGGGCGTCGCGGTCAGCGTCGCTGAGCACCCCGCACCGCGCGAGCATGCGCGCGTGAGCGCGCGACTGCGCGACGTCCTGCGGCCACAGCCGCCGGTCGAACGCAAGCGAGGAGTTCAAGCGCTGAAAGTCTTTGTGCTGTGGCTCGTTCAGGCGCGACACGCGCGCTCAGTGTAGGCGCGAGCTAAACCAGTGCCACGAGCTGGACGACCACGTGTAGGGGCAGCTGCTGCGGCGTCTCGCCGGCACGGATCAGCGCGCCGATGCGCGACAGCGTCTGGACGCGCTCGCCCTCGGGCAGCGCGGCCATCCAGCTGATCGACGCGATGTAGTCCAGCACTCGCTCAGGATCGGCCGGCTGCGGGACCGTCACGCGGATTTCCCGCGGCGCCGTCCACGCATCTGCAGCGCGCAGGTGATCCAGCCATTGCGGCCCCTCGTACAGCGGATGACCGGCGCGCAGGCTCGCAAGCGTCGTACCCACCTCGTGCGCCCAGCCGGCTCCGCTCCAGTCCGGCACGGCCGTCAGCACCGCGAGGCCACCGCGCGGACGCAGCACGCGTTCGATCTCGGCGAGCGCCGCAGCGTGGTCGAACCAGTGAAACGCATCCGCCACGGTCACCGCGTCGACGCTGCGGGACTCGAGCGGGATCGACTCGGCGACCCCCTCGCGCACCCGCTCGGCGCCGACGCTCGCCGAGAGGATCGCCCGCATCGACTCCTGCGGCTCGACCGCCACGACGTCAAAGCCGGCGTCCAGAAGCGCGCGTGTGAGCTTGCCCGTGCCGGCGGCCAGGTCGAGCACCTGTGCGCCCGGCGCGAGCTCGAGCTCTGCTGCGACCGCGCCGACCACCGCGGGCGGATACTCCGGCCGGCCGCGCTCGTAGGTGCCGGCGATGCCGTCGAAGCGCTCAGCCAGCGGGTGCAACGCCGTCTCGCGACGGCCGCTACCGGGCTGCTGCAGCGCTCAGCGCCCCAGCGCCTGGGCCAGCGCCTCGGCCACGCGAGCCACCCTGCCCTCCTCCATACCCGGGAAGAAGGGCAACGCAAGCGACCTCGCGGCGACGCGCTCGCACACCGGAAACTCGCCGGCACGGTGCCCGAAGCGCTCGCGATAAAAGCTGAACAGATGGATCGCAGGCAGGTACGGCTTGGCCTCGACGCCGCGCGCGGCCAGCTCGCGCACGACCGTGTCACGGTCGGCGTCGTCGGGGAGCTGCACCACGAACACGAACCACCCGCGACGGGCGCCATCCGCGTCGGGACACGGAAGCTCGACCCCCTCGATCGCCGCGAGCGCTTCGCGGTACAGGCGCGCCACCCAGCCGCGCGCGTCGAGCATCTCGGACAGCCGTCGCAGCTGCACGACACCGATCGCGCAGGCGAGCTCGGACAGGCGGTAGTTGAAACCCAGCCTGTCGTGCTCGAGCCACGCCATGTCGGCCGCGCGTCCCTGGTTTCGCTCCGAGTCGATGCGCTGCTTCAGCGCGGCGTCGTCGTGCACGACCATCCCGCCCTCGGCGGTGGTGAGCTGCTTGTTCGCGTAGAAGCCGAACACGGCCGGGTGCCCGCGGCCGCCAACGTTCCGGCCGTCCGGATGCACCCCCCCGAGCGCCTCGCATGCGTCCTCCACGATCGCAATGTCATGGCGGGCCGCGATTCGCTCGAACGCGGCCATGTCGGCTGGGTAGCCGAAGATGTGCACCGGCAGCAGCGCACGGGTTCGGTCGCCCACGGCCGCCGCGGCGGCGTCAGGGTCGAGGTTGAGCGTGACGGGATCGATGTCTGCGAACACCGGCCGCGCGCGCTCATACAGCACCGCGTTGGCCGACGCCACGAACGACAGCGGGCTCGTTACCACCTCGTCGCCGTCGGTCACGCCCACCCCGCGCAGTGCGAGGTGCAGTCCCGCAGTTCCGCTCGAAACGGCGCTCGCGCAAGCCGCGCCCACGCGCGCGGCGAACTGGCGCTCGAACAGCTCGCACTGCGGCCCGAGCGACAGCCGGCCTGAGCGCAGCACCTCGATCGCCGCGCGCTCCTCGGCGCGCCCTACGACGGGTCGCGCGAGCGGGATCCATTCCTGCTGCGGCGAGCTCTCGGCGCCGGCGCGCGCCGCTGAGTGCGCGGCGCTCATCGCCGGTCGCTGTCCAGCTCGCCTGTGCCGACGCTCGCAGGCCCAGGCGGGCTTGTAGGCGCCTCGCGCTGGTGGCGCGGCTGCATGCCGTACTCCAGCGAGTCCACGAGCGCGTCCCACGACGCCGCGATCACGTTCTCCGACACCCCGATCGAGCCCCATACCTGCTGGCTGTCGGCGGCATCGATCAGGACGCGCGTCACCGCGCGCGTTCCCTTGCGCTCGTCGAGGATTCGCACCTTGAAGTTCACCAGCTCGATGTCGCGCAGGTGCGGGTGGATCTCCCCGATCGCGTCGCGCAGCGCGTTGTCCAGCGCGTTGACCGGACCGTTTCCCTCGGCGGTGCGAACAAAGCGCTCACCGCCGACCCAGATCTTGATGGTGGCCTCCGTCTCCACCTTGCCGTCGGCGCGCTTCTCAACCAGCACGCGCCAGGACTCCAGGCGGAACAGCGGCTCGTACTCGCCCGCCTCCTTGCGCATGAGAAGCTCAAACGACCCGTCCGCGGCCTCGAACTGAAAGCCTTGGTGCTCGAGCTCCTTGACCCGCTCCACCACCCGTTCGGCGAAGGCCGCGGCTGCGCCCTCGGGCAGCTTGATTCCGGCGTCGCCGGCCTTCTCGGCGATGGCACCGCGACCCGACAGCTCCGAGATGAGCACCTCGCGACTGTTGCCCACCACAACGGGATCGACGTGCTCGAACGTCTGCGCGTCGGCGCGCACGCCGGCCGCGTGCATGCCCGCCTTGTGCGCGAACGCGTTCTTGCCCACGTAGGGCTGCGACGGATCGGGCGCGCGGTTGAGCAGCTCATCGACGAAGTGCGCCGTCTCGGTCAGGCGCGCGAGCCGCTCCTCGCTGAGCACCGCGATGCCCATCTTCAGCTGCAGGTCGGCGATGATCGTCACGAGGTTGGCGTTACCCGTGCGCTCGCCTATTCCATTCACCGTGCCCTGCACTTGCGTGGCCCCCGATTCGACGGCGGCTAGCGTGTTGGCGACGGCGCAGCCGGAGTCGTCGTGCGTGTGGATGCCGAGCGGCGCAGGCCCCAGCGCGTCGGCCACGATGGCGTACGCGGTGCGTATTTGCGGCGGCAGCGAGCCGCCGTTGGTGTCGCATAGCACCAATCGCTCAGCCCCGGCCTGCTGCGCGGCGCGCAGGCAGTCAAGGGCGTAGCCCGCGTCGAGCGCGAGCCCGTCGAAGAAGTGCTCGGCGTCGAACAGCACGCGCTTGCCGGCGCGCGCGAGAAATGCGACGGAGTCAGAGATCATGCTCAGGTTCTCTTCGCGCGAGACGCGCAACACCTTCTCCACGTGCAGAACCGAGGACTTGCCCACCAGCGTGCAGACCGGCGCAAAGGAGTCGGCGAGCACGCGCAGGCCCTCGTCGCCATCGGCGTCCACGCCGCGCCGGCGGGTCATGCCGAAGGCGACCACCTGGGCGACCTGCAGATCCTCTCGCGAGAGCAGCTCGAACAGGCTCTGCTCCTTCGGGTTTGAGGCGGGAAAGCCCGCCTCGATCATCTGCACGCCGAGTGCGTCCAGGGCGTGCACCACGCGCAGCTTCTCCTCGGCGGTAAGCGTCATGCCCGCTCCGCCCATCCCGTCGCGCAACGTGGCGTCGTATAGCTGTATGTCGGCCATCGCCTAGCCCGCGGCGGTGCTATGCGCGCCGTCGCCGCTTGGAGTCTGAAGCGGCGCCGCGTCCACCACGTCCAGCCACTCCCGGTAGCGCTCGCTGCGCCCGTGGATCGCGTCCTCGAATGCGGCCTGCAGCACGCGCGTGATCTCGCCGGGCCGGCCTGTGCCGACCATGTGGTCGTCGACCTCGCGCACCGGCACGAGCTCGGCGGCGGTGCCCGACATGAACATCTCGTCGGCGAGATACATCTCGGCGCGTGCCACGTTGCGCTCGACCACGGTGTAGCCGAGGTCCTGTGCGATCTGGATCACCGAGCGGCGGGTGATGCCGTCGAGGATCGAGTTGTGCTGTCCGGGCGTGGCGATCTGACCGTCGCGCACGATGTACACGTTCTCCCCTGTGCCCTCGCAGACGTGTCCGTGCGCGTCGAGCAGGATCGCCTCTTCGTAGCCCGCCTTCAGCGACTCGACCTTCGCGAGCACGCTGTTGAGGTACTGCCCGGAGGCCTTGGCGTGGGGAATCAGCGAGTCGGGGCTGATGCGACGCCAGGACGCGACCTTCGCCCGCACCCCGTCGCGCTTGCCGGTCTCGCCTAGGTAGGAGCCCCACTCCCAGCAAGCGATCGCCACGTCGACCGGAGCCTCGAGCGGGTTGAGCCCCATCTGACCGTAGCCGCGGGTGACGATCGGGCGGATGTAGCAGGAGCGCAGCCCGTTGCGCGCGACGAGTTCAAGGGTGGCGGTACGCAGCTGCGCGAGCGAGTATGGAACGGGCATGTAGTACAGCTCGGCCGAGCGCACCAGGCGCTCCAGGTGATCGGAGTTGCGAAACACCGCCGGCCCCAGCTCGGTGTCGTAGCAGCGCATGCTGTCGAACACGCCCGTGCCGTAGTGCAGGCCGTGCGTGAGCACGTGGACCTTTGCGTCCTCCCAGCGAACGAAGTCGCCGTTCATCCAGATCAGTTCAGTTGGGTCCACAGTGCTCATCAGAGGTTGTCGAGAACCGACCTGCTCGCTTGGTCTGTGCTCGCGTCACCGCCGAGATCCGGCGTGCGCAGACCGCCGTCGAGCGCGCGCTGCACAGCCGATTCTACAGCCGCCGCCTCGCTTGCCAAACCGAGCCCGTGCGCCAGCATCATCGCCGCCGATAGGAACATCGCCAGCGGGTTGGCGATCCCACGGCCCGCGATGTCGGGCGCCGAGCCGTGCACCGGCTCGAACACACCCGGCCCGCCGTCGCCCAGCGAGGCGCTCGGCAGCAGGCCGATCGAGCCGCTGATCATCGCGGCCTCGTCGCTGAGAATGTCGCCGAACATGTTCTCGGTGAGGATCACGTCGAAGCGACGCGGCGACGCGACCAGCTGCATCGCGGCGTTGTCGACCAGCACGTGCTCGAGCTCGATGTGCGGGAACTCCTCGCTGTGAACGCGGCGCACCACCTCGCGCCACAGCCGGCTCGTCTCGAGCACGTTTGCCTTATCCACGCTGCTCACGCGGGTGCGCGCGCTGGCAAACGCGATCCTGGTGATGCGCTCGATCTCCTCGACCGTGTATTCGCAGACGTCGCTCGCGCGCTGCTCAGTGCGCTCCTTCGCTCCGAAGTAGATGCCGCCCGTGAGCTCGCGCACCACGAGCAGGTCCGTACCTTCGACGCGCTCGCGCCGCAGAGGCGACGCGTCATAGAGCGCCGGGAACGGCCTGACCGGCCGCAGGTTGGCGAACAGCCCGAGGCCCTTGCGCAACCCCAGCAGCCCCTGCTCGGGTCGAGGCTTGCCCGGGTCGGTGCTGTCCCAGCGCGGCCCGCCGACCGCGCCCAGCAGCACCGCGTCCGCGCCTCGCGCGGCCGCGAGTGTGTCATCGGTGAGCGGCGCGCCGTGCGCGTCGATCGACACGCCGCCGAATGGGTGCTCCTCGAAATCGAACTCGCCCAGGCGCCGCAGCAGCTCGAGCGTGGGCGCCATGATCTCCGGGCCGATTCCGTCGCCCGCAAGGATGACGATGCGCGCTGCCATGCGGCGGCGAAAGCTACCGGCGCGCGCCCTCACGCGTCGGCATCCGTTTGGGGACGTCGCGGGCTTGCGCCGTGTGACGACGCCACGGCGCCGCGACCGCGGGTTACCGCGGCCGCGCGCTACCGGGCGTCCAGAGCGCTACAGCAGCCGTCCTAGTCCGAGAGGGGCTTGATCGGCTTGTCCGGGGCGATGCCTTTGCCACCGGGGAGCGCCTGGATCGCGTTCCAGAACGTCACCCTCGCGGACTCGGCGGCACGGTAGTAGGCGTGGTTGGCGCTCTTGCGCTGCGCGAGGAGATGCTGAAGCTCCAGCGTCTCCTTGGTCCGCGCCTTCGTGCACGACGGTTTGTGCGTAAGCGCGCCCGCGCACTCGAGGGCCGCCGCCGTACGATCGGCCGCGGCGGTGCGCGCGATCCGAAGCCTCGCCGCGAGCACTGTCGTGTGCGCGGTGTTGAAGCTGAGCCGCAGCGCGCTGCAATCCGCGGTCACCTGTGCGGCGGAGGCGCGCAGGCGTTTTGGCCCGCTGCCACGTTCGATGTTGGCACACAGCCGCGAGGCCACGGGATAGGTTTCCGCAAAGCTCTTGCTGCCGGCATGTGCGCTCGCCAAGGCCGGCATGGCGAGCATAGATGCGCTTATGGCGAGGGAGATCGCGCCAGTACGGGTGCGAAGGGTCATTGAGCCTCCTGGTCGGTAGCTTGAGTTCTGCCCCCATGCCGCAACCCGGCACAGCGCCGAGAGTTGCTCACAAGGCGGTCGTGACAGGACCCGTGCGCTCGCGCTCGCGCTCGTAGGAGGAGATCGTCTGCTCGTCCGACAGCGTCACGGCGATGTCGTCGAGCCCCTCCAG
>DASZFR010000056.1:0-14372 GCA_035939635.1 Solirubrobacteraceae bacterium
GTTCGCGCGGGTAAAGGTCCCGACCGAGATCCTGCCGCGCTTCGTTTCGCTGCCGTCGCCCGACGGCGACGGGGTGCTGCTCGTGCCGCTCGAGGACGTGATCGCCCACCACCTCGACGCGCTCTTCCCGGGCATGGTGATCGTCGACTACGACGTCTTCCGCGTCACGCGCGACGCGGATCTCGAGGTATCAGACGACGCGGCCGACCTGCTGCAGGCGGTCGAGGACGAGCTGCGCCGCCGCCGCTTCGGCGAGATCGTGCGCGTGGAGGTGGGAGCGCGAGCGTCCGAGCGCCTGCTCGCAGAGCTGACAACCCTGCTGGGAGTGGACGAGGACGAGGTGTATCCGGTCAACGGATTGCTCGACATGGGCGCGCTGTGGGAGATCGTGCGGCTCCCCGGGCACCCCGAGCTGCGCGACGAGCCGCTGCCGGTGATCACGCACCCGCGCCTGCTACGCCACGAGGACGAGCGCCCCGACGTGCTCGCCGCGATGCGCGAAGGCGACCTGCTCGTGCAACACCCCTACGTCTCATTCGCGACCTCGGTGGAGCGCTTCGTCGAGCAGGCCGTGGCCGACCCCAACGTGCTCGCCATCAAGCTGACCGTGTACCGCACCAGCGACGACTCGCCGCTCGTGCCGGCGCTGATCGACGCGACAGAGCGCGGCAAGCAGGCGGTGGCGCTCGTCGAGCTGAAGGCGCGCTTTGACGAGGGAATGAACATCCACTGGGCGAAGGCGCTGGAGGAGGCGGGGGTGCACGTGGTGTACGGCCAGCCGGCGCTCAAGACGCACGCCAAGTGCGTTCTGGTCGTGCGCCGCGAGGGCGACGGCGTGCGCAACTACGTGCATGTCGGCACCGGCAACTACCACTCCGCGACCGCGCGCCTTTACACCGACTTCGGGCTGTTCACCATCGACGAGCAGATCGGCGCCGACGTGGCGGACATGTTCAACTACCTCACCGGCTACGGCCGCCCGACGCACTACCGCAAGGTGCTGCTGGCACCGGACATGCTGCGCGACGGGATCCTCGACCAGATCGACCGCACGATCGCGGCGCACACACCGGAGTCGCCCGCGCGCATTGCGATGAAGATGAACTCGCTCGTCGACGGCCGCTGCATCCGCGCGCTGTACCGCGCCTCGCAGGCGGGCGTGAAAGTGGACCTCAACGTGCGCGGCATCTGCTGCCTGCGCCCCGGGCTGCCGGGCATCTCGGACAACATCCGCGTGGTCTCGATCGTGGGCCGCCTGCTCGAGCACTCGCGCTTGTACGCGTTTGAACGCGACGGCGAGCACACGATCTACATCGCCTCGGCCGACCTGATGCCTCGCAACCTCGATCACAGGGTCGAGCTGGCCGCCCCGGTCACCGCGCCCGACCTGCAGGCGGAGCTGCTCGACACGCTCTCGCTCGCGTTCACCGACAACCAGAACTCATGGGAGATGCAAGCCGACGGCTCGTGGAGCAGGCGCGAGCCCCGTGGCGGCGAACGTCCGCGCAGCCTGCAACTCGAGCTCGCGGAGCTGTACGCGCACCGCGGCGCCGACTGGTCATCGCCCGACGCGCACGAGCCGGTGGACGCGCAGCCCGCCGACACCAAGCTGCGCGCCCGCCCGCGACCCGTTCCCGAGCCGCGCCCGTGGGCGCTTCCTGGCGACAGGGTTAGGTGAAGCGGCGACCGTAGGACGCTGCCGGCCGAGCAGGACGACTAGCCGATGCTGCACATCGCCACGGTGCACTACGTCAACCCGCGCTGGATCGAGATCCAGGCTCGACACCTGCGCGAGAACATCTCGGTCCCGTACATGACCTGGGCTTCGCTGGAGGGCATCGACGCCTCCTACCACGCGTACTTTGACCGCGTATTCGACCTGGCCTGGGGCCACGCAGCGAAGCTGAACAACCTCGCGCTGGAGATCTCGGCGGAGGCGGACGACGATGACCTGATCATGTTTCTCGATGGCGACGCGTTCCCGATCCGCGACCCGATGCCGCTCGTCGACGAGAGCCTGCAGCGGGCGCCGCTCGTCGCGGTCAAGCGCGCCGAGAACGGCGGCGACGAACAGCCCCATCCGTGCTTCTGCGTCACAAGCGTGAAGACCTGGCATGACATCCACGGCGACTGGTCGCCTGGCTACAAGTGGCTTGCCACCGACGGCAAACGCATGACCGACACCGGCGGCACCATGCTCCGTGCTCTCGAGGTCGCGAACACGCCGTGGGTGCCGATCCTGCGCACGAACAAGGTGCGCATGGATCCGCTCTTCTTCGCGATCTACGGCGACGTCGTCTATCACCACGGGTCGGGCTTTCGCCGCGGCGGCGCGTCGCGAAGTTTCTACGGCCGCAAACCACAACCGATGCGCACGCCGCGCTCGCTGCTGCTGCGACCGCTGGCGACGCGTTGGGACCGCGTGCGCAAATTTGTTTGGCGCGCGACGCAGCGTGCCCCGCACATCGCGGAGTCAAAGCGCGTATTCGAGAAGATCCAGCGCGGCGACCCCGACTGGGTGGCCTACATCTCAACCTAGGAGAGGTCGCCGCCGGGCCGCCTGAGGCCCGGCCCTGTCGTGGCGGTGCCGCCGGGAGCCCGCGATCGGCCGCGCCACGCGCCTTGCTCGTCCCCTGGGCGAGCCCCGCCCGGCGCGAGTGCGCTCCGGCTCACAGCTCCCCCAGGCGCCGCGTGAGCATTCGGCGCTCGGGCTCTGACACCGTCAGCGCGATGGCCTTGCGATACGCCGCGCGCGCGTCGTCGTCGCGGCCGAGGCGGCGCAGGAGCTCGGCGCGCGTGGAGTGCAGGTAGCGGTAGTCGTCGAGCTGCAGGCCGTCCACGAGCGCGAGGGCGAGTTCGGTATCGCCCGCCTCGGCGAGCGCGACGGCGCGGTTGAGCTCGACCACCGGCGATCGCGTCTGCTCGGCCAGGCGCGCATACAGCTCGACGACCTGCGGCCAGTTGACCTCTTGCTCGGTCTGCAGCGAGGCGATCGCCGCCTGCAGCGCGTAGGGACCGCGGCCGTGAAGCGCGATCGCGCGTTGCAGCGACTCGCGGCCTTCGCCCAGCTGGCGCGCGTCCCATAGCGAGCGGTCCTGGTCGGCGAGCAGCACGAGATCCTCGCCCGCGAAGCGCGCCCGGTGGCGCGCGTGGTGGGTCAGCATCAGCGCGAGCAGCGCGTGCACCTCGGGCTCGTCGGGCAGCAAGGCCACCAGCATCCGCCCGAGACGGATCGCCTCCGCCGCGAGGTCGATACGACCGCCGTAGCCCTCGTTGTAGATGAGGTACACCACGGCGAGCACCGCGTCGACGCGGTCCGGCAGCAGGTGATCGGCCGGTATCGCGAACGGGATCCCCGTGGCCTTGATCTTCGCCTTTGCGCGCGAGAGACGGCGCTTCATGGTTTCCTCGCTGACGAGGAACGCGCGCGCGATCTCCTCGGTCGACAGCCCCCCGAGCGCCCTCAGCGTGAGTGCCACCTGTGCCTCCATCGCGAGCGCCGGATGGCAGCAGGTGAAGATCAGCTCGAGGCGCTCGTCCTCAATTCCTTCGTCTTGCATCTCGTCTTCGCTGAACGTGTGCACGTCGAGCAGGCGCGTCTTGTCGGCGAGCGTGCGCTCGCGCCGGATCCGGTCAATCGCGCGGTTGCGCGCCGTCGTGATCAGCCAAGCGCCGGGATTCTCCGGCGTGCCCTTCCTGCGCCAGCGCTCGGCAGCGATCGCAAACGCCTCCTGGGCGGCCTCCTCGGCGAGGTCGAAGTCGCCGAGGAAGCCCACCAGCGAGGCCAGCACGCGGCCCCATTGCTCTTGAAAGACGCGCTCAAGCAGGCTGGCTCTCCACCACCGGGCGAACCTCCACCGAGCCGCCCATCCACGTCGACGGCACGTGCGATGCGAGCTCGATCGCCTCGTCGAGGTTGCCGGCGTCGAAGATGAAGTAGCCGCCGAAGACCTCCTTGGTGTCGGCAAACGGGCCGTCTGTCGTGAGCGTCCTGCCGTCCTGCACGCGCACCGTGGTGGCCGTGGTCACCGGCTCGAGCTGCGCGCCATCGACGCAGCGCGGGTCCTGCCTGACCGCCATGTATTCGCCTGACACCGTCTGTCGCTCGCCGTCGGAGAGCGCCTCGAAGGAACCCGGCTTGTTGTAGACCAATGCTGCGTATTTCATGCTGCACCTCCTTGCGGTGGGGTTTACACCCGGTAGACGATCGAGCGTTGCCGCAGGGGACACGGTCTAACACGCATCTGTGAAGCAGGGCGCTTACGCGCGCCCGATCCGAGGTCGGGGTTTGGCGGGCGCGGATTCAGACCGCCACGCGCCCGGCAAGCGCCGCGTACGCGCCCGGCTCAGCCCACGGCGGTCGCGGGCAGCGCCTCGAGCGCCTTTTTAAGATCGTCCACCGACTGGTAGTCGAGCCCGAGCAGGTGATCGTGGCGGTAGCGAACGATGCCGTCCTCGTCGACGATCACAACGGCTCGCTTCGTACCGAGTGGTGCTCCGGCCGCGCCGTATTTCTTGGCGACGCTGTGGTCGACGTCCGCCAGCAGCGGCACGTTGAGCGAGTGCTTGGCCGTGAAGGCGTTGTGGCTGTCCACGTCCTGCGCCGAGATGCCCACTACGGTCGCGTCCAGGCCTGCGAAGTCACCGGCACGGTCGCGATACGAGCAGAACTGTTTGGTGCACACCATCGTGTTGTCGCCCGGGTAGAACAGCAACACCACACGCTCGCCCTTGTGGTCCCTGAGGCGAAACGTCCCCTCGGTGCCCGCCAACTCGAAGTCTGGCGCCTTCTCCCCCACCGCTGGATGCTTGGCCATGCGGAGCCTCCTCGTGCGTGATGGACCGGCCGCGCTGAGCATAATCGGTGCTGCCATGCCGCGCGCCCGCCCGATCGCAGTCGCCACCTACGTTGCCGCAGCAGTGGCGGTAGCGGCGTGCGGCTCGAGCGCCGCCGACAAGCCGGCGCCGGCGTCCAGCGCGCCCGCGGCGTCCGGCGCCTCGATTCCGGCGGCAAGCGCGGTCGCGGGTCCGCCCCTGCAGAACTGGCCGCAGTTCGGGCTGGACGCTCAGCGCAGCGACGTCAGCGAACGGCCCACCGGGATCAGGTCCAGCAACGTCTCGCACTTGCATCACGTGACCGTGAGGCTGCCCGGCACCGCTGACTCGTCGCCCATCTACCTGCACGGAGTGAGCGTGGACGGCGCAGCGCGCAACGTTGTGATCGTCACGACTACATACGGAAAGACCGTGGCGATCGACGCATCGAGCGGGCAGCTCTTGTGGACATTCACGCCGGCGGGCTATGGCGGCGTGGCTGGAAGCGCCCAGCTCACCACCAGCACGCCGGTGGCCGACCCTTCGCGGCGGTTCGTCTACAGCACCTCGCCCGACGGCCTGGTGCACAAGCTCACCATGGGCAACGGCGCCGAGGTGCACGAAGGCGCGTGGCCGGTGAGCGTGACGCGCGACCCCACGCACGAGAAGCTCGCCGCGGCGCTCAACCTCACCGGCGGTGAGTTGGTCGTGAGCACCGGCGGTTACTACGGCGATGCTCCCCCATATCAGGGACACGTGGCGCTGATCGATACCGCAAGCGGACACATCCGCGCGGTGTTCAACACGCTGTGCTCCAACCGTGCCGGCCTGCTGCATCCGGCGAGCTGCCACGCGAGCGACTCGGCGATCTGGGCGCGCGCCGGCGCGGTGGTCGAGCCGGGCGGCAAGGACCTGCTGATCGCGACCGGCAACGGACCCTTCAACGGCAGCACCAATTTCGGGGACAGCGTGCTCGAGCTCACCCTGCCGCAGCTGCGCCTTCGCCAGTCCTTCACGCCGACCGATCAAGCCCAGCTCAACAGCAGCGATACCGACCTCGGCTCCAGCGCCCCCGCGCTGCTCGGCAACGGCCGCGTGGTGATCGCGGGCAAGGACGGCGTCATGCGCGTGCTGACGCTTGCGGCGCTCGACGGCCACGCGCCCGGATCCGCGTCGGCGCGATCGCATCCGCTCGGCGGCGAAGTCCAGCGCCTGAGCACGCCAGGCGGCGCGCAACTGCTGAGCACACCTGCGGTGTGGCGCCATGGCGGGCGCACGGCGCTGTTCGTCGCCGACGAAAGCGGCACGGCCGCGTTCGTTACCAGCGCCGGCAGGCTGTACCGCGTGTGGTCCAACGGCAACGCCGGGACCAGCCCGGTGATGGCCGGCGGGCTGCTGTACGTGTATGACCCCGCCGCCGGAGGCATCAACGTCTACGAGCCCGCTTCGCAGCGGCCGATCACAAAGCTCGCCGGCAAGAGTGGCCACTGGAACAGCCCGATCGTCGTCGACGGCCACGTGATCGAGCCCGAGGGCAACGCAAACGACCACGCGCTCAGCGGCCAGCTCGAGCTTTTCTCGGTCACGTAGGCGGTCCGCACCGGTTCTGCCGGGCCAACGTTGATCGTGGCGCTCAGACCAGCTCGCGCCCGCGCGTGCCAGGCGCAGTAGGCTCGCAAAGGCCATGGCGCAATCGCTAGCCGGCCAGTTGCTGCTCGCCTCGCCCGCGCTGCTTGACCCCAACTTCAGGCGCACCGTGGTGCTTGTCGGCGTGCACAGCGACGAGGGGGCGCTGGGCGTGGTGCTGAACCGCCCCTCCGACGTGACCGTACAGGAGGCGGTACCGCAGCTGTTTGAGGCGGTCGACGGCGGCGAGCCGGTTTACGTCGGCGGCCCCGTGCAGCCGAGCTCGGTGGTGGTGCTCGCGGAGTTTCTCGACCCGGCGCTGGCGGGCACCCTGGTCGTGGGGCGTATCGGCTTTCCCGCGGCCGATGCAGATATGCACAAGCTCGCGGACGCGACCGCGCGCGCACGGGTCTACGCGGGGTACGCCGGCTGGGGCGAGGGCCAGCTCGACGCCGAGGTCGACCGTGGCGACTGGATCGCCCACGATCCCGTGCCAGATGACGTCTTCACCGAGGTCCCCGACGAGCTGTGGGGCTCGGTGCTCGCGCGCAAGGGCGGAAGCTACGCGCTGATGGCGCGCATGCCGCTGGACCCGAACATGAACTGAGCGCCGCGCGCGCTCGTCTACCATTGCACTCTGCGCGCCCACCGCTCGGGGGCAGGTGCGTGGGCTGCCGCCCCCGACCGCGACCAAGGACAACCGCATGTTGAAGCTTGCCCGCTGGTCAACCACTCATCGTCGCTACGTGCTCCTCGGCTGGATCGTGCTGGCGGTCGGAACAATCGCGCTCGGCCGCGCGGCGGGCGCGAGCTATTCCAACAACTTCACGCTGCCACACTCTGACGCCCAGCGAGCCTCAGATCTGCTGAAGGCGAGCTTCCCGTCGCAGGCGGGCGACCGCGACGAGATCGTGTTTCACACCGCCAACGGCTCAGTGCTCGCCCAAGCGGTGCGGCAGCGCATGACGGGCATGCTCGGCGAGGTAGCGCGGCTACCGCACGTCGCCAGCGTGATCAGCCCCTACGCGGGGGCCGCGGCCGGTCGCGCGATCTCCGCCGGCGGGCGTATCGCGTTCGCGACCGTGGTATTCGACGAGCGCGCAAACCTGGTTCCCAACGGAGCGATCGAACGCGTTGTTCACACCGCGCAGGCCGCTGCGCGGCCGGGTCTCGAGGTGGAGCTCGGCGGCCTGGCCATCGAGCAGACCGAGCGCGCCGGCTTCGGGCTTTCGACAGCGGTGGGATTGCTGGCTGCGGTCGTGGTGCTTCTGCTCACCTTCGGGTCGCTGGTCGCGATGGGGTTGCCGATCGTGACCGCGCTGTTCGGCCTGGGTACGGGGCTGGGCGCGATCGCGCTGTTCACCCACGTAATCGACACACCCAACTTCTCATCGGAGCTCGCCGCGATGATCGGCCTCGGCGTCGGGATCGACTACGCGCTGTTTATCCTCACGCGCTTTCGCGAGGCCTACGCGACGCCTGGCCAGACATTCGGCAACGCGCGCGAGTCGGCCGTGCGGGCGATGGACACCGCGGGGCGAGCCGTGCTGTTCGCCGGGTGCACGGTCGTGATCGCGCTGTGCGGAATGATCCTGCTCGGCGTCACGTTTCTCTACGGCGTGGCGATCTCGGCGTCGATCGGCGTGCTGCTGGTCATGCTCGCGTCCCTGACGCTGCTGCCCGCGCTACTCACGTTCGCCGGCGCGCGCCTGGTGAGACCTTCGCGGCTCGCGCGCCGTCGCGCGCGCCGGACCGCTACGCCAGCCGGCGGCGCCAACACGTGGCAGCGCTGGAGCGCGTTTGTGCAGCGACGCCCATGGAAGATCGCGATCGCCTCCACAGCCGTGATGCTCGTGTTCGCGGCTCCCGCCATCGCCCTGCGGCTGGGCTCGAGCGATGCCTCAAACGACCCCGCCGGCCAGACCACCCACCGCGCGTATGAGCTGCTCGCGAGGGGCTTCGGCAAGGGATTCAACGGCCCCCTGCAGGTGGTGGTGAAGTTCGCGCACGCGCGCGCAGCGGTGACGGTGGGTGGCGCGGCGCCGGCTGCAGGGACTGGCACCGAATCGCTCGCCGGCCTTCGGGCGGCGATCGGGGCGACCCCCGACGTCGTTTCTGTGCCGCCGCCGCGGGTGAACGCGAGCGGCGAAGTGGCCACGCTCAGCGTGTATCCCGCCTCCTCACCGCAGGCCTACGCGACCACGCAGCTGGTCTCGCGTCTGCGCCACAGCGTGATCCCGCCGCTTGCCTCGCGCGCGGGCGCCACCGTCTATGTCGGCGGCGTGACCGCGGGCAGCATCGACTTCGCGAGCGTACTCGCGCACAAGCTGCCGCTCTTCATCGGCGTGGTCGTGCTGCTCTCGGCACTCCTGCTGATGCTGGTGTTTCGCTCGCTGGTGATTCCACTGCAGGCGGCGGCGATGAACCTGCTCAGCATCACCGCGTCTTTGGGCGTGATCGTGGCCGTGTTCCAGTGGGGCTGGCTGCCCGGGCTGATGGGCGTCTCCCCCGGGCCGATCGAGGCATTTATCCCGGTGATGCTGTTCGCGATCGTGTTCGGCCTGTCGATGGATTACGAGGTGTTCCTGGTGTCGCGCATCCACGAACGCTGGACGCACACCCGCGAAAACTCTCGCGCAGTTGCCGAGGGCCTGGCGCTCACGGGACGTGTCGTCACTGCCGCGGCCGCCATCATGGTGTGCGTGTTCCTCTCCTTTGTGCTGGGCGAAGACCGCGTTATCAAGGAGTTCGGTGTGTCCCTGGCGAGCGCCGTGTTCCTCGACGCGCTGGTCGTGCGCTGCCTGTTGTTGCCGGCCGTGCTGCACATCGTGGGCGAACGCACGTGGTTGTTGCCTGCATGGCTTGACCGCCGGCTCCCGCACGTGAACGTTGAGGGCTCGGCGCCATCGCAGGCGCAAGGCGACGAGCCCCTCCCGCAGCTGCGCGGCGTCGCGCTGCCCGAGCCGCTGCGCGCAGGCGCAACGGCGGGCGACACGGAGGGCTGAGACCCTGGGCAGACGCCGGGGCCGCGCGCCGCTCGCGTGTTGTCTGTGCGCCGCGGCCGTCTTCGCCGGCACTGGATCGGCCACCGCGGCCGCGGCTAGCGGCTCGGTGGCGGCGGGCGGCTTGCAACCGTCAGTCCTGCTCGCGTTCGCGCCGGCCCTGAGCGGCAGCTCGCTCGCATCCGAGCTCGCCCGGGAGCACCTGTCGCTCGGGATCATGTCCGCCGCCCAGGGGACCTACACGCCCGCCCAGCTCGCGCTCGACATCAGCCAGGGAGCGCGTATCGTCTCGGGCGCATATAGCCCGCCGCGCCCGCCGCGGCTGACGCTGAAGGCGCAGGGCCGCGGCGGTCAGATCCTGGGTTGGGCGCCGGCGCGCCGGCGCGCCGAACGCGCGCCCCAGCTGCTGCGACCGGGGCTGCTCGCCGCTTCGGTGCCCGGCGGCGCCGGCTACGCCGGCCAGCTGCCCGGCGACGGCACGCATGCGGCGCTCGCGGCAGACGAACACGGACACGTGTCGGCGTTGTCGCTGGGAGCGCCGCAGACGCTGCTCGCCCGCATCGCGCGCCTGTCGGGCGACGCTCGCCTGGTCGTGTGCGACCTTCCCGCGGGCCCAGAGGGCGTGCTGGACCTGGTCGCGCTGAGCCGCTCGCGGCGACCCGGTGAGCTCGAGATCGTGGTCGAAGCCCAGCCGGCCGGCGCCGAGGGCCAGCTGCTATGGCTCGGCGCCGCAGGGCTCTCGAACGGGCGCGCCGGCGAGCTGACGTCCGACACGACCAACGAGCGTGGCCTGGTCAGCTCGATCGACCTCGCGCCCACGATCTTGCGCCATCTCGGCGCGCGGCGCGTCCCGGCCGACGTGCGCGGAACCGCGATCCACTCCGACGCCACCCTGTCGCCGGCCAGCCTGCACTCGCTGATGGCGCGCCTGCGTGTGATCGGACCGCGGCGGCTGCGCGCGCTTGGCGTGTTGCTGTGTGCGCTCGCAGCGCTCCTGCTGGCAGCGGGCCTGGCGCGCGGCCCGCGCGCGCAAGAGCGCCGTGCGCGCGCGCTTCGCCTCGCCGGCCTAACTGTCCTGTGGGCACCGGCGGCGACGCTGATCTCAGCTGCACTCGAGCCGGCAGCGGCGGTCGAGTACGCGCTGATCGTGGCCGCCAGCTTCGCGCTGGCGCTGCTCAGCGACGCGGCGCTGCGCTGGCCGCGCGCGCTGATCGCGCCCGCGCTCGTCACGCTGGCCGCGTTTGTCGCGGACGCGCTCGCGCGCTGGCAGCTGCTGGTGCGCTCGCTGTTCGGTCCAAGCCCGATCCTGGGCGCGCGCTTCTATGGCTTTGGCAACGAGCTGAAGTCCGGGCTGGCGGTGCTCGTGCTGTTTGCGGTCGCCGGGGCGCTATACGACCCGCAGCGCGCGTCCAGCCGCGCTCGTGCCCACCCCAGGAGGCGTGTCGCCGCCGCGTTCGTCGCCGCCGGCGCGCTGCTGGCGTTGATCGAGGGCTGGTCGCGAATCGGCGCGGCCGTCGGCGGCGTGGTGCTCGTGTGCGCCGCGACAGCGGTCGCGGTTGCCACGCTGCTGCCCGGGCGCCTCACACGCCGCCGCGCGCTGATCGCTCTTGTCAGCCCTCTCGTGGGGCTGGTGGCGCTGGCTGCGCTTGACCTTGCCACGGCGCACGGCAGCGGCCACTACACGGGCAGCATCCTGCACGCGCGCTCGTTGGGAGACCTGCGCGACGTGCTGGTGCGCCGCTACAGCGCGGCTTGGGGCGAGCTGCACAACCACGCGATGCCCGCTGCCACCGCGATCGCGCTGGTGTGCGCGGCGCTCGCGGCGCGCTGGCGAGACCGCGTGCTCGCGCCCGTGCGCGCGAACCCCGCGTTCGCCGCGGCGCTCGCCGGCAGCGTGACGGCCGGGGTGGTCGGCTCGCTCGTGGAGGACTCGGGCCCGCTGCTGCTCGTCGTGGCCACCTTCGCGCTCGGCTGCGCGCTGAGCTATCTGTGGGGCAGGCCCGTAGACCGCGCCGACGCCGGCACGGCGCCGCAAGGCTCCGCTGTGCGCGTCGCGGCCGCCCCCCCCCGAAGACCCTGCCACCGGCCGACGGGGCGAGCGCCGCGCGACTCACGTGAGCTTGAGCGAGACGCCGTAGAGGCACACGGCGACGAACACCACCGCGCTGCTCGGCGGCAGCCACGGCAGCGCGTACGCAAGCGCGAGCCCCGACCACATCGCGGCGACCGACAGCGCGGCGGCGAGAGCGATGCCGGCGGCCGGCGTCACGGTCAGGCGCAGCGCGGCGGCTGCCGGGGCGCCGAGCAAGCCGAGTAGCAGCAAAGCCCCTACGGCCTGCGCTGCCTCGGCCACGACCACGCCCAGCAGCGCCGCGAACGCGATCGCGAGCAGCCGCGTCTTGACGCCGCGCGCGGCGGCCAGATC
The DNA here is from genome assembly GCA_035939635.1 of Solirubrobacteraceae bacterium. Taxonomy (GTDB): domain Bacteria; phylum Actinomycetota; class Thermoleophilia; order Solirubrobacterales; family Solirubrobacteraceae; genus Palsa-744. Next base: position 11,869 of record DASZFR010000056.1, read on the forward strand.
GGGCATCACCGACGCGAACAGCAGCGGTCGCGAGATTGCGGCGATCGCCAGCGTGACGGCGATCGCGAGCGCCGCGGCGAGGCGCGCTTCGGCGGCGCCCAGGCCAAAGATCGAACCGAACAGCGTGCGCGCTCCCTGAATTCCCGACCCGCCGGCGCCGCTGGTGCTCAGCAGCGTCAAAAAGAACACGCCCAAGCCCAGAATCAGCGTGAACACCACGCCGATCGCGGCGTCCTGGGCGGCCGCGCCACCGTCGCTGCGGGCGCCGCGCCCAGCCAGCGCGCCGCGGCCCAGCGCGCCGATGCCCGCGCCGGCGGCCACCGTCGCCGCGAACAGCCCGATGCGCAGATCGATGCCGGCAGCCGCGGCCGCAAGCGCGCCCGGAAATGCCACGTGGCTGAGCGCGTCGCCGGCGAACAGCTGGCTGCGCAACACCACAAACCACCCTGCCACGCCGCACGCCAGCGCGATGCACGTTCCCGCGAGCAAAGCGTTGCGCATGAATTCGGCCGAAAACACGACTCAGCGCGCTCCTGCGGGCGCCGCGCGCAGGCGCCGCCGCGCTCTGAGAACGTCGGCTCCGGCGATCCGCGCGAGCAGGTATACGACAAAGGCGACAACCGTGACGTAAAAACCCGCGGGATACACCGAGAAGTAGGAGATGCCCTCGCCCAGCCACACCACAAGCAGCGCCAGCACGATCGTCAGCGCGAGGCTCAGCGCGGGCCGCGCGGTGAGCGACTGCGCCGCCGCTGCGGGCGCCACGAGCAGCGCGAAAACGAGCATCACCCCGGTGATCTGGCTGGTGGCGGCGACGGTCAGCGCGAGCACGAGCAGGAAGGCGACCGACAGCACGCGCACGGGAAGCCCCCTCGCCGCCGCGGTCTGCGCGTCCACCGAGATGAACAGCAGCGGGCGCCCCAGCGCGGCAAGCGCCGTCAGCGAGAGCGCCGCGACGACGGCGAGCGTCAGCAGATGCGCGTCGGAGATGCCGAGCAGGCTGCCGAACAGAAGGCTCTCGAGGTCACCCAACACTCCGCCGTAGAGGCTCACGAAGAGAAAGCCGATCGCCAGCGCGAGCGCCTGCACCGCGCCGGTGGCAGCCGAACGCTCGCTCCAAGAACGCCGGCGCTCGCCGGCAAAGCGGCCGATCGCGAGCGCCCCGGCAGAGCAGAACGCGTAGTAGCCGAGCGCGGCAGGCACCCCGAGCAGCGCCGCGCCGGCGGCGCCGGGAAAGGCCATCATCGCGAGCGTGTGCCCGGCGAAGGTCTCGCGCCGCAGCACCATCGCCCAGCCGACCGCGCCCGCCATCACCGCGACGACGCTGCCGGCGAGCAGCGCGTTGACCATGAAGTGGTATTCGAGCAGCTGGCTTACGTCGTGCACCACGTTCAAGCCCAGCCGCGGGCTGCCCGGCGCACGCGGCACAGCGGCTAGACCGCGCTGGCGTCGAGCGCGTGGCGGTCGTGGTGGTGGGCGGGCGCCTCGGGCTGGCCGACCACGACCAGGCGCCCATCGGAGGTGCGCAGCACCTCGATCGGCACGCCGTAGAGCGCGCTCAGCGCGCGTCCGTTGATGACCTCGTCGACCGCCCCGCTGACAGCGTGTCCGGCCGCGAGATAGGCGACGCGGTCCAGATACGGCAGCAGCGGGTTCACGTCGTGGGCGACGAGCAGCACCGCCACCCCCTCGCGGCGGCAGATCTGCGCCACCAGCGCGCTCACCGAAGCCTGGTTGGGCAGGTCGAGGCTGTCGAGCGGCTCGTCCAGCAGGAGCAGGCGCGGGCGGCGCACGAGCGCCTGGGCGATCAACAGGCGCTGCTGCTCGCCGCCGGACAGCTCGCCGATGGGCCGCCGCGCGTAGGCGCCGGCGCCGACGAGCTCGATCGCCGCAAAGATCCTGCGCCGGCGCTCGCGACGCCGTCGCGCGGGAGGACCCCACGGCCACGCGAGCGGAATCCCCCAGCGGTCGCCGTCGAGGCCCAGCCCGACGATGTCGCAGCCGCGCAGCCGTGTGCCGGCATCAAACGCGCGCCTCTGCGGCAGGTAGCCGATCTGCGAGTTGGCCCGACCCGGCGCGCTTCCGAGCACGGACAGGCTTCCCGCGACAAGCGGCTGCAGGCCGAGCAGCGCCTTGAGCAGCGTCGACTTGCCCGCGCCGTTTGCGCCGAGCAGCGCCATGAACTCGCCCGCGGCGACGTCCAGGTCGACGCCGCTCCACACGACGCGCCCGCCGACGCGAGCCTCGGCGCCGCGCATCGTCACCGCGGCCCCCGACGCCGGCGTCGAGGCGGCAGGCGCGAGTCCCTCGGGGTGGGCCGGTCCGTGCCGCTGCGGCGCTGTCAGCATCTGCGAGAACGTATCATAAGACTGAGTCTCGTTCTTATGTTCGGCCGGGCTCGCGGGCGACGACGCGCCGCTGGACTTGGTGCGGATCTCGTTCATCCTGCGCGAGCGCGGCTGGATCGTGCCGGCGTATGCGCTGCCGGCGAACGCCCAGCACGT
>DASZFR010000057.1:0-22074 GCA_035939635.1 Solirubrobacteraceae bacterium
CACATCGGCTTCAGCGAGTGGCCGCCCGAGCGGATCGAACAGTCGCTTCAGATCCCCGGCGTGGAGCAGCGCTGGGTGTCGAGCCAGCCGCAGTACTCGATGCTCTGGCGGGTGCCAGAGAAAGAGGTGATCCCGCTCTGCGAACGCGAGCACATCTCACAGATCGTGTGGTCGCCACTCGCGCAGGGGGTGCTCACGGGCAAGTACCAGCCGGGCGAGCCGCCGCCGCCGGGCTCGCGCGCGGCCAGCGAGAGCATGGGAGGTTTCATCGACGCGCTGATGCGCCCGGCGGTGCTCGAGGCGGTGCAGCGGCTGCGCCCCGTGGCCGACCAGGCGGGTATGACGATGGTGCAAATGGCGCTCGCGTGGGTGCTGCGCGAGCGCAACGTGGCGTCCGCGATCGTGGGAGCCACGCGGCCCGAGCAGGTGCAGGCAAATGCCTCCGCCAGCGACGTCGCGCTCAGCGACGACACTCTGGACGCGATCGACGAGGCGCTGGGCGACGCGGTTGTGCGCTAGCGGCGCAACAGCATCGGGCGGCGCGAGACCGATCGGCGCCCGGGACGCGGGGTGTCCTACACTCCTGGCCGAGCGATGAGGCTCGCTCCATGACCGCGGCGTCGCCGCTGATGGCCTCTAGCAAACGTCAACGCGTGCGGGAGGTTCAGTGGCGCCCCAACGACTTGCATCGGTCTTCGTCGACGGTCGAGCATGATCGCGCTTTTCGTGGCTGTCGCCGGAGCTGCCGGCGTGCTGGCGCGCTACGGCCTTTCGTCCGCCGTGCACGGAGACGCGCTGCCGTGGCTGACAGTTGCGATCAACGTCGTCGGCTCGTTCTTGCTGGGGATGCTGGTCGTCGCACATTCGACTTCGCCCGAGTTACGCACCACGCTCGGGGTTGGCTTCTTGGGTGGGTTCACGACCTTCTCCACGTTCTCTGTGCAGGCGTTCCTCGACGTGCAAGCCGGGGCGCACACGCGGGCGCTGGTGCTGGTGGTGGCCACGGTGCTGTCCGGACTGGCGGCGGCGGCCGCGGGCTATTACCTGGGGCGCGCCGTGCTGTGAGCGCGGGCGGCGACACCGCCGGTCGCAGCGGAGCCCCCGTCGCGGCGCGCTAGTCGCGCGGCAGCGACTCGGCGAACGCGGCCAGCGCGTCGGGGTCGCGCAGCGGGGGCCCGTGCCCGAAGCAGGCGAGCTGCGGCCGCAACGCGGCCAGCCGGCGCGCGGAGGCGCGGTTGCGCGCGGGGTCGGGCGTGAACGCGGCGAGCGGCTCGTGCAGGCCGGTGCGGCCGGTGGCCACGTTGACGTTCGTGAGCACGTCGCCGAGCACGAGCACGCGGTCTGACTCGCGCCAGAACGCGACGTGGCCGGGCGAGTGCCCGGGCGTCTCGAGCACGGCGAAGCCCGCCACTTCGTCGCCCTCTTTGAGCACCCGCGCGACCGGGTGCTCGGGGCCGGTCCAGAAGCGCCGCTGAACGAACGTCTGCCAGATCGGCGGCGCGGTGTTGGCGACGCCGCCGGGCGTCTCCATCGCGTGCACGTCGCCGCCGCCACACCACAGTGGGATCGAGTAGCGCTCGCAGATCGCGTGGCTTGAGCCCTGGTGGTCGGGGTGGGCGTGCGTGAGCGCGTGCGCCGAGAGGCCGTGGCCGCGCAGCTCGCGCAGGATGCGCCGCTCGCCCTGGCGCGTGGCGGCGTCGATCAGCACGTCGCCCAGCAGGTACACGTTGATGGCGTTCGGCGGAAAGCCGCGCAGCTGCCACACGCCGTCGGCGAGTAGCCTCATTGCGCGCCGGTCCCGCTTGCGCTCACGCGCCCGTGCGCTCCCACGAGAAGCCACGCACGGCGCCGTAGATGCCCAGCGCGCCCCACAGTGCGATCACCGCCAGCGCGTCCAGCCGGCCCGACAGCCCCGAGCCGCTGACCATCGCGGCGTACAGGCCGTCGATCAGCGGCTTGAGCGGCAGCGCGTCGACGATGTTGCGCAGAAAGCCGGGCGCGCTGGAGGAGTCGAACACGTAGAAGGACAGGAACACCACCGGCAGGAACACCGCGTTGACGTACGCGGCGGTGGACTCGAAGTTGGGGATCAGGTGCGCGAAGGCGATGCCCAGCGAGCAGAAGCACACCACGCCCGCGAGCGTGAACACGATCAGCTCGCCCCAGTCGCGCGGCCAGCCGATGCCCAGCAGCACGCGCCCGACGACCACCACGATCGCGATCTGTAGCACCGTGTTGGTGACGGCGTTGGCGAGCACGCCGCCGAAGTAGGAGATCGTTGGCAGCGGCGTGCCGCGGATGCGCTTGAGCACGCCGCGTTCGCGCAGGAACACGATGTTGTAGGCGAGCGCGGTGAACGTGGTGGACATCACGCTCATCGCCGCGATCGCGGGAACGAGACGGTTGAGCTGGTGCTGGTTGCCCGACAGGATGATGCCGCCGCCGGCGAGGAACAGCAGCGGCAGCAGGAAGTTGAAGAACGCGGCGCTGGGGTTGCGCCAGAACATGCGCCGCTCGAGGCGAAACTGGCGCCAGGCGAGCACCGAGGCGTCGTACATCTCAGCCCCGCGTTCCCGCTCGGTCGGTGCCGGCGCGCTCGTGCGGCTGCTCGTCCGCGGTGAGCTCGAGGTAGAGGTCCTCGAGCGTGGGCCGGCCGACCGTGAGCTCGGCCAGCGGCTCGCCGCGCGCGAGCGCTTCGGCGGTGAGCTCGTGCAGCAGCCTGGTGGGGTCGTCGGTGTGGTGTTCGACCAGCTCGCCATCTGCGCCGCGATAGGCGACGCGATAGCTCGACGCGCCGGAGCCCAGCTCGCGCGGGGGGCCGATCGCGAGGATGCGCCCGTCCTTCATGATCGCCACGCGGTCGGCGAGCACCTGTGCCTCGTCGAGGTAGTGCGTGGTCAGCAGCACGGTCTTGCCGAGGTCGCGCAGCGCGTGCACGGTCTCCCAGGCGCTGCGCCGCGCCGCGGGGTCAAAGCCGGTTGTGGGCTCGTCGAGGAAGATCAGCTCCGGGTCGCCCACCAGCGCGAGCGCGAAGTCCAGCCGGCGCAGCTGTCCGCCCGAGAGCTTGCGCGCGATCACGTCGGCCTTGTCGAGGAGCCCGGCGAGCGCGAGCACCTCATCGACGTCGCGCGGGTGCGGGTAGAAGCGGGCCCAGTGGCGCAGCGCCTCGCGGGGCGTGACGTAGCTGTAGATGCCGCCCGACTGCAGCACGATGCCGACGCGCTGGCGCAGCGCGCGACTGTGCGACTGCGGGTCCCAGCCGAGCACCGACACCTCGCCGGCGCTGCGCGCGCGGTAGCCCTCGAGGATCTCGACGGTGCTCGTCTTACCGGCTCCGTTTGGCCCCAGCAGGCCGAACACCTCGCCGCGGCGCACGCTGATGTCGATCGCTCGCACCGCCTCGAAGGCGCCGTAGCGCTTGCACAGGCCGCGCACCTCGATCGCCGCGCCTGTCTGGGTCGCTTCGCTGTGGGCCGCGCGTGCCGCGCCGCGGGTGCCGCGTGCTACCAGTGCACGCCCCTGGTAAGCGTCGCCATAGCGATCTGCTCGAAGGAGGCGTGCTCGTCGGCGGCCTTCTCGCCTTTGGCGGCGGCCGAGTCTGGGAACACGCGGTAGGCGAGGTGCAGGAGCCGGTCGACTGCTTTGGGCGACAGCGCGTAGGCAACCTCGCCGAAGGTGCCCAGCGCTGTGCCCATGTGCTTGGGCTTGGAGCGCAGCGCTTCGCAGATCATCTCGCCTGCTTCGTCGGGTGTGATCGCGGGGAACGCGTCGTACATTTTCGTCGGCGCGATCATCGGCGTGCGCACAAGCGGCATGTGGATGGTGGTGAACGTGACGCCGTCGCCGACCACCTCCGAGGCGACCACGCGCGTGAACGCGTCCAGCGCGGCCTTGGAGGCGACATACGCGGAGAAGCGCGGCGGGTTGGCCTGCACGCCGATCGAGGACACGTTGACGATGTGGCCCGAGCCGCGCGCGCGCATCTGCGGCAGCAGCCCGATGATCATCTTCACGGCGCCGAAGTAGTTGAGCTGCATCGTTCGTTCGAAGTCGTGGAAACGGTCGTAGCTGAGCGCGATGGAGCGGCGGATCGAGCGCCCCGCGTTGTTCACCAGCCCGTCGACGTTGCGGTGGTCGGCGAGCACCCGCTCGAGCAGGCGCTCGATCGAGTCCATGTCGGACAGGTCGGCCGCGTACACGTAGGCGGTGCCGCCGGCCGCGACGATTTCCGCGCGCACCTCCTCGAGCTTGTCCACGTTGCGCGCCACCAGCAGCGGCACGGCGCCGGCGGCCGCGAGTTTCAGCCCGGCCGCGCGGCCGATGCCCGACGAGGCGCCTGTGATGATGATGTGCTTGCCGCCGAGCTCCTCGCGCATCGAGCGGCCTTTGGTCAGGTCGTCCATCTCGCGCTCCCAGTAGTCCCACAGGCGCGGCGCGTACTCCTGCAGCGGTGGCGGCTGTTCGAAGGCGGACCCCTTCAGCGCCGCCTGCGTCTCCTCGGTGGCGAACCTGGGCTTGAGCTCGACGTGCTCGATCACCTCCGCCGGGATGCCGATCTCGCGCAGGGCGAGGTCGCGTATCTGGCGCAGCGGCGGCACGCGCAGCGCCAGCGACACCGGCCAGCGCGGCACGATGCTGGCCGCGCGTTTGTCGATGCTGACCGCAAAGCGCGGCGCGTGCGCGGCGGCGGCGAACTCGTTGAACAGCTCGTCCACGCGCACCGACCGCGGGTCGGTGAGGTGAAACGCGCGGCCGTCCAGCTCGGGCTCGTGCGCGAGGTGGTCCATCGCGTCCACCACCCAGTCGACGGGCACCACGTTGGTGTAGCCGAAATCCACGCCGACCAGCGGCAGCCACTCGGGCACAAAGCGGCGCACGCGCTGGATCGCCTTGAAGAAGTAGTAGGGGCCGTCGATCTTGTCCATCTCGCCGGTCTTTGAGTCGCCCACCACGATCGCGGGCCGGTACACGCGCCAGGGCACGTAGGGCTGTTCGCGCACGAGGCGCTCGGACTCGAACTTGGTGCGGTGGTAGGGGGAGGGCAGCTTCTGGCCCTCGTCGAACATCGACTCCTCAAAGACGCCGTTGTACTCGCCCGCGACCGCGATCGAGGACACGTGGTGCAGGTGCTCGGCCTCGAGCGCGCGCGCAAGCTCCACCGCGTGCGCGGTGCCGCCCACGTTCACCGCGGTGTTGAGCTCCGACGGCGCGGTCATGTCGTAGACCGCCGCGACGTGGAAGAAGTGCACGATCTTGCCGCGCAGCTCGGCCACCTGCTCCTGCTCGACGCCGAGCAGCGGCCGGCGCAGGTCGCCGATCACCGGCGTGATGCGTTTAGCCGCGGAGGGGCCCGCTACCACGCTCCAACGCTCGATCAGGTCTTCCAGGCGCTCGCTCGAGCCGCTGCGCACGAGCACGTAGATCTTGCCCTGGCGCTTGGCCAGCAGCCGCTCGACCAGACGGCGGCCGATAAACCCGGTGGCTCCTGTGACGAAGTACGCCATCTGCGCTCGCAGAGCCTACTACGCGCCCGCGCCCGCGCCGCCGCGCCCCTCGCCCGCGGCAAAGCGGGCGGCGCCGCGCGCGCCGTCTTCGAACACCTCCGGCCCAGCGGTGGCCTCCAGCGCGAGCGCGTCCGCGAGCGGCATGCCGAAACCGTCGATCGCGGCGCGGCGGTCGGCGAGCATGGTGCGCTGGGGAAAGCGCGCGAGACCGTCGGCGAGCGCGAGCGCGCGCTCGAGGTGCGCCCCCGGCGCCACCACCTCGGTCAGCAGGCCCATCGCGAGTGCCTCCTGCGCATCGACCAGGCGGCCGGTGAGGATCAGATCCAGAGCGCGCCCCAGCCCCACGATGCGCGGCAGGCGCTGCGTGCCGCCGTCGATCAGCGGCACGCCCCAGCGCCGCTCGGGATAGCCCAGAACCGAGCCCTCGGTGGCGATGCGCAGGTCACACCACAGCGCCAGCTCGAGCCCGCCCGCGAGCGCGAAGCCCGAGATCGCGGCGATCGTGGGCTTGCTCGGCGTGAGCCGCGTGAACCCCATCGGCCCCTCGGGCAGCGTGAGGCGCCCGGCCATCGTCTCGGTCGCCTTCAGGTCGGCTCCCGCGCAGAAAGAAACACCGCCCGCGCCCGTGAGCACGAGCACGCGCGCCTCGTCGTCGGACTCGAAGCGCAGGTAGGCCTCGTGCAACGCCGCCGCCGTCGGCCCGTCCACCGCGTTGCGCCGCTCCTGGCGATCAATCGTGATAAGAGCGGCGCTGCCGCGCCGCTCGTAGCTGACCGCGCCGGGCTGCGTCATCGCGCGGGCACCGTCGCGGCGCCGCGTCTGAACAACGGCCGGATCACGCTGGGCGGCGCTACCAGCCGCCGTGCCAGCGAAGCGGCGCGAGCTGGGCTTCGGCCGCTTTGCGCGCCTCTTTGCGCTTGTAAAGCCGCCGCTGGATGAGGCTGAGCACGGTCACGAGCACCGCAAAGAACCCGATCACGATGAAGCCGGCATTGGTGACGGCGTGGTCATTGGTCTCGCCGTAGAAGCCGCGGCCGGTGTTTTCTTCAGCGGCCGCGACGGGCGCTAGCACCAGCAGCACCAGCAGCGCCAGCGAAAGCCACACGGTGAGTCTGCAGCGCACGCTGGGCATGCTACCGGAGCAGCCCGGGGCCGAGGCCGACCTACCATCACGAAGGCTATGGCTTTGCTCACCGCATCTGACCTGCAAAAGGACGTCGCCGGACGCTCGCTGCTGCGCGGCGTGTCGTTCAAGCTCGAGCGCCGCGAACGGCTCACGCTCGCCGGGCGCAACGGGGCCGGCAAGACGACGCTGCTGCGTATGCTGGCCGGCGAGAGCGCGATCGACCGCGGCGAGCTGAGTATCGCCAAGGGCGCGCGCGTGGCGCTGCACGACCAGCGCCCGCCGCGCGAGCGCGGACTGGCGCTGCGCGACTACGTGCTCTCCGGCTGCGAAGAGGAGCTGCACATCGAGGACGAGCTCGCGCGCCTGGAGTCGAGCATGTCAAGCGGCGATGCGGACGAGGCGGTGCTCGCGCGCTACGCGCGCGCGCAGGCGCGCCTGGAGACGCGCGGCGGCTACTTGTGGCGCGAGCGCGCCACCTCGATGGCGCGCGGCTTGGGCTTCTCCGACGACGACCTCGAGCGCTCGCTTGACACGTTCTCCGGCGGCCAGCTCACGCGCGCCTCGCTCGCCCGCGCGCTCGCCACGGGCGCCGACGTGCTGCTGCTCGACGAGCCCACCAACCACCTCGACATCGAGTCGCTGGAGTGGCTCGAGCAGACACTGATCGCGCTCGACGCAGCCGTGGTCGTGGTGGCGCACGACCGCTGGTTTTTGGAGGCGGTGGCCACCGCGGTGCTCGAGCTGGAGGGCGGTCGCGCGCGCTACTTCGCGGGCAGCTGGCACGAGTGGCGCAAGGAGCGCGCGGCGCGCGAGATCGCGCTGGGCCGCGCGATCGCGGCGCAAGAGGCCGAGATCGCGCGCATGGAACGCTTCATCGAGCGCTTTCGCTACAAGGCCACCAAGGCGCGCCAGGCGCAGTCGCGCGTCAAGAAGCTCGCCAAGATGCAGCGCATCGAGGCTGAGCCCGGGCCAGAGCGCGCGCTGCAGTTCGCCTTCGCCAAGCCCGAGCGCTCCGCGCGCGTGATCTTCGAGCTCTCCGACGCGCGCGTCGCGGTCGGCGATCCCCCCGCGCACGGGCGCGTGCTGCTCGAGCGAGCGCAGATGTGGCTTGAGCGCGGCGAGCACGTGGCGCTCGTGGGGCCCAACGGCAGCGGCAAGACCACGCTGATCGACGCGCTCGCCGCCCGCCGCGCGCTCGACGCGGGCGCGCTGAAAACGGGGCACAACACGAAAATCGGCTACCTGTCCCAGCACGGCGACGAGCTCGGCGCGGGCGGGCCGCCCGGCGAGCGCGTGCTCGACGCCACGCAGCGCGCCACGGGGCTGACGCCGGGCAAGGCACACGCGCTGTTGGGGCGCTTCCTGTTCTCGGGCGAGGACGCCGACAAGCCGCTGGAAGCGCTGTCGGGCGGCGAGCGCCGGCGCCTGTCGCTGGCGATCCTGGTGAGCGGCGGCGCCAACGTGCTGATCCTCGACGAGCCCACCAACCATCTCGACATCGAGAGCCGCGAGGCGCTCGAGGACGCCCTGCGCGGCTTCGCGGGGTCGGTTCTGCTGGTGTCGCACGACCGCGCGCTGCTGGACGCGGTGAGCACGCGCACGATCGCGCTCGAACAGCGCGAGTTGCACAGCTATGCCGGCGGCTGGGCCGAGTACGTACGCGCGCGCGAGGAGCGCGAGGCCACCCCGCAGGCGCCGCGCAGCGACAACGGCGCCGCGGCCAACGGCGCCGGCAAGCCGTCGGGCACGGCGCGCAAGCCGGCGCGCAAGGCCCAGCGCGAAGGCGAGATCTCAAAGAACCGCCAGCGCGAGCAGCGCAAGGCCGAGCAGGCGATCGAGGACGCCGAGGCGGCACTCAGCGCGCTCGAGCTCCAGCTCGCCGACCCGGCCGCGTGGTCCACGCGCTACGAGGCGGCCAAGTCCGAGGCGCGCCACACAGCCGCGCGGCGCGCCGTAGACGAGGCCTACGCGCGCCTGGAGGCGCTGATCGACTGACGATCGCCGTTGCGCGAACGTGGCCTCGCGCAAGGGGCAAGACACCGGCAGGCGCTGTCGGCGGAGCGGCGCGCGCACCATACACTGGCCTGGTGGAGCGCGCCAAGTACCTGCGCAACGCCGCGATCGTGCTGCTGATCGCCGCAGGGGTGTACGCGATCCCCGGCGGTGGGCGTGCGGCAAACACGTTTGAAGCGGTGGTGTACGTGCTGTTCGGCATCGCGATCGGCTATTTGGGGCTGCGCTTCTACCGCGAATACCGCGTCTCGGTGCACAGCCTCGGCGACCGCCACCGCGCGCTGCTGTACGGCGCGCTCGCGCTCGCGGGCGTCGCCGTGATGGGACAGAAACGCCTGTGGCAGACGAGCCTCGGCGAGCTGATCTGGTTCGTGCTGGTGGGCCTGGTGGTTTACGCGCTGATCGTGGTGTGGCGCTACGCGCGCAGCTACTGAGCGCCGCCGAGGCGCCCCTATCCTCGAAGCGGTGGCGGCGACCGACACGCTGACAGAGAAGCGCACGGGGGGCGACGCGCGGCGCGCGACCCTCGCCGAGCAGCGCCGCGCGCTTCCCGACCAGCCCGGCGTGTACCTGTTCAGAGACGCGCGCGGGCGCGTGATCTACGTGGGCAAGGCCAAGTCGCTGCGCAAGCGCGTGGCGTCGCACTTCTCCAAGGCGCAGGTGCCGAGCAGCCCCGGTCACGCCGAGATGGTGGCGAGCGTCGACAGCGTCGAGTTCGTGGTGGTGGCTTCGGAGGCCGAGGCGCTGCTGGCGGAGCAGAGCTTCATCAAGCAGCACCGGCCGCGCTTCAACATCCGACTGCGCGACGACAAGTCCTACCCGTTCATCGCGATCTCGCTCGACGAGGACTTCCCGCGCGTGTACTTCACGCGCGAGCGCCACCGCCCCGGCCGGGTCTACTTCGGCCCGTACTCCAACGCCAAGCGCGTGCGCGGCACGCTCGAGGTGCTCGCGAAGGTGTTCCTGTTCCGCTCCTGCACCGGCCCCGAGCCCGGCCGGCGCAGCGGCAACCCGTGCCTGGACTACTACATCAAGCGCTGCGGCGCGCCGTGCGTGGGCTACGTGTCAAAGGAGGAATACCGCGCTGCGATCGACGGCGTGATCGACTTCCTGTCGGGGCGCTTCAAGACGATCGAGCGCGACCTCGAGGGGCGCATGCGCGCCGCGTCGGCGGCGCAGGAGTTCGAGCAGGCCACGCTCGAGCGCAACCGGCTGCGCGCGGTGCACGCGCTGCTGGAGCGCCGGCGGGTGGCCAACGAGTCGATCGGCACCTTCGACGCGGTCGCGGTGGCGGTGGACGGGCGCGACGCAAACGCGCAGGTGTTTCAGGTGCGCGACGGCGTGCTCTCCGACCGCCAGTCCTTCTATCTCGCCAACGAGACCGAGCGCGACGACGCGGAGGTGGGCGAGGAGTTCATGCTGCAGTACTACGACGGCCAGTCTTCGATCCCCGCGCTGCTGGTGGTGGCGCGCGAGCTCGCGCAGCGCCCGGCGCTGGCGGGGGCGCTGTCCAGCCGGCGCGAAGGGCCGGTGGAGCTGCGCGCCGCCGAGCGCGGAGAGAAGCGGCGCATACTCGAGCTCGCGCAGCGCAACGCGCGGCTGGCGCTCGACCAGGAGCATCTGCGCAGCGAGCGCCGCCGCCAGGACCGCGTGGAGGCGCTGGATGGCCTGCAGCGCGCGCTCGGTCTCGATGCACCGCCGATCCGCATCGAGTGCTTTGACATCTCAAACCTCGGCGGCACCCACACCGTGGCATCGATGGTGGTATTCGAGGGCGGCGCGCCGAAGAAGTCCGACTACCGCCGCTTTCGCATCCGCAGCCTCGACGGCGAATCCGACGATTACGCGGCCATGGAAGAGGTGCTCTCCCGGCGCATGGCCCAATGGCAGAGCCAGCAGGACATCTCCCCGCACGACCCGGCTTACGACGCGAGCTTCGCCTGCCTGCCCAACCTGGTCGTGATCGACGGTGGCAAGGGCCAGCTGTCCGCGGGGCTGCGCGCGCTGCGCGAGTTCGTCAAGCGCGGCGTGGCGGTGGTGGCGCTGGCCAAGCGCGTCGAGGAGCTGTACCTGCCGCGGCGCCGCGCGCCGCTGGCGCTCGACCACCGCTCGCCGGAGCTGCAGCTGCTGCAGCGCGTGCGCGACGAGGCGCACCGCTTTGCGATCACGCACCACCGCACGCGCCGCGACAGCGCCATGACGCGTTCGCTGCTGGACGAGCTGCCGGGGATCGGCCCGGTGCGCAAGCGCGCGCTGCTCACGTATTTCGGCTCGCCCGAGGCGATCGTGGCCGCCTCGCGCGAGGAGCTGCAGGCCGTGCCGGGGCTCCCGGCGAAGGTGGCGCGCGAGCTGCACGCGGCGTTGCACCGCGCCGGGTGACCCAGGCGCGGCGGGCGAGGGCGAGGCGATGGCGAGAAAAGCGCGCGGGAAAGTAACAGGCTCGTCCGCAAATAGCGGCAAAATGAAGGCGATGGCGGTGCTGAGGCCACGGCGTTCGCTGCGCGGCTCGGAGCGTCGCGGTGCCGAGCGCCAGGCCAACGGCAAGCGCGCGAAGGCCGCGATCGAGTCGCGGCTGCAGGACTTCGTGGTGATCACCGGCTTCTCCGGTGCGGGCAAGTCCACCGCGATGAACGTGTTCGAGGACGCAGGCTATTTCTGCGTGGACAACCTGCCGCCCGAGATGATCCGCTCGCTGGTGGAACTGTTCATGCACGAGGGGTCCAAGGTCGAGCGCGCCGCGGTGGTGTCGGACGTGCGCGGGGGTATCTACTTCGAGGCGCTACGCGCGGTGGTCGATGACCTCGACGCGCTCGGCATCGAACACCGGGTGCTGTTCCTGGAAGCCGCCGAGCAGACGCTCGTGACGCGTTACAAGGAGACCCGCCGTCGCCATCCGCTCGCGCCCGACGGCAGCGTGGCCGCTGGCGTGGCCTCCGAGCGCACGCTGCTCGCGCCGCTGCGCGGCCGCGCCGACACCGTGATCGACACCACCGGCATGTCCGCAGCGACCCTGCGCGCGAAGATCGCCGACCAGTTTCTGCCGCGCAAAGTCGCGGCGCCGCTCGCGCTCACGTTCATGAGCTTCGGGTTCAAGCACGGCCCGCCCCGCGAGGAGGACCTCGCCTTCGACGTGCGCTTTCTGTCAAACCCGCACTACGAGCCCGAGCTGCGCGAGCTCACCGGCCACGACGAGCGCGTGGTGGCGTACATCGCGCGCGATGGTCGCCTGGCCGAGCTCTACGCGCACATCGAGCGGCTGCTGGACTTCTTGCTCGAGCAGTACACCGCAGAAGGCCGCGCGCATCTGGTGATCGCGATCGGCTGCACCGGCGGGCGCCACCGCTCGGTCGCGATCGCCGAGCACCTCGCCACGCGCTACCGCGAGCGCGACGGACTCGAGGTTGCGATCGCGCATCGCGACATCAACAAGTCGCCGCGCGGCGCCTGACGCGCCCGCAGCGCGCGAGCGCGGCGCGCGACTGCGCTGGGCGGCGCGCGATATGCAGGCGTCAGGTGGGAGCCGGCCGAGGATGCGCGCCGTGGGGGCGTTGATAGCCTTCCTCGCGCCCGCCGGGTCCAGGGAGCGCCGCTCCCGACGCCCGGCATCGTCGTTTTCGCTTGTAGGAGGCAACATTGGCGGTTCGGGTTGGGATCAACGGTTTCGGCCGCATCGGTCGCAACCTCTTTCGCGCCGCCCAGGCGCGGGGGCTGACCGACGGCCAGTCGGTCGAGTGGGTGGCGGTCAACGACATCACGGACACGCGCACGCTCGCGCACCTGCTGCACTACGACTCGATCCTCGGCCCCTACCCAGGCAGCGTGCGCGCGGCGGGCGAGCAGGCGATCGAAGTGGACGGCCGCGAGCTGCGCGTGCTCGCCGAGACCGACCCCGCGAAGTTGCCCTGGGGCGAGCTTGGCGTCGACGTGGTGGTGGAGTCCACCGGGCGCTTCACCGACCGCGAGCAAGCTGCGCTGCACCTCGCGCAGGGCGCGCGCAAGGTGGTGATCTCCGCGCCCGGCAAGGACGCCGACGCCACCGTGGTGCTCGGTGTGAACTTCGACGAGGTGTACGACCGCGAACGCCACGACGTGATCTCAAACGCCTCGTGCACCACAAACTGCCTGGCGCCGGTGGCGAAGGTGCTCAACGACACGGTGGGGATCGACCACGGCCTGATGACCACGATCCACGCCTACACCGCAGACCAGCGCCTGCAGGACATGCCCCATTCAGACCTGCGTCGCGCGCGCGCCGCCGCGATCAACCTGATCCCCGCCTCCACCGGCGCGGCGAAGGCGATCGGCCTCGTGATCCCCGAGCTGCAAGGGCGCCTCAACGGCTTCGCGGTGCGCGCGCCCGTGCCCACGGGTTCGGTCGTCGACCTCACGGTGGAGACCAAGCGCGCCACCAGCGCCGAGGAGGTCAACGACGCCTTCGCGCGCGCCGCCGCCGAGGGACCGCTCGCGGGAATCATGCAATACACCGAAGATCCGATCGTCTCCAGCGACATCGTCAAGTCGCAGTACTCGGCGATCGTGGACTCGCTGCTCACCTCGGTGATCGAGGGCACGATGGTGAAGGTGATCGCCTGGTACGACAACGAGTGGGGATACTCAAACCGCCTCGTGGACCTCGTGCAGAGGGTGCTGTGAAGGATGCGCCCGGCGCGCCCGAGGGCGGCGCCGCGCGTGACTGGCGAGGCGACGGGGCGCGGCGACGCCGGCGATGCGGGGGCGGATGGTGAGGAGCCTCGACAGCCTGGACGTGGCCGGCAAGCGCGTGCTGGTGCGCGTCGACTTCAACGTGCCGCTGCGCGAGCGGCCGGACGGAACGCGCGAGGTCGCCGACGACACGCGCATCGTGGCCGCGCTGCCGACGATCGAAGAGCTGCGCGCGCGCGGTGCGCGGCTCGTGCTGGTGTCGCACCTGGACCGGCCTCAGGGCGGCTTTGACCGGCGCTTCTCGATGGCGGCGGTGGCGCCCCGCCTGCGCGAGCTGACCGGCGCTCGCGTGGCGCTCGCGCCGGCGGTGGTTGGCGAGCAGGTGCGCGCGATGAGCGAGCAGCTCAAAGACGGCGAGGTCCTGCTGCTCGAGAACGTGCGCTTCGAGGAGGGCGAGTCCGCCAACGACCCGGAGTTTGCGCGCGCGCTGTCCGAGCTGGCAGACGTCTACGTCGACGACGCCTTCGGCGTCGCGCACCGCGCCCACGCCAGCACCGAGGGGGTGGCACACCTGCTGCCGAGCGCCGCGGGGCGCCTGCTCGAATCCGAGGTGACCACGCTCGCGCGCATCCTCGAACACCCCGCGCACCCGCTCGTGGCGGTGGTGGGCGGCGCGAAGGTCGCGGACAAGATCGGCGTGATCGACCGCTTCCTGGCGGTCGCCGACGTGATCGCGATCGGCGGCGCGATGTGCTTTCCCTTCCTCGCCGCGCAGGGCCACGCCGTGGGCGCTTCGCTGTGCGACGCGCGCGACACAGAGCTCGCGCGCCAGGCGCTCGCACAGGCCGCTGCCGGCGACGGCGCGCGGCTGGAGCTGCCGTCGGACCTCGTGCTCGGCGACGCGCTCGCAGAGGGCGCGCGCCACCGCTTGCTCGATGCCGTGGACGTGCCCGACGGCTGGATGGGGCTCGACATCGGCCCCGCCACCGCCGCGCGCTACGCGGCCGAGATCGAACGCGCGGGATCGGTGTTCTGGAACGGCCCCATGGGCGCGTTTGAGCTCGAGCCGTTCGCCGCGGGCACGCGGGTGGTGGCGCAGGCCGTGGCCAACGCGAAGGGGCTCACGGTGGTGGGCGGCGGCGACTCCGCCGCCGCGCTCGCGCGCTTCGGTCTGGAGGGCTCGGTGGACCACCTCTCCACCGGGGGCGGCGCCACCCTGGCGCTGATCGAGGGGCGCCCGCTGCCCGCGGTGCAGGCGCTCGACGGCGCGGGCGTCGCCTGAAGATGGCGCGCACCCCGCTGATCGCGGGCAACTGGAAGATGCACAAGACGCAGGCCGACGCCGAGGCCTTCGCCGGCGCGCTGCTGCCGCGCGTGGCGGCGCTGGACGGCGTGCAGGTGGCGATCTGCGCGCCGTTCACCGACCTGCAGGCGCTCGCTGACAGCGTGCGTGGCTCGCGCGTGGAGGTGTACGCGCAGAACATGCACGAGGCAGACCATGGTCCCTTCACCGGCGAGATCTCCGCGGCGATGCTCGTCGAGACCGGCGCGCAGGGGGTGGTGCTCGGCCACTCCGAGCGGCGCGCGCTATTCGCCGAGTCAGACCACGCGCTCGCGCTGAAGGTCCCCGCCGCGCTGGCCGCGGGACTCGCGCCGATCCTGTGCGTCGGCGAGACCGAGGCTGAGCGCGACGCGCACGAGACCGAGCGGCGGCTGCGCCACCAGGTCGGCGAGGACCTCGCCAAGGTTCCCGCCGAGCGGCTGCACGAGGTGGTGATCGCGTACGAGCCGATCTGGGCGATCGGCACCGGCCGCGTCGCCACGATGGAGCAGGCGCAGGACGCGATCGCTTTCATCCGCGCGCTGATCGCCGCGCGCGACGAGGCGGCGTCCGAGCGCGTGCGGATTCTCTACGGAGGCTCGGTCAGCGCGGATAACGCAACGGAGATGTGCGACCTGCCAGACGTCGACGGCGCGCTCGTGGGGGGCGCGTCGCTGGACGCCGAGGGCTTCGCGCGGATCGTCGCCGCGGTCGCCGCGCTGCGATGACCCTGCCGCCTGGCCCGCGCGCACTGCCGGTGCCGAGCGCGTGCCTGGTGGTGCTCGACGGCTGGGGCCTGGCCGAGCCCGGCCCGGGCAACGCGGTCGAGCTCGCGCGCACCCCCAGCTTCGACGAGTTGTGGCGCCACTACCCCCACACCCAGCTGCGCACGTGGGGTCGCGCGGTGGGCCTGCCCGAAGGGCAGATGGGCAACTCCGAGGTGGGCCACCTCAACCTCGGCGCCGGCGCGGTCGTGCGCCAGGACCTGGTGCGCATCGACGACGCGATCGGCGACGGCTCGCTCACACACAACGAGGCGCTGAGCGCCGCGCTCGCGGACGTGCAGCGCGTGCACCTGCTGGGGCTCGTGTCAGACGGCGGCGTGCACTCCTCGCTGGCGCACCTGCTCGCGCTGATCGAGCTCGCGCGCGAGCGGGGCGTGCCCGATGTGGTGGTGCACGCGTTCACCGACGGCCGCGACACGCTGCCGCACGCCGGCCGTGAGTTCCTCGCGCTGCTCGACCGCACGCCCGGCGCGCGCGTGGGCTCGGTGATAGGCCGCTACTTCGCGATGGACCGAGACCGCCGCTGGGAACGCACGCAACGCGCGTATGACCTGCTCGTGCACGGCGTGGCCCCGTACAGCGCGCGCAGCGGCGAGCAGGCCGTGGCGGACGCGTACGAGCGCGGCGAGACCGACGAGTTCATCCAGCCCACCCTCGTCGACGGCGAGGCGCGCATCCGTCCGGGCGACAGCGTGATCACGTTCAACTTCCGCCCCGACCGCATGCGCCAGCTCACGCGCGCGCTGGCCGAGGACGGCTTCGGCGAAGGCGCCGCGGCGCCTTCGCTGCCGGGCTGGCGCGGGCGCGACGGCGCGCCGCCGGTGGCGCGCTACGCCACGCTCACGCGCTACGAGGAGGATTGGCGCTACCCGGTCGCGTTCGCGCCCGAGCGCCCCGCGACCACGCTGTCGCGCACGCTCGCGCAGGCCGGCCTGAAGCAGCTGCACGTGGCCGAGACCGAGAAGTACCCGCACGTGACCTACTTCTTCAACGGCGGCGAGGAGGAGCCGCTGGCGGGCGAGCGCCGCGAGCTGGTGCCCTCGCCGCGCGACGTGCCGACCTACGACCACAAGCCGCAGATGAGCGCGCCGCAGGCCGCGCAAGCGTTCGTGGCGGCGTGGCGCGAGCAGCAGCCCGCGTTTGCGATCGTCAACTTCGCCAACGCCGACATGGTCGGCCACACCGGCGTGATCGCCGCGGCGGTGTGCGCGGTGGAGACCGTCGATGCATGCCTCGCAGAGGTGGTGGCCGCGGTGCACGAAAGCGGCGGCGCGTGCGTGGTCACCTCCGACCACGGCAACGCGGACAACATGCTCGAGCCCGACGGCAGCCCCAACACCGCGCACTCGCTGAACCCCGTGCCGCTGATTGCCACCGTGTCCGGCGCGCAGCTCGCCGAGGGCGGCGTGCTCGCCGACGTGGCGCCCACGGTGCTGGAGCTGCTGGGCGTGGAGCAGCCGGCGCAGATGAGCGGACACTCGCTGCTGGTGCACGCGTGAGCTCGCGGCGGCTGCTGGGCGCGTTCTTCATCGCCGCGGGCGTCAACCACTTCGTGACGCCGCGCGCCTACCGCGCGATCGTGCCGCCTCGCCTCCAGCACGAGGCCGCGCGCGTGGTGGCGATCAGCGGCGCCGCCGAGATCGCGGGCGGGGTGGGGGTGCTGCTGGAGCCCACGCGACGCGCGTCGGGGCTGGGCCTGATCGCCCTGCTCGCCGCGATCTTTCCCGCCAACCTGCACATGGCGCGCGAGCCGCAGCGCTTCGCGGGCATCCCGCGCTGGGCGCTGTATGCGCGGTTGCCGCTGCAGCCGCTGATGATGTGGTGGGCGTGGCGCGCCACGCAGCGCTGAGAGCAAGGTCGCAGAAAGCCGCGGCCGACGCTGCTATGTTCGCCTTGAGGGCGAGAGGTTCACACCGCATGTCGACCGCGACCGCAGTCAAGATCGAAGCCGGGGACGGAGCGACCCAGATCGCGGGGCTTGCGCAGGTCGAGCTCGCAGAGGAGGCGTGGCGCTCGCTGTTGCGCGCGCGTGCCTGCCTGGCCAAGCGCCTGGATTCCGAGCTCGAACGCGCGCACGGGCTGCCCATGAGCTCCTACGAGGTCCTGCACCACCTCGCGCAGTCAAGCGGCGGACGAATGCGCATGCGCGACCTCGCCGAGCACGCGCAGCTGTCGCGCAGCGGCCTCACGCGGCTCGCCGACCGCCTCGAGCGCGACGGGCTGCTGCACCGCTGCTCGTGCGACCACGACGCGCGCGGCGCCTACGCGTGTCTCACCGACGCGGGGCGCGAGCGCGTGAAAGCGGCGCGCCGCACCCAGGTCGCGGTCGTGAGCGAGCACTTCGTCACGCGCTTCTCAGAGCAAGAGCTGCGCGCGATGGCGGAGATGTGGCAGCGCATCGCCCCCAGCAACGGCTGCTGACAGCGGCCTGAGCCGGCTAGCAGCGCCGCCCGCGGCGCGGCCATCCAGCCGGCGCGCTAGCGCCGGCTTTTTCTCTGCGTAGATCCGCCTCGCGCCGCCGCGTGAGCGCGATACGGAGCACGTGCGCTGGTTGTAGATCCGGCGCGGGCGCTTCTGCTCCGTGCCGTAAAAGATAACTTGATAACTAGTCACTTAGATTTTATAATCGAAGGCAATAGAACCCAGACCATCGATCATCGGAGGTGACTGCGATGGCAATAATCAGATGGGAGCCCGCGCGCGAGCTCCAGTCGATCCAGCAGGACTTCAACCGTCTGTTCGGCAGCTTTTTCGACACGCCCACCACGCGTGGCAACGTGCGCAGCCTGCGGCGGTGGATTCCCGCGCTGGACGTCGTCGAGGAGGGCGATCGCTACGTCCTGCGCGCCGATCTCCCGGGCCTGTCCGAGGAGGACGTAAACGTCGAGGTGCAGGACCACGTGCTCACGATCTCCGGCGAGCGCAAGTCCGAGCACGAGGAGCGCGGGGAGGGCTATCGACGCGTCGAGCGCGCGTCGGGACGCTTTTCGCGCTCGCTCACGCTGCCCGAGGGCGTCGACCCCGACAGCGTCAAGGCCAGCTTCGACAAGGGCGTGCTCGAGGTGAGCATTCCCAAGCCCGAGCAGCCCAAGCCGCGCCGGGTGGCGATCAGCGTCGGCGGCTCGGCGCCGGCCGTCGAGGGCGAGCCCCAGCAGGGCGAGCCCGAGCAGGCCGCGGCGTAGGAGCCCGCATTGCCCGCCCGCCCGGCGTCAGTCGCCGGGCTCAGGCGGCGAATCCAGTGGGTGACGGGCCGCCGCTGTAGCGGCCCGTCCGCTTTCTCGGCGCCTGCGCAGCCTGTGCCTGCGGTGCACCCCCACGAACGTCACGATCCCCAGCACGGCCGCCACGAGCCCGAAGATGCCAAACGTTTCCAGCGCGTTTGACGCCGAGTGCCCGATGAAGTAGGCGATCAGCCCCACGCCGGTGGCCCACACGATGCCGCCGAGCGCGTTCCACAGCACAAAGCGCGCCCAGTGCATCCGCGTGGCGCCCGCAAGCCAGGACGCCCACACGCGCAGGCCGAGCACGAAGCGCCCGAAGAACACCGCCTTGGACCCGTGCCGCTGGAAGAACGGCTCGCCCACGCGCAGCACGTCGGTGCGCTGGCGGTAGAAGCGCCCGGGGCGCTCGAGCACCCAGCGACCGCCCTTGCGGCCGATCACGTAGCCGATGTTGTCGCCCACGATCGCCGCACACGCTGCCAGCACGATTACGACCTCGATCTGCAGCTTCCCCTGGCTGGCGAGCACCGCACCGGCGATCAGCGCCGTCTCGCCCGGCACCGGCACACCGCTGGACTCGCTCATCACGAGCAGGAACAACAGCGGGTAGCCGACGTTGCTTACATCGAGGATCGAGGCGAGCACCAAAGCCACGCCGGCCAGCTCCTATTTGGTGTTTTCCGAAACCAGCTGGCTGATTTCGTGCGCCGCCTGTTTCACTTCCGACGACACCACGTTGCGCAGTTTGACCGTGGTCTGCGCGGTTTCGTTGGCGAGGATCACCACCGCCGCCACCACCGCGGCCAGCGCGAGCAGCCCGAGTACGAGGCCGATACGCCCCGCGCCGCTTCGGCGGCGACGTTCCGGTTCGGCGTAGCGCTCGGGCGGTGCGCTCGCTTCGCGCGGCGGGCCGGGGCGCGGGCGCCGTGGCACGACCGGCGCCGCGGGACCGCGTTCCTGGCGCGTGGCCGCCTCCGCCGGCGCGTCGCGCGCGAGCAGGCTCGTGGCCTGTGTCTGGTGGGCCGCGCGCGCCGGGCCGCGGCTGTCGTCCGGCGCGATCCCGTTGGCGCCGTCGCGTAGGGCGCGGCCCATCTCTCGCGCGCTCTGGTAGCGCTCGCGCGGCTCGAGCGCGAGCGAGATCGCCACGGCCTGCGCGAGCTCGGGCGTCACCGCCGCCACGAGCGTGTCGAGCATCGCGGGCGCCTCGCTCTGCTGCTTGAGCGCGAGCTCGGTCAGCGAGCTCGCCTCGTAGGGCAGCCGCCCGGAGATCAACTGGTAGGTCACCACGCCGAGCGCGTACAGGTCGGCCGGCGGGCCCGCTTCCTCGCCGCGCGCCTGCTCGGGCGCCAGGTAGGCGGCGGTCCCGAGCACCGAGCCCACCTGCGTGATGCTCGACTGCTCGGTCGCCTTCGCGATGCCGAAGTCCGCGAGCTTGACCTCGCCCTCGGTCGAGCGCAGCAGGTTGCCGGGCTTCACGTCGCGGTGCACCACGCCGTGGCGGTGCGCGTAGTGCAGCCCCTCGCACGCCTGCTCGATGATCGCGATCCCCTCCTCGACCTCCACCCAGCCGTCGTCGCGCAGGATCTCCGCGCACGAGGAGCCCTCGATGTACTCCATCACGATGAAGTACTGGCCCGTTTGCTCATCCTGTCCGGAGTCAAACACCTGCACCACGTTTGGATGCACCAGCCGCGCCGCCGCCTGCGCCTCGCGCTGAAAGCGCGACACGAACGTGGGGTCGTCGGCGAGGTGCTCGGCGAGCAGCTTCACCGCCACCCGGCGCTCCAGGCGCTCGTCGAACGCGCGGTGCACCGTCGACATGCCGCCGAAACCGAGCCGGCCTTCCAGCCGGTAGCGCCCGGCGATCTGCGCCGCGCTCATTTGCCGCCGCCTTCCGGCGCCGCGCCGCCGGACGGTCCGCCTTCTTCGTCCTTGTGGTCTTTTTTGGCGCCTGCCGGTTCTTCGGCTTCGCCTTCTTTGGCCGGCGTGCCGCCGCCCGGCGGCGTGGTCGTGGTGGTCTGAGTCGTGGTGGCCTGGGTGTTGGTCGTCTGCGTGGTGGCCTGGGTGTTGGTCTGCGTCGTGGGCGTGCTCGTCGTGCGCGGCGCTGTCGTTGCCTGCGTGGTCTGCGTGGAGGGCGTCGCGCACAATTCCTGTGCGTCGGCGCGCAGCTTTCTCAGTCCTTCGCCCAAACGCTTGCGCAGCCCCGCGTCCACGCTGGACGGCAGGTTCGCGAGGTCGTGTTCGGCTTTGCGCAAAGACGCTTCGGTGGCGCCGCAGTCGCCGTGCGCGGCTTCGGCGTCGCGCGCCACTTCTTCAAAATCGGCCTGCAGCGGTTCCGAGTTCGCCACCGGTATCAGCTTGGCGCTCGAGCCGCACGACACGAGCAGCGCCGCCGCGGCGCCCAGCGCGCCGCTGAGCGCCAGCGCCGTCACGCGGCGCCGCACCGCGCCGGGGCGTGCCTGGCCGCTGATCGGCCTCTTGCGCGCGCTCACTGCCCGTACTCCAGCCGCTCCGCGAGCGAGTCGGGCAGGCGCGCCGCGCGGATCGCGGCAGCCGCGCCCGCGATGTCGTAGTCGATGCGCTCAAACGACGCCGTGAGGCCGTCGAGGTCCAACAGCAGCCACGCCGCGCGCGGGTCGCCGTCGCGCGGCTGGCCCACGCTGCCGGGATTGATGAGCCATTCGCCCTCGCGCAGGTCCAGCTGTTCGCCGCCGCGCCGCGGTTCGCCCGTCGCCAGCTCGCCCTCGCGGCGCGAGAACGACAGCGCCACGTGCGAGTGGCCCACCAGGCACAGGCGCCGGCGCTGCTTGTCCAGGCACAGCTCCGCCAGCAGTGCCGAGAGCACGTACTCCCACACCGGGTCGCGCGGGCTGGCGTGGTACAGGCCCACGGGCTCTGAGTCTGACTGCGGGCTCAAGGTCTTCAGGAACTCCAGGTTCTCGGGCTTGATCACCTCGCGCGTCCATTGCGCTGCAAGGCTCGCGCCCCGCGAGAACTCGCTGAGCGCGATCTCGCCGGTGACCGCCAGGTCGTGGTTGCCCGCCAGGCACACCGCCACGTGCTCGCGTGCGAGCTCAACGCACGCGTCCGGGTCCGCGCCGTAGCCCACGAGGTCACCGAGGCACCACAGCTCCTCCGCGTCGCTGGCCGCCACAGACTCAAGCGTGGCCTCGAAGGCCTGCTTGTTGCCGTGGATGTCGGAGGTGACTGCGATCTTCATGGCGTCGCTGCGATGGCGGCGGCGCGCTACTCCTCCTGTGGCCCGTCCTCCACGCCGCCGTACTCGGGGAGGTTCTTAATGCCCTCGCGGGTGCGCCACTTGGAGTAGTTGTCCTCCATCGCGTCGATCAGCTCGCGCATGAAGCGGGGGGAGAGGTTCACGCGCGACACCACCACGCCGGGTACCTCCTCGGACTCGACCTCGTGGTCGACGCGCGCGAAG
>DASZFR010000058.1:0-9636 GCA_035939635.1 Solirubrobacteraceae bacterium
AGCTGATGAACTCCCCCGAGCCCCGAGCCGCCGATGTCCAGGCGCCGGTTGCGGCCACCGGTCGCGATCAAGAGCTTCTGGTAGCCCAGGTCATCGCCGGAATCGAGCGAGACGGTGTGTGCCGCCGCGTCGATCGACACGACCGACTCGTGGCGCCGCTCGACGCGGTGCTCGTCATACCAGGCAGCGGGCTTCACATACCAGCCGTCGAGGCCCTCCTCGGAGCGCAGGTAGGTCTTTGACAGCGGCGGTCGGCCAAACGGGATCCCCGGCTCCTGGCCGATGACCACCACACGGCCCTCAAAGCCCTCCTCGCGCAGCGCCACCGCGGCGTTGCCGCCCGCGAGCCCCGCGCCCACGATCACGATCGGCTGATCCGGGTGCGGCTGCGAGACGTTCAGGTCAGCCCCTTCCCCGGCCGACCAGGATCATCGACCAGCCGTTGCTCGGGTGAGCCCCCACGGTTGCTGTAAGACCGATGTGTCACTCGAAGATGACAAGGAGGAGCGAGCAAGCGCGCATGACCGATGAGACACTAAGCGAGGCGCACCATATCCGACGTTTCCCGGCGGCCCACTCGGCGCGCTCGACACCAGTCGCGGCTGACGCCCCCTCGCGAGGCACGACGGCCGGTGCCGTCGCAACTATCGCCCGTCCGCTCGTGTCCAGGCACTAGGATGCGAGCGGTTTCCAACGCCAGAGCCGGCCGAGGCCGGTAAATATGCCCGTTCGGCGCATTACCGCCCTCGCTTGGATGTTTGTCCTCGTCGGCCTCAGTACGGCCGCAAGCGCGTCTGCGGTCGTCGTGTCACCGCTTCCTGGCAGCTCGGCTGCCCTGCCCGGCACGCAGATCAGCTTCCTCGGCGCGTCCGCACATTCGCTTGGCTCGATCTCTGTGGTTGGGTCCGCGAGCGGCCGGCACAGCGGGAGCCTGCGCTCATACGCCGCGGCCACCGGCGTGAGCTTTTTGCCGAGCGCTCCGTTCAGAGCGGGCGAGACCGTGACCGTGCGCGCCCTTTGGCGCCAGCCCACCGGAAGCCCGATCGCGGTCGGCACGCGGTTCACCGTTGCAACCCCGGTGACGCTCAGCTACGAATCATTCGCACGTACGCGGGGCACGCCCGCCGACGTGCAGGGCTTCCACAGCGCTCCCGCACTGCATCCCCCGGCAGTCACCGTCCGCCGGGCCGCTGGCGCCGCGAGCGCACCGGGCTACCTCTTCGCCGCCCCCTACCAGGGGCCTGGGCAGTCGGGGCCGATGATCTTCGACAGTGCCGGCAACCTGGTGTGGTTTCACCCCGAGGCGAACGGCTTCGACGCGGCCGACCTGCGCACGCTGGTGCTAAACGGGCGCAACTACCTCACGTGGTGGCAAGGCCGTACGGTGTCGCTCGGCTTCGGCCTCGGCTACGACGTCATCGCCGACGCCAACTACCACACAACCTCGATCGTGCGCGCAGGCAACGGCCTACTCGCAGACGAGCACGAGTTCGCGGTCACTCCTCAGGGGACCGCTTACATCGACGCGGTCAGCCCCGTGAAGGCGAACCTTGCTTCCGTGGGCGGCGCCGCTTCTGGGATCGCGCTCGACGGGGTGATCCAAGAGATCGATGTCCGCACCGGACTGGTGATGTGGGAGTGGCACAGCCTCGGCCACGTCGCGCTCGGCGAGTCCTACTCGCGCGCTTCGCGCCAGGCGAGCAACCCGTACGACTACTTCCACCTGAATTCGATCGAAGCCGACGCACAGGGCGATTTGCTCGTGTCGGCGCGCAACACCTGGAGCCTGTTTGAGATCGACCACCTCACGGGCGCGGTGGTGTGGCGCCTGGGTGGCAAGCGCAGCAGCTTCGCGCTCGCGCCCGGCGTCGCGTTCGCGTACCAGCACGACGCCTCCTGGCTGCCCGAAGGCAACATCAGCCTGTTCGACGATGAGGGCGCGCCGAGCGTCAAACCGCCGTCGCGCGGCGAGGTCATCCACATCACCACGCAAACGGCGACCGCGACGCTCATAGGCCAGTTCCTGCACGCGTCCGAACCGCTTACCACAGGCAGCCAGGGCAGCCTCCAGGCGCTGCCGGGAGGCGACTGGCTCATCGGCTGGGGCGGGCTCCCGAACATCACGGAATTCAACGCCCAGGGAGAAGCGATCTACGACGCCCAGCTGCCCGTCGGCGAGCAGAGCTACCGCGTGTTTCGGCTCCCGTGGACGGCTCAGCCGACGTCGCGCCCGGCGATCGCCGCCGTCCACGCGAAGGGCGGGACGACGGTGTACGCGAGCTGGAACGGCGCCACGAACGTCGCCAGCTGGCAGCTCCTGGTCGGGAGCACCACCCGCAAGCTCGCCGCCGCCGCGACGGTCGCGCGGAGCGGCTTTGAGAGCCCCATCGCCGCCCCGGTCGCCGGCTTCTATGAGGTAAAGGCGCTCGATCCCGGCGGCCGCGTGCTTGCGGCCTCGCCCGTGGTGCGCGCAACCGGGTGACGTCACGCCCGGTTGGCGCAGGCGGCAAAGTAGTTGTCCGTGGTGCCACGCTCGCGCGCACCCGCAGCGCCCCGGGCGTCGCGACCGCTCGCCACGGACGCGCGTGTTTCAGTAGCCCCCGTGCGGCGCCGTGGTGGTCGTTTTTGTCGTCGGGATCGTCGGCACGGGGGTCGACGTGGTCGGTGCGCTGTGGGTAGTAGTTGCAGGCGGGGGTGCGGGTGCCTGGGTGGCGGTTGACGCCGGGCCCTGCGCGGCCGGGGCCGGCGCGGCCTGCGGCGGCGCCTGCGCAGTTGTGTTGGGCTTGCTGGGGATGGTCTGCGGCTTGTGCGTGCGCTTGCGCGGCGCGGTCTTCTGCGCCTGTTTGACCGGAGTCGTGGCCGCGGAGGTCGTCGTGGCCGTGGCGGCGGGGGTCGATTTGGACGTGCCCGAGCTCCCGCAGCCGGCGATGACCAGGCTGGCGGCAAGTGAGGCCGGCAGAGCTCGTCGCATCAAGATGGATTCGGAAGGAGCACGCGGGAGGGCCCGCCCAGGTTACAAGCAGCGGCAGCGTGCGAGCGCCGCATGAGAGTCCCGTGCGGGCGGCCGCGAGCGGGTGACGGGGCGTCTACGGTCGACCGGTCCGCTAGGGTTGGCGCCCCGATGGATGCATCTGCGCAGCTGATCTGCGCCGCGCTGCCGGTGCATCGGCGGCAGACTGCGGCGAGCTGCTCGACGTGAGCGTCGAGGCGCCGGCGAGCCCGGGGGCGGCGTCGCGCGACAGGCGCGCTACGGGGAGCGACAGGCGTTTGGCGTGGATCCTCGCGGTGTGCTGCGTCGCGCAGTTCATGGTGATCCTCGACCTGAGCATCGTCAACGTGGCGCTGCCGTCGATCCAATCGAGCCTCAACTTCTCCTCGGCGGGACTGCAGTGGGTAGTCGATGCCTACGCGATCACGTTTGCCGGCTTTCTCATGCTCGGCGGCCGCGTGGCGGATCACTTCGGCCAGCGGCGCACGTTCACGGCATCGCTGCTTCTGTTCGCGTTCGCCTCGCTCGCGGGTGGCCTGGCGCCGGACAGCGCGACGCTCGTCGCGGCACGCGCGGTGCAGGGACTCGGCTGCGCCGTGATGGCAGCCTGCTCGCTCGCGATCATCACCTCGTCGTTTGCGCCGGGGCCACAGCTGAACAGGGCGATCGGGCTGTGGGCCGCGACGAACGGCGTCGGCGGTGCGGCCGGCGCGCTGTTTGGCGGGATCATCACCCAAACGACGAGCTGGCGGTGGGTGTTGCTGATCAACCCACCCATCGGGATCGCCGTGGCGCTGATCGCCTATCGCGTAGTCGCGCAGCGCACGCGCAGCGCCGCCCAGAGCTTCGACCTCGCGGGCGCAATCACGCTGACAGTGGGACAGATCGTGCTCGTATACGGGGTCGTGAAGGCCGGGACCAACGGCTGGAGCGCGCCGATCGCGCTCGGCCCGATACTCGGCGGGATCGCGCTGCTGGCGCTGTTCGGCGTGATCGAGGCTCGCCTCGCCAGCGCTCCGCTGGTCCCGTTCAGACAGCTCACAAAGGAGTTGAAGAACGCCAACACGATCGTGTTGCTGTTCAGCGGCGCGCTGTTTCCGATGTGGTACCTGAGCTCGCTCTACCTGCAGCAGGTGCTGGGCCTCTCACCGTTGCACGCGGGCCTCACGTTCCTGCCGATGGCGCTCATGATCATGTTCGTCGCGTCGCGCGCCGGCGCGCTCGTTAGCCGCTTCGGGGTGCGTGCGGTCCTCGGCGGCGGCCTGACGATGATGACCGCCGGGATGCTGCTGTTCACGAAGATCGCAGCGAGCGGGAGCGCGATCGTCTACGTACTGATCCCCGGGCTGCTCACCGCGGCTGGCATCGCGCTGTCGATCGTGCCCTCCACGATCGCGGCCACGCAGGGCGCCAAGGAGGGTCAGACGGGGCTCGCCTCGGGGCTCGTGAATACCTCTCGGCAAGTGGGCGGCGGGCTCGGGATCGCTGTGCTGATCACGCTGGCCACGCAGCATTCGAGCCACCTGATCGGCCTCGGACGGCCCGTGCCGCAGGCGCTCACGGACGGCTTCCGGCTCGCGTACCTGATCGGTGCCGGCCTCTGCGCCGTGGCGGGGCTGTTGGCGTTCGCAACGTTGCCGAGAGCCGCCGGCGCTGTCGCCTTCACAAGCGGGCGCTGGCGGATGGCCGCCGGCGTGCTCGCGGTGGTCGGGGCGTTCGTCGCGGTGGACTTCGCCGACGGCAACTCGCACGGTGCTCCCATCGGCGCCTACGTGAGCGGCGATACCTATAGCTTCTATTCGGCTCCCGGCCTGCACCCGCCGGTGGCGCGGGCGCACGTGCTACCGGCCGACCTGCGCACGCTCGCGCCGGGCTACATCTTCCTCGCCAACTTCTACGAAATCAGCTCGCCCCCGATCGTGGGCCAGAGCGGCCCCCTGATCCTCGATGGGCGTCTCGCGCCGGTGTGGTTCAGACCCGTGCCCGAAGACGTGGTCGCATCGAATTTGAGCCTGCAGAGCTATGCGGGCAAGCCCGCGCTGGGCTGGTGGCAGGGCGTGATCACAAACACCGGCGCGACGACGAGCGGCGAAGACATCCTCGTCGACCAGCACTACCGGCAGGTCTCACGGGTGCGCGGTCGTGACGGCTGGATCGTCACGCCGCACGAGCTGATCGTGCGCGGCGGCGTGGCGTTGGTGACCGCGAACAAGAACATCCCCATGAACCTCTCCAA
Source organism: Solirubrobacteraceae bacterium (assembly GCA_035939635.1). Classification (GTDB taxonomy): domain Bacteria; phylum Actinomycetota; class Thermoleophilia; order Solirubrobacterales; family Solirubrobacteraceae; genus Palsa-744. The sequence goes on from DASZFR010000058.1 coordinate 5,226, forward strand.
GTACGGCGGCGCGTACAACGGTGCGCTGATCGACTCAGCGGTGCAGGAGTACGACCTCAAAAGCGGCCGGCTGCTGTACTCCTGGGACGCGCTCGCGCACATCCCCCTGAGCGCTTCGTACGCGACGCTGCCCATCAACGGCTTCCCCTGGGACGCCTACCACATCAACTCGATTCAGCTCACGCAGGGCGGCAAGTTCGTAGTGTCGATGCGCAACACCTGGGCCGCCTACCAGGTTGACCCCGCCAGCGGCGCGATCGAATGGACGCTGGGCGGTAAGCGCTCGAGCTTCCGCTTCGGCCCGCACGCCGCCTTCGAGTGGCAGCACGACGTGGCACTTGAAGCGAACGAAGTGGTGACGATGTTCGACGACCACTGCTGCCAGATCACCGGCGGCGGCACCTACGTGTCCGCGACCGGTGGCTCGCGCGCGCTGCAGCTCAAACTCGACCGCGGCGCGCGGGTGGCGACGCTGTACCAGCAGTTCGGCCACGGAGGTGGCTTCGACGCCGACTACATGGGCAGCGCCCAGCCGCTGCCCGGCGGTGGCATGTTCGTGGGCTGGGGAGCGCAGCCGTACCTCTCGGAGTTCAGCGCGTCGGGGAAGCTGCTGTTCGACGTCGTCTTGCCGCGGCCCGACCTGTCCTACCGCGCGATGCTCGAGCCCTGGGTCGGCCTGCCGCTCCAGGCGCCAGCCGGCGCGGCCCGCACACGTGCGGGCAAGACGACCGTGTATGCGACCTGGAACGGCTCCACGCAGGTCACGTCCTGGCAGGTGTTGGCCTCCGCGACTGGTGGTCCGGAACGGGTGGTGGCGAGCAGCCCGAAGCTCGGCTTCGAGACCGCGATTCCGATCAACGGTGCGTACGGCGCCTTCACGGTGCGGGCGCTCGATGCGACCGGCAAGACGCTCGCCACGTCGGCGCGGTTCACGGCGAGCGCGTGAGCCGCTACCAAGCGAGCAGCATCAGCCCGACGGTGACGCCGGGTCCGATCGTGACCATCAACCCGAGTTCGCCGGGGGTGGGGGCGAAACGCCGGATCGTCTCCTGGAGCACGTAGAAGATCGTCGGCGTGCCGGTGTTGCCGTGGTTGGCGAGCACGTCGTAGCTGACGCCCACCTGCTCGTCGCTGAGCGACAGCGCTTCCTGCACGCGCTGCAGGATGCGCGGCCCGCCCGGGTGCACGATCCAGTGCTCGATGTCGTCGCACGTGAGGCCCTGGTCGCCCAGGAAGTCGCGCGCCAGCGGGGCCAGGCCAACCGATGCGGCCTCTGGCAGGTCGGGGTCGAGGTGCAGGAAGCTGTCGTGTCCGGAGAGCTCCATGCGCACTGCTCCTAGCGTGCCGCGGATGTGGTGCACCTTGGAAGCGACCACCGCGGGGCCTGCCGCCTGCGCTCCGGCATCGAGCACGATCGCGGCGCACCCGTCGCCGAAGATCGCCGAGGCCACCGTCTTCGCGCGCGCGTCGTCGGGCGTGGCAAGGCTCAGAATCCCGCTCATGAGGTCGGCGGCGACGATCACCGCCTTCTGCCCACGCGACTGTTCGACGGACGGAGCCGCCAGTCGCACGAGCGGGACCGCGCTCGCACAGCCGACACCCAGGACGTGGTACTTGTCCGTGGCCGGGCTCATGCCGTAGTGCTCCACCAGCCGGTGGGCCAGCGTCGGGGCGGCGAGCGAGTACAGCGTCGAGGTCACGAGAGTGCCGATTTCGGCCGGGTCAACGTCGAGGCGGTCCATCGCGCGCGTTGCGTGTTCGAGCAGCCGATTCTCGATCAGCGCAGTGCGCGCCTGCAGGTTGAGCGCGAGCTCCTGCGCGCCGAACTCGAGCTGGCGGCGCTGGACGCCGGCACGTCGGAATATCCGCTGCGCGAACTCGTCGCCCTCGAGCCCCAGCAGCGCGAGCACCTCGCGCTGAGAGTACGAGCGGGCCGGGTCCGAGCACGCGATCGCGGGGATCCGCAGCGCACCGCGGGGCGTCGGGCTACGCGCGGGTGTGGTACCTGTCCGGTCCCGGGGGGCGACGCTCATTCAAGCCACCTTATTGGAGTCTGTCGACCGCTCCCTACGGTTCCGTAAGAACCGTACGCGCGGGTGCAGGCGCGGTCCGAGACACGCTGCTGATAGAACTCGGCCCCCCAAGTTCCGCCGGAGAGAAACGCGAATGCACGTCATCGGGGCCGGTCTGCCGCGCACCGGCACGCTCTCACAGAAGGCCGCGCTCGAGATTCTCGGGCTGGGCCCGTGCTACCACTGGGTTGACGTCATCGCAGACCTGAATCGCGTCGACCAGTGGGACAGTGCGCTCGACGGGAACGTGCAGTGGAAGGAGATCTTCGCGGGATTCAACTCCACCGTCGATTGGCCGGGGGGGCATTTCTTTCGCGAGCTGACCGCGGCTTACCCCGAGAGCAAGGTGCTGCTCAGTACGCGCGAGCCCGCCGACTGGGAGAGGAGCTTCCGCGACACGATCTGGAGAATGTGCTTCGGCGAGTCGCTGATCAGGCTGCTCGCCAGTGCCCGCGCGCGGGTCGATCCGCAATGGGAGCGGTATCTCGCGCTCGTCGACCGCATGTTCTGGACGGGACCCGTCGCGTTCGCGCCGCAAAACGCCGAGCCGGCCGATCTGATTGCGGCGATGGAGCGCCACGAGGGGGCCGTGAAGGAAACCGTGCCGCCCCAGCGGCTGCTGGTGTGGACCGTCAACGACGGCTGGGATCCGCTGTGCGAGTTCTTGGAGGTTCCTGTGCCCGACGAGCCGCTGCCGCACCTCAACGACCGCGCCACCTTCCAGGAGCGTGTCATCGGCGGGGCGATCGGCGCGCTTTCGGCGTGGCATCAAAGCCAGGATCAGCTCAGCGGCGTCTGACACGGCGCCGCTTGAAACCCGGCGCCGCTCGTGGTCAGGCGGGCTTGGGTCCAGTGCAGGTCGCGGTGTGCACCTCCCGTGTGAGCACGTCGAGCTGTTTGGTGAGCGTGTGGATCTGTTCCGTCAGATCGGTGTTGCGCTGCAGCAAATCGCCCTGAATCTTGGCCAGTTCGTCTCTGTGTATGGCCGCCGCTTCCTCGTTGGCCTTGTCGGTGCGTGTCTGCGCCTTTTGGGCGATGATCACGAGCGCGCCCGTGTAGAACGCCACGGCGGAGAACACGAGGTTGAGCAGGATGAACGGCGCCGGGTCAAAGCCCGAGCCGTTGAGCAGGCCTTTCCACGACGCTTCGAGGAAATGGACGAGGTGGTTGGCGAAGACCCAGGAGAGGATGAGCGCCGAGGAGACCACGAGAAAGCCCACGGTGCCCATCCCGCTCGCGACCGCCTCCGAGAGCCGCTCCATGAAGCTGCTGCCCCCGGCATACGGGGAAGACCCATGCTTGCTGTGTACGTAGTGCTTGTGGTGTCGGAGCGGGTCCGGCTGGATCGGCCGGGCCTTTGCGACCTGCGTAGCTGCCACGGTTTCTGCTCCTCCCATGTCGTCGTGTGAAACGCGCCTAGCGATCGAGCCGCGGGCCGGCATCGGGCTGAGCGCTCGCGCGCACCCCCGGTCAGCGGCAACTCTGACTTGCGTGCGTGACGGAACGTGCGCTGCGCTCCCGTCGGCGCCACGCCGGCCGTCGACGACGTCGAGCCGGAACGTGCGGGTCGCGCGCCAAGCGCGCGCCGGCGGAGTGTCAATCTGTACACACCATGAGCGCCACGAGCTCGATCTCAGACACAGCGCGCCCGTTCGCGCGTCCAGGCGCTCGGGCCGTCGGCGCGGGAAAGCAACCTCGGACAAGGAGACTGCGATGAAGCTGCCGGACGTCGTGTCAGCTCGCGAGTGGGACGCCGCCCAAGAGAGGCTGCAGACCAAGGAGAAGGCAGCGATACGGGCGAGCGATGCACTCGCTGCCGAGCGCCGCCGCCTGCCGCGGCTGCTGATCGAGAAGGACTACGTCCTCGCCGGGCCCGCGGGCGATTTGCCGCTGGTGGACCTCTTCGAAGGTCGTCACCAGCTTTTGCTCTACCACTTCATGTTCGGCCCAAACCAGAGCGCCGGTTGCGACGGCTGTTCGATGTTCATCGACCAGATCGGCCCGCTCGCCCACCTGCACGCGCGCGACACGTCCTTCGCGCTTGTGTCGCGAGCGCCGCTTGAGAAGCTCGAGGCGTATCGCCGGCGGATGGGCTGGGCGGTCCCGTGGTACTCCAGCGCGGACTGCGATCTCAACGTGGACTTCGGCCTGTCGCCCGAGGTGCCGCGTCCCGACGACTACCAGGACGGGGAGATGTTCGGCTTGAGCGCGTTCCTGCGCGACGGCAAAGACGTGTACCGCACCTACTTCACCACGAGGCGCGGGGTCGAGGCGCTCGGCAGCGTGTGGACGCTGCTCGACGTCACGCCGCTCGGCCGACAGGAGACCTGGGAGGACTC
>DASZFR010000059.1:0-7730 GCA_035939635.1 Solirubrobacteraceae bacterium
ATTCATCGCGCGCCTCCGGCATTCGCCCCAGGCGGACGAGGAAGTCGCCGCGCACGCTGCGCAACAGGTGATAGCTACGCAGCGCCGGCTCGTTCGCGAGCGAATCGACGAGCTCGAGGCCCGTCGCCGGACCGAACGCCATCGTGACCGCGACGGCGCGGTTGAGCTCCACAACAGGTGAGCCCGTAAGCGCTGCCAGTGCGTCGTACAGCGCCACGATCCGCAGCCAGTCGGTTTGATCGATGCTGCGTGCGCTCGCATGGCAAGCGGCGATCGCGGCTTGCAGCGTGTACGGGCCAAGCGCGCCGTCGTTGAGCTCTTCCGCGCGCCGAAGTGCCTGGAGGCCGCGATGCACGAGCAGGTGGTCCCAACGCGTACGGTCTTGATCGCCGAGCAGCACTGGCTCGCCGCGCGGGCCAACCCGGGCTCGTAGCCGGGAGGCCTGTAGCTCCATGAGTGCCAGCAGCCCGCGAACCTCGGCGTCGTTGGGCATCAGCGCGGCGAGGATGCGTCCGAGGCGCAGGGCGTCGGCGCAAAGCGACGGGCGGATCCAGTGCTCTCCCGCCGTCGCCGTGTGGCCCTCATTGAATATGAGGTAGACCACCTCGAGCACGGCAGACAGACGCTGTTCGAGCTCGTCGCGGCAAGGGACCTCGAACGGCACACGGGCCTCGGACAGCGTGCGCTTGGCGCGGACGATTCGCTGCGCCACGGTCCCCTCGGAGACCAGGAACGCGCGGGCAATCTCCTGTGTCGACAGACCGCCGAGCAGGCGCAGCGTCAGCGCAACGCGGGCCTCGCGCGACAACACCGGGTGACACGTCATGAAAATCAGGCGCAAGACGTCGTCACGCACGTCATCGAGGTCTTCGGCGAGGTCCGGCTGGTCGAGCTGCTGGAGAATCTGCAGGTCGTGCGCGATCTGCTCCTGCTTGCGTGCGAGGGCGACGCGGCGACGCAGCGCGTCTATGCCTCGGCGCTTGGCGGTAGTCATCAGCCACGCTCCCGGATTGTTTGGGACGCCCGACTGTGGCCACTGGGCCAGGGCTGCCACAAGCGCATCCTGGGCCAGGTCCTCGGCCAGGCCAACGTCTCGCACGATGCGCGTCAGCCCGGCGATCAGCCGGGCTGACTCGATTCGCCACACGGCATCGATTGCCCGGCTGGTGGCGGATGCCGACACGTGCCCGCTATTGGTTCGCGGCAGATTGCTCGCGCAACCGCTCGTTGGCCTCACGCAGCTCGGGCGTCAGCTGCTCGCCGAAGTCGTCGGCCTCGAAAACTGGACGCAGCTCGATTTCCACGCCGCCGTCGAACGGGGCGCGCTTGAGCCACTCGAGCGCCTCCTCGCGCGAGGCGCACTCCCAGACCCAGTAGCCCGCGACGATCTCCTTGGCCTCGGTGAACGGGCCGTCGATCACGGTCCGCTCGCTGCCGTCGAAGCGCACCTTGGCGCCCTTGGACGTCGGCTGCAGACCATCGCCCGCGAGCATGACGCCTGCGCTAACGAGCTCTTCGTTGTATTTGGTCATCCCCCCGAGGAGCTCCGTGCTGGGCATCTTGCCGGCCTCGGACTCGGCGTTGCCGGGGACTAGAACCATGAATCGCATTGCTGTCTCCTTTCCTGTGTAGGTGGCTTATATCCCCACGTCGAACAAAGGCCGGCTAAATCGACAGGTGCCTGATTTCTGCTTACACGCGGTCGCGCACGAGCGGACTGCGGCGCGGGTTCAATCCACGCCGTCTCCACATTCCAAGGGATTCGAACCGCTCTCCGCGCCGGAGGGCGGTGCGGTTTTGGCGGCCCGACAGCCAAGTGGCATGAACGCGACCACGACGGTCATCTCTAGACCACGGTGAACCGGTGTCGCGTCCGCTGCGCGCCTTGTGGCCCAACCGGACCCTGCGGACCGGTCGGACCCTGCGTGCTAGCGAGCCAGCTTCACCCCGTCCCTTGTCGGGCCGGCAAGTCGGCGATTGTCACCAGATACGCGGCGTCGACCTCGAAGCTCCCGTCAGTGGCGCGGTTGAACTCTTGATACATCGCGAGCATGTCGCGCTGCAGATCCCCCCAGCGGCCCTGCGGCTGGAGTGCCGCCTTTGCCATCACCGCGGGGCCCAGGTTCTGCTCGTCGTCGGCGAGCCAGGCCTCGGCTGAGTCGCTCGCGAATGTGACCGCCCGACGTTCGAATGCCAGCTCGACGCCGGTGCCCTGGAACAGGGTGCGAACGTGCTGTTCGTCACCCCACGTCACCGGCGGCTTGAGCTCGGGCGGGGGCGGGGGCATATACGGCGCGGTGGTGGCGAAGGTGCGACCGACGAACCCGTCTGGAGTCCAGGCGGCCACCACGATCGAGCCGCCCGGACGCAGCACGCGGACGAGCTCTTCTGCCGCCACTTTCTGGCGTGGCGCAAACATCACGCCGAAGCACGAGCTCACGCGGTCAAACGAATCGGGATCGAACGGCAGCTCCTCGGCGTCGCCCTCGATCAGCTCCACCTCCACGCCCTCCGCGGCCGCCCGCTCGCGCTGCGCCGCGAGCAGCTTTGGCGTGAGGTCCAGTCCGGTCACTTTTGCGCCCAGCCGCGCAGCCGCTATCGACACGTTGCCGCTTCCGGTCGCCACGTCCAGCAATTCGATTCCGGGAGCAGCACCCGCGCGAGCGGCCAGATACTCTCCGACGGTCGCGATCCTGCGCGCGATCAACGGGTAGTCGCCGGCCGTCCACATCGCCCTCTGACCTTGCTTGAACGCGCTGATGTCGATGCTCATCGTTTCTCCCCTTTGACTCTGGCCGCGTCTAAATACCAGCGAGGAACTCGAGCAGGGAGGCGTTGACTGCCTCCGGTGCCTGCTGCTGCACCCAGTGTCCCGCACCGGGGACAACGATGTCCGCGCGAAGGTCGTCGACCCATCCCTGCATCGCCGCTGCCGGCATGAAACGCCGCACCGGGTCGAGCTCGCCGGTCAAAAAGAACGCCGGCTGCACGACGTGGCGGTCCGCAACGGACTCGGTCAGTTCCCAGTTGCGGTCGATGTTGCGATACCAGTTGAGCCCGCCGGTGAACCCGGTTCGCTCGAACGCCTCCACATACACCGCCAGCTCGTCCTCGGAAAGCCATGGGGCGAGCTTGGGCAGGCTGTCTGTCTCGCTCGCCCACGAAGCCGTCCACTGGCGCGAGGTGGTCAGCGTTCGGCGCACGTCGCGCGCGAGTGCCGTGTCGGCTGGACCCAGCTGCTGAAACCACACGATGTAGAAGTCCTCGCCGAGGTGCCGGCGCATGATCGGGATCGGCGCCGCCGGCGCGCGTGGGACAAACGGCACGGAGAGCCCCCCCACCGCGCGCACCCGCGCAGGCGCGAGGACCGCGAGCGACCACACCAGGCTCGCGCCCCAGTCGTGACCCAAAAAGATCGCGGAGTCCTCGCCGCACGCGTCCAGCAACGCCGTCATGTCGCCGCACAGTGCCTCGACGTCGTACGCCTCGACGTCTACCGGCCTTGAGCTTTCGCCGAAGCCGCGCATGTCGGGCGCGACCACGCGGTACCCCGCTTGCGCGAGGGCGGGAATCTGGTGGCGCCACGAGAACGCGAGCTCCGGAAACCCGTGACACAGGACCACGAGCGGGCCTGTGCCCTCTTCGACCACGTGTAGTGCGATCCCGTTCAGGCTGACCCGACGCTCGGCCATCGCGAAAACATACGCCGCGTCGCGCCGCGCCCGCTGCGGTCCCCGCCGCACGCTTGGGGCAGCGCGTAATGTTCCGCCACATGAGCCTCGATCTGGCGGTGGTCCGTTTCGGCAAACAGGGGGCGGCGGTACAGGCATATGCCGCTGCGCGGGACCGCTTGAGCACTCGCGTCGATCCCGACCCACACGCCCAGTGGATGCGCGACGTCGGGTTCGTCGAACGCCACCACAACGGCCACCTGCTTGTCCGCGGCACATTCGCCGGCCACTACGTCGATGTGGACGAGAGCGACGACGTCTCGGACAAAGGAGGCCGCGAGGGTGCAGCGGCTGGAGGCTTGGTCGGTGTGCTGCTCGGGCCGCCCGGAATCGCCGTCGGGCTCCTACTGGGGGCAATCGTCGGCGCTCAGGTCGGGAACCCGAAGGAACTCGAGGCCGAGCCGGAATGTCTCGTCTCTCGGCTGCGCGAGGAGATCCCCCGCTCGAGCTCGGCGATCGTCACCATCGCGGCCGCGCCCGCGGTCGATGAAATGATCGAGGCGCTCGGCGAAGACGCAAAGGATGTCGTGCGCCGCACGCTCGCCGACGATGAGAGCGCGGCGCTGGAGGCCTCGCTGGCCGCTGCCCCGCCCACGCCAGGTGCGTGACTTCGGGCGCGGCGCCCGATCGGCTGCAACCCCGGCACACGAGTAGCATCAAGCGTCGTGTCGGCGCCGGTGCTCTGGCAGTACAACTTCTCGAACTTCAACGAGAAGGCGCGCTGGGCGCTGGATTTCAAGGGTGTGTCGCACGTCCGGCGCTCGCTGTTGCCGGGCGGCCCCCGGGCGATGGCGTTCTCGCGGCGGGGCACTGTCCCGGTGTTGGACATGGATGGCGGGCGGATCGCCGATTCCACGCGCATCATCGCCGCGCTCGAGCGGCGCTATCCGCAGCCTGCGCTCTACCCCGACGACCCAAGCGACCGATCAGCCGCGCTCGAACTCGAGGACTTCTTCGACGAGGAGGCAGGGCACGAGCTTCGACGCGCCGGGTTCTACGAGTGGCGCACCAATCCCGGCTTTGTGAGCGACCTGCTCACGACCGGGCGCGGCCGAGCCACGCGAGTGTTCATGCGGGCTGTGCTGCCCGGCGCGATGGTCTACGCGCGGCGGCGTTACCGGATCTACCCGGCCGATGCCGAGCAGGCGCGGGCCAAGCTCACGACGGCGCTCGACCGCATCGTGGCGGAGGTCAACCCCAGCGGTTACCTCGTCGGCGACAGCTTCACCGTCGCCGACCTCACCGCCGCAGCGCTTCTGTTCCCGCTTGCCATGCCGGCCGAGCTGCAGTACCGCCTCCCCGAGCTACCCGATTGGGGAGAGCTGCGCCCCCAGGCTCAGCATCCGGCGACCGACTGGATTCGCGAGATCTACCGCCGCCATCGGGCTCCGTCGCCTGCCGCCAGCCGGGAGCCCGTCCGCGCGTGAGTAGCGCAGAGCGCTTGCCACGCGGCTAGCCCGAAGGGCCGCGCGCGGCCGCATCACGCGCCGACCAAACGTCCAGCCGGCGCCGGCCCGCAGCGCGAAGCGGCGCTTTACAGCCCGTTGTCGAAAAGCTAGATTCGCCCCACCCAATGCAGGATGCGGGGGTCACCAGGGGTTTGGGCGCGCGCAAAGCCGAGATCGTCCGGCGCATACGCGCCGGCGTGCTGGTCTGCACGCGGCCGTTCGGCTACCTGGCGTTCGTGCTGGCGGTCGCGGGGCTGTCGGTGGCCGCCAAGCTCCTTGGCGAGGAGCACGAGCTGGGCTTCTTCGCGGGGCGCCTGAGCGGCACGATCCGCCGCTACCCGGAGGTAACGCGCCGCGGCGTGCAGATCGCGTGGCTGTGCTGGCTCGTGCTGCTCGTGCTGGCGCTCAGCCCGGCCGATCCGATTCCTAGCCGCTGGGACGAGGTTTTGCTCTTGGCGCTCGGGCTTGGCGTGCTTTGGCGCCGGACCGTCGGCGATCGCCGAGTCGAGCGTTGAGGGTCGCGAGCGCCTGCTCGAGCCCCACCTGCTCGGGGTCGAGTTCGCGCATCGCGGCCGCGAGACGGTACTGGGCGAAGTAGCTGGGATCCACCTCGCACGCGCCGGCTATGAGCTCCATCGCTCGCATCGACGGCCTGTCGTGGCCGTTGGCGAGCATGTTCAGGTGGGCGTGGGTCATCCCCTTGCCGTCGAGTGAACGCGTCGCCAGCGCGAGGCCCCGGAACGTGAGGCCGCGTTCGGCCATTAGCGTTCTGAGCGCCTCGCCAAAGGGCTTGTCGCTGCGAGCCTTCATCGGTCGTCGCCCGGCATCCTAATCAGCGCGCGCTGTAGAACGCGCCCGGCCCGCGTTGGTGCCGACGCTGTGCAGCGTGGGCCCTCGCGCCTGGGTTGGTAGACACCTGCTTTACAGTAGCGAGCCGCGCGAGGTGAGGCTCGAGCTCAGCGCCTGAACCTAACGGCGGCCAGTGATCAGCTGACCGCCGCCGCTGTTGTCCACGGCGACGTCTCGCAGCGCGGCGCCGCGAGCCAGCTGCGCGAGCTGCGCGTCGGTGTAGAAGTGGCCAAAGCGCGCGAGCGGCTCCGGCGCCGCGGGCGTGCCGCGCAGCTCAGGCGCGGTCGTGTACACCGCGATGCGGCCGTCCGCGGCCAGCACGCGACGGCACTCGCTCAGCACCAACTCGGGTCGCTCGAAGAAGAAGAACACCACCGACATCGCCACGGCGGAGAAGCTCGCGTCGGCGAACGGCAGGGTCTCCGCTGACGCGAGCTCAACGTTGGCCCCGGGCGCGCGTTCGCGCGCGAGCGCCACCATCTCCTCGCTGTGGTCGATGCCCGTCACCGCGGCGCCGCTGTCGAGCGCGTCTCGCAGCAACAGCCCGCCGCCGCAGCCAACCTCGAGCAGGCGGTCTTTTGCGCCGAGCGCCAGCGCCCCCAGGATCGCGCGGCGCGCGAAGTCGTGCACGTCCTCGGCTCCGTACACCGAGCGTGCGCGTGAACCAGCGGGCCGCCGCGCGACGCGGTCGGTGAGCCACTCGTCGAACGCGCTGTCGGGGAGACCGCTCTCGCGCCAGGCTGTGAGGTCCTCCTCGCCGAGGCCAAAGCTGCTAAGCCGCCGCGCGATGCCGCGGTCGTGATCGGGCTGGTGCGCCGGCATAGTCGCGGGCTCCCGCTTCACAAACCGTGGTGGGGCCACTCGGGCGTAAGGTTGCCCGCCTTGAACGCACTAGCGCCGAGCGTGTGAGAGTCGCGGCGTAGAAACATCGAGATCGTCATTTCTGCCTCGATGCGCAGGCGCTCCTCGAGCGGCCTGCCGATGCCGCGCATGATGCTCTCCTTGTCGCTGCGGATCGCGCCCTGCGGGAGCGCCGCGATTTCCTCGGCCAGCCGCTGCGCCGCAGCCAGAGCCTGCCCGCGCGCGACGACCTCATTGACCAGCCCGATGCGCAGGGCCTCTTGGGCGTCGATACGCCGTCCGGTGATCACGAGCTCCATCGCCTTGGCGAACCCGACCACGAGCGGCAGGCGTACCGTCATGCCGTCGCCGCCGACGATGTTCCAGCGGCGCTCGAGCGCGCCGAACTCGGCATTGTCGGCGGCGATGCGAATGTCGGCCAGCAGCGCGGTCTCGAGGCCCGCCGCAAAGGCGTAGCCGTTCACGGCGGCGATCACTGGCTTGAAGATGTCGACCTTGCGCGTGTAGCCGCACTCTCCAGGACGGTTGTGGAGGCTGGCGCGAAACGCGTCGAAGTCGCCGAGCCGGCTCAGCTCGGCCGCGTCCTGCAGGTCCCAGCCCGCGCAGAACGCGCGCTCGCCGGCGCCGGTGATCACCAGCACGAACGCCTCGTCGTCGTCACGAAAGCGCTGCCAGGCGTGATGCAGCTCGCTGTTCATCTCGCGGTTTATCGCGTTGTGCTGGTCGGGGCGGGCGTAGGTGAGCGTCACCACGTGACCGCGCTGCTCGTAACGCAACGTCTGGTAGTCCATGCTTTCCTCCCGGGTCGCTGTTGCACCCGCGCAGTGTCGCGCCACGATCA
>DASZFR010000060.1:0-4940 GCA_035939635.1 Solirubrobacteraceae bacterium
GGTCGAATGAGATCGACACCGAAGCCTCCAGGTCGGCGCCCCGTTCGGCCCGGGGTTGCTGGCGCTGCCCGCGGCCGCCTCCGCCGAACAGGTTGGACAGGATGTCGCCCATCGAGGAGGCGTCGAAGTCGAAGTTGCCAAAGCCGCCGAACCCGCCGCCGGGGCCGCCCGCGGCAAACGGGCCGGTGGCGCTGTCGTACTGCTTGCGCTTGTCGGGGTCGCCCAGCACGTCGTAGGCCTGGGAGATCTCCTTAAAGCGCTCCTCGGCGGCTTTGTCGTCGGGGTTGCGGTCGGGGTGGTACTGGCGGGCGAGCTTGCGGTACGCCTTCTTGATCTCGTCCGCGGTCGCCTTCTTGTCGACCCCGAGCGCCTTGTAGTAGTCGGGACGTGTTGCCATCGCGATGCTCCGTGTCTTACGCGGCTACGAGCACGCGCGCGGGCCGGATTACGTTCTTGCCCAGGCGGTACCCCGGAGCGAAGACCTCAGCCACCGTGCCGCTCTGCGCGCCGGCGACCGGCTGTTGGGCCATCGCCTCGTGCTCGGCCGGGTCAAACGGCTTGCCCTTCGGAGAGAAGCGCTCGATGCCCATGCGCGCGAGCGCCGCGTGCAGCTCGTTGCTCACGAGCCGCATCCCCTCGAGCAGCGATGCCTCCCCGTCCGCGTGCTCGGCTGCCGCCTCGAGCGCCCTGTCGAGGTTGTCAAGCGCCGGCAAGAGCTCCTGCGCCAGGCGCGCCACGCCGCGCTCCTGCGCGGCCGCGGCCTCCTTGGCCACGCGCTTGCGGTAGTTCTCGAAGTCGGCCTGCGTACGCTGCGCAAGCGCGAGGTACTCGTCGCGCTGCGCCGCCACCGCCACGAGCTCGTCGACGTCGTGCGCGAGCGCGCCCTCGTCGGCGTGCGCGTGCTCGCCGCGGTGCGCGCCTGCGTCTCCGCACGCCGCGGCGGCGCCGGGGGCGGTCGATGGCTTGTCTTTGGTGTCGCTGCGCTCGCGCGCCTGCGTCTTTGCGGCGTCAGCCTGCGCGGACGCGCCGCCGGCGCCCGGCGCGGGGCCCTGCTGGGCGCCCGCGCCGCTGCCGGCGGTGTCCTGAGCGCGGTCCACCGTCTGCGGTGAGTCGCTCATTGCTCTTATGCCTTTGGCTCGTCGACTACCTCGGCGTCAACCACGTCCTCCTCGTCGGACGACGCGCCCGCGCCGTCGGACGAGGCGCCGTTGCCGGCCGAAGCGGCCTGCTCCTGCGCGCGCTGGTACATCGCCTCGGAGATCGCGTGGAAGGCCGTCTGCAGAGCCTCGGTCTTGGCGTTGATCGCGGACGGGTCCTCGCTCTCGAGCGAGTCGCGTACGTCCTTGATCGCGGCTTCGATGCGCTGCTTTGAGTCGGCGTCAACCTGGTCGCCCAGCTCGCTGAGCTGTTTCTCGGCCTGGTAGGCGGCGTTCTCGCCGTTGTTGCGTGCCTCGGCGAGCTCGCGCGCGCGGCGGTCCTCGTCGGCGTGCGTCTCGGCGTCGGACACCATGCGCTTGATCTCGTCCTCAGACAGGCCGGAGCCCGACTTGATCTCGATCTTCTGCTCTTTGCCCGTGCCGAGGTCCTTCGCCGACACGTTGAGGATGCCGTTGGCGTCGATGTCGAACGCGACCTCGATCTGCGGTATCCCGCGGGGCGCCGGCGGTATGCCGGTGAGCTGGAACTTGCCCAGCGACTTGTTGTAGGCCGCCATCTCGCGCTCGCCCTGCAGCACGTGGATCTCCACCGAGGGCTGGTTGTCCTCGGCTGTGGAGAACACCTCCCCCTTGCGCGTGGGGATCGTAGTGTTGCGTTCGATCAGCTTGGTCATCACGCCGCCCTTGGTCTCGATGCCGAGCGTCAGCGGCGTCACGTCCAGCAGCAGCACGTCCTTGACGTCGCCCGCCAGCACGCCCGCCTGGATCGCGGCGCCCACGGCAACCACCTCATCGGGGTTCACGCCCCGGTGGGGCTCCTTGCCGGTGAGCTCTTTGACCTTCTCCTGCACGGCCGGCATGCGCGTCATGCCGCCGACGAGCACCACGTGTTCGATCTCCTTGACGCCCTTGTCTTTGGCGTCGTCGAGCGCCTGGCGCACCGGCGCCACCACGCGGTCGAGCAGCGCGGAGGTCAGTTCGGACAGCTTCGCGCGCGTGAGGCGCATGTCCAGGTGCTTCGGACCGGACGAGTCCGCGGTGATGAACGGCAGGTTGATCTGCGTCTCCTGCGTGGTCGACAGCTCGATCTTGGCCTTTTCCGCAGCCTCGTACAGGCGCTGCAGCGCCATCGGGTCGGCGCTCAGGTCGATTCCCTGCGAGCGCTTGAACTCGGCCACCAGCCAGTCGACGATCGCCTTGTCGAAGTTGTCGCCGCCGAGATGGTTGTCGCCCGCGGTGGACTTGACCTCGAACACACCGTCGCCGATCTCGAGCACCGACACGTCAAACGTGCCGCCGCCGAGGTCGAACACGAGGATCGTCTGGTCAGATTCCTTGTCCAGCCCGTACGCGAGCGACGCCGCGGTGGGCTCGTTGATGATCCGCTTGACGTCGAGCCCGGCGATTTTGCCGGCGTCCTTGGTGGCCTGGCGCTGGTCGTCGTTGAAGTACGCCGGCACCGTGATCACCGCGGCGTTCACCGGTTCGCCCAAATACGCTTCCGCGTCGGACTTCAGCTTCTGCAGGATCATCGCTGAGATCTCCGGGGGCGAGTACTGCTTACCGGCCGCCTCCACGCGCGCGTCGCCGTTTGGCCCGGAGACGACCTTGTAGGGCACGATCGACTCCTCCTCGCGCACCTCGGCCTCCTTGCGGCCCATGAAGCGCTTGATCGAGAAGATCGTGTTCTGCGGGTTGGTCACCGCCTGGCGCTTGGCCACTGTCCCGACGAGACGCTCGCCCGAGACTGTGAACGCCACGACGGAGGGGGTTGTGCGGCCTCCCTCGGCATTCTCGATGACGGTCGGCTCGCCGCCCTCGAGCACCGCCATGCACGAGTTGGTCGTGCCGAGGTCGATGCCTATGGTCTTTGCCATCTTCTAGAGCTCCTTCATATGCTTGGTGAAAATCTAAGTCGTAGTATCGCAGATTTTCTACACGTGCTCAACGGCCTACATGTGAGCTCACGACGCCGGCAAGCTGGCAGCTCGCTGCCGCCGTGTGGCCGTGCCCGATCGCGCCCCGCACGCCATCGCGGCGACCGCCTGAGGGCTGTGGCCGCGCGCCGGACAGGGCTTAAACGTGAACCGGACGTGATCAATGAGATTACCCGGTAACGAGAGGCGGCGAACCGGGTATCACCTGATGCGTGACCCGTCTGGAGCGCAACGTCAACATCGCCGCGGTGGTGATCCCGTTCCTCGGCGTGATCGGCGCCGGCGTGGTGCTGTGGCACCACTTCCTCGGCACCGCCGATCTGGTCGTGTTCGGCGTCATGTACGCGCTCACAGCGATCGGCGTCACGGTCGGCTTTCACCGCCTGCTCACCCACCGCGCGTTTCAGACCCACGCCTGGATGCGCGGCGTGCTGGCCGTGCTGGGGTCGATGTCTGTGCAGGGCCCGGTGATCGACTGGGTGGCCGACCATCGCAAGCATCACACCTTCACCGACGAAGACGGCGACCCCCATAGCCCGCACGTGGGCGCCGGCGCCGGCATCGCCGGCGTGGTGCGCGGGCTGTGGCACGCGCACACCGGGTGGCTGTTTCAGACCCACGGACAGGCGTCCTCGAAACGGTTCGCGCGCGACCTGCTCGAAGAGCCCGCAATGCGGCGCATCAACCGCTCCTTTCCGTTGATCGCGCTTGCCAGCCTGCTGGTGCCGTTCCTGCTCGGCCTCGCGCTCGGCGCGGGCGCGATCACGGCCGGCCTGAGCGCCCTGCTGTGGGGCGGTCTCGTGCGCATCTTCCTCGTGCACCACATCACGTGGAGCATCAACTCGATCTGCCACTTCTTCGGGCGCCGTCGCTTCGACACCGACGACCATTCCACGAACGTCTTCTGGCTGGCGCTCCCCTCGTTGGGCGAGGCCTGGCACCACAACCACCACGCCTTTCCCCAGTCGGCGTTTCACGGGCTGCGCTGGTATGAGCTGGACCCCTCCGGCTGGCTGATCCTGGCCATGGGCAAGGTCGGGCTGGCGTGGGACGTCGTGCGCGTCACGCCCGAGCGCGCGCGCGCGAAGCTCGCCGCTACACCGCGTGAGCTAGCGCTGTAGCGACTCACCGCCGCGCGGTCAGGCGTCCGCGAGCCCCGCCGCCCGCAGCGCGACCTCGCGGCTGACGAACACCTCATTGCGTGCCAGGCGGCCGTCCCGCACCGTCCACACGTACGCGAACACCTGGTCCAGCCCCGTCCCGCTGTCCCTGGCCGTGCCGCGCGTGCGCGCCACCACCACGACCTTCTCGCCGGCGTCGATGAACTCTTCGGCGCGCACGGAGAAGTCCGCCCACATCTCGAAGATCCTGCGCAGCGCGTCAACGGCCTGAGGACCGCGGTGGGATCCCGGCTCCACCGGCCCTGCGAGCTGCAACCACTCGAAGTCCGGCGCGAGCAGCTCGGCGCCCGCGCGAAAGTCACCGCGCGCCCAGCCGTCATAAAGCTCCTGCACAAGCGCGACATTGTGTTCGGACATCGCGGTTGCCAAGTATCGCGCTCGCGCGCACGTGCCCGAGCGCATCGCCTCGCACGCCGTCGGGTTGGCCGATCCGCGCCGTGCCCCGGCCTGGCCTGGCCTGGGGCATCGTGCACGTCACGCCACGAAAGCGCGCGGGCGAGGCTCGCGCGACCCGCCAGCCCCTAACGCGACGCGGACGCGCCCGAGCGTCGTCTGTGACGCTGCGCGCGGGGGGCGCCGGCGTGCCGTCGCCCGGGCGTGGTCGTGATTTCGACGGCCTGCTGGAAGGTTGGGCGGTTCTGGAAGGGGAAGGGAGGGAGCTTTAT
>DASZFR010000061.1:0-2232 GCA_035939635.1 Solirubrobacteraceae bacterium
CGGGGAAGCGACACGTCGATCTCGGCCACCGTGCGTCCCGGCCGCGGCGCCATCACCACCACCCGGTCGCCGAGCATCACGGCCTCCTCGACGTCGTGGGTGACGAGCACCACGGTGCGCGGCTCGCGCACCAGCGCGCCGGCGAGCCACTCCTGCATCTCGGCGCGCGTGATCGCGTCGAGCGCGCCGAACGGCTCGTCCAGGCACAGCACGCTCTTGCCCGACAGCAGCGTGCGCAGAAACGCCACCCGCTGGCGCATGCCCCCCGAGAGCTCGCTCGGGTGGGCGCGCTCGAATCCGTCGAGTCCCATCTGTGCAAACAGCGCGGCGGCACGCTCGCGCGCGTGTGCACGCGCCGTGCCGGCGATGCGCAGCGCAAGCGCGGCGTTGTCCAGCGCGCTCAACCACGGCATGAGCAGGTCGCGCTGCGGCATCAGCGCCGCGGGCGCGGCGAGAACCGTGCCTTCGTCGGGCCGCTGCAACTCGCAGATCAGCTCGAGCAGCGTGCTCTTGCCGCACCCGCTCGGGCCCACGAGGGCGAGCAGCTCGCCCGGCGCGACGTCGATGCTGACCGCGCTCAGTGCACGCAGCGCAGCGCCGTCACGGCCGCGGAATGTACGCCCGACGCCGACGAGCTGCACCGCGCCGGCCGCGTGTCCCGGCGAGACGGCCGGCGGGCGAGATTGCAGTTCGGTAGGCACGTCGCTCCCTTCGCGGGCATTACCCCACAGGTTCTAAGGGTCGGCGCCGGGGAGTCGTCGTGCGTCCCAGGGCGCCATCTCAGCCGGCCTTCCCGCCAGCCCCCCTGGTTGTCTGCTTGCTTGCGGATGCTATCGCTAGCGGGGCGCGGCGACCACGGGACGCGTGAGCGCGCGCACGAAGTCCTCGAGCTGGGGCGTGGTCCAGCACTCAAACGCCGTGCAGTAGCGCTCGTAGGCGGCGATCACCGAGTCGCCGTAGTTCCAGTACAGGCGCGGCTCGGGGTTCAGCCAGAATGTGCGTCCCGCGCGCGCCGCGATCTGGGCGAATACGTCGGCGCGCGGGTCGCGGCCGTTGGTGCGCGCGTCGCCGAGCACGATCACCGTGGCGCGCGGGTGCAGGTCGTCCTCGACGTCGGCCAGGAACTCAGACCACACGCGTCCGTAGTCGGTGTAGCCGGAGATGTCCGCCACGCCGGCGTCGCTCGCGATGCGCTCGCTGACCGCTTTGAAGCTGCGCTCGTGTTCGAAGATGTCGGTCACCTCCGAGATGCGCTCGATGAACACAAACGAGCGCATCTTGCGAAACGTGTCGTGCAGCGCGTGCAGCACCGACAAAAAGAACACCGACGCCGAGGTGACGCTCGTGGACACGTCACAGAGCACGTAGATCTCGGGCCGTTTGGGCCGGCGCGGGCGGAACTTCAGCACCACCGGCACGCCGCCGGTCTGCAGCGACGCGCGCATCGTGCGGCGCACGTCCACCTGCGCGTGGCGTTTGTGGCCGCGCGCCTGCGTGCCCTGGGTGGCCAGGCGGCGGCGCAGCTGGGCCACCACGCGATGCACGGCCGCGAGGTCGGCCAGCGGCCCCGACGGCAGCGCCCGGTCGAGCTCGCCGAGCGGGCGCGCGGGCGGCAGCGCGCCGGTGCGCTCGATCTGCGCGCGCTCCAGCTCGCGCCGCAGCAGCGCCTCGAATCGCCGCAGCGCCTCGCGCGGCAGCCCATCGCGACGCGGGTCATCCGCGGGCAGCTCCGGCTGGGGCTCGGCACGCAGTCCCAGCGCGCGACGGATGCGCTGCACGTCGACGCCGATCACGCCGGATCCCTCCTGGCGGCGCGCAAACGCGGCGATCGCCATGCGCGCCAGGTCGCGCATCGCGCCCTCGGAGCCGTCGCGCAGCGCAGCCGCGATCTGCGCGCGCAGCGCGTCGAGCTCGTCTTCGCTGAGCTCGCCCAGGCCGGGCGCATCGTGCTCTGAGATTCCCTGTTCGGCGGCGGCGAGCTCGCTCGCGCGAAAGAAGAAACGCTCGAACACCAGCTCGAAGATGCGCCTGTCCTCCTGGCTCTTGGCGAGCGTCGCGGCGAGCGCCTCGCGGAAGTCCTCCTGCGAAGTCCAGCTGATCTCGCCGAGCACCGCGAAGGCGTCGAGCAGCTCCGAGGTCCCGATCGCCACGCCCTCGCGGCGCAGCTCCTCGGCGAGCTCGAGGATGCGCGCCGGCAGCCCCTCAGACGACATCGGCGGGCGATCCGAGCTT
>DASZFR010000062.1:0-6378 GCA_035939635.1 Solirubrobacteraceae bacterium
CGCCTGCTGCAAGAGGGCATCGCAGACGTGCCCGCGATCGACCGCATCTGCCGCATGCAGGGCGGCTTTCGCATGGGCCCGTTCGAGCTGATGGACCTTGTTGGCATCGACACCGGCCTCGCGGTGTCTGAAAGCTTTTATCGCCAGAGCTTCGGCGAGCCGCGCTGGCGCCCGTCGCCGATCACCGCGCGCTATGTCGCCGCCGGGATGTACGGACGCAAGTCCGGCCGTGGCTACTACGACTACTCGCCCGAGCCCGAGTCAGCCGGTGAGTCGGCCGCCGCCGACGCCGGCCCGCGCCGCGTCGAAGACCCGCAGCCGCTCTCGGCCGCGCCGCCTGCCCGCGGCGAAGGCGTCGTCGTGATCTCCGGCCAGGGCGACCCGGCGGAGGAACTGCGCGGGGCCGCGCGCGTGGCGGGCTACGAAGTGCGCTCGCCACACGACCCCACGGGCGGCGTGCTGCCGGCGTTGATCGTGGATTGCGATGCCACGCCGAGCAAACGCGTGCGAACGGGCGAAGGGGTCCGCCCCGACCGGCGCGGCGCGGCGCCGCCGCAGGGAGGCGCGCACCTCGTGATGGTCGGCGCCGGCTCGCTCAGCGCGCTGGAGCCCGGCGGCAGCGCGGTCGGCTTCCACGTCCTCCCGCCGCTCGGCGACGCGCGGCTGGTGGAGCTCACGCGCGGCGAGGGCTCCTCGCCGCTCGCCGCCGCGCGCACGGAGCGGTTCTTCGCCGCGCTCGGCAAGCACGTTGCCTGGGTCGGCGACGCGCCGGGGCTCGTGCTCGGCAGGATCGTGTGCCAGGTGATCAACGAGTCCGCGTTCGCGCTCGGCGAAGGCGTTGGGGCGGCGCGCGACGTCGACACCGGCATGGTGCTCGGGCTCAACCACCCGCGCGGCCCGCTGGAGTGGGCCGACGCGATCGGCCTGGACCGTGTGCTCGGTGTGCTGGAAGCCCTATGCGAGGAATACCGCGAGGAGCGCTACCGGCCCGCGCCGCTGCTGCAGCGACTCGTGCGCGCCGGTCGCCTCGGGCGCGCGAGCGGGGCGGGGTTCTTTGACTACCCCGCGGCCAGCTGAGATCTGCCCGCGAGCGCCTCACACTCGAGCCGGCGGCGGCGTTATACGGGCATGAGCAACGCCGCGCTGGGCGCGCCGCCGCCCTTTCAGCGATTCCTCGACGACAACCGCGATGTGGTGTGGCGCTATCTGGTGTACGCCGCGGGCCGCGCAGACGCCGAGGACTGCTTCCAAGAGACCTTCATCGCCGCGCTGCGCGCCTACCCGCGCGTGCGTCCTGACTCAAACCTGCGCGCGTGGGTTCTCACGATCGCGCAGCGCAAGGCGATCGACTCCCACCGCGCCCGCGCGCGCCGCGCGCTGCCGCACCCCGATCCGGCGGCGCTCGACGGACGCGAGCACGCTGCGGCCGAGCCAAGCGACGACGCGCTGTGGGGGGCGGTGCGCGCGCTACCCGCGCGCCAGCGCTCGGCGGTGACGCTGCGATTCGCCGCGGATCTGCCACATCGAGAGATCGCGCGCGCGATCGGCTGTTCCGAGCCGGCCGCGCGGCGTTCGCTGCACGAGGGCCTGACCAAGCTCAGAGAGGTGATGCACCAATGACCGCTTCAACCACACACCCCAACGGCGTCGAGACCGCGCTTCGCCGCGGCATGCAACACGACAGCGCCAGCGGGATCCGGGAGCAGGCCGCGAGCGCGGCCGGCAGGCTGGCGCAGCGAATCGCAGACGAAGGCCTCGCCGACGTCAGCTACACCTCCACGGACTCGCCCTTTGGCACGCTGCTGCTCGCAGCGACCAAACGCGGGCTGGTGCGCCTGGCCTTTCCCGAGGAGAGCCTGGACGGGATGCTCGAAGGTCTTGCCCGGCGGATCTCGCCGCGCATCGTGGAGGCCCGCGCGCCGTTCGACGATGTTCGGCGCGAGCTCGATGAGTACTTCAGCGCAACGCGGCGCTCGTTCGAGCTCGCACTCGACCGGCGTCTGATGGCGCCGTTCGCGCAGCGCGTGCTGCGCGTCACCTCACAGATCCCCTACGGCGGCGTGCTCAGCTACGCCGAGGTGGCCGCCGATGCCGGCTCTCCACGCGGCTTTCGCGCGGCGGGAAACGCGCTGGGCGCAAACCCGATCCCGATCGTGATCCCCTGCCACCGCGTTCTGCGCAGCGGCGGCTCGCTCGGCGGCTATGGCGGCGGACTGCCTCGCAAGCGCTTCCTGCTCGAGCTCGAGGGCGCGCTCGCACCCCGGCGCTAGGCGACGCTGTGCGAAACGACGCCCCTGTGCGTTCGGCGCTCGCGCCGCGGCGTGAGCCACGGTCGGCGACAGGACCGCGCGGTCCTGGGACGGCTGCGCCCCAGCGCCGATGCGCTCTCAGGCGACCCTGTTGCCGGCGACCGGGCTCGTAGGCGCAGCCCACTGCGCTTCGGCCAAGTCGCCCTCGGGCATGTCTTCCGGCGTGGGCACCTCGGGCGTGTCGCGCAGGTACCACTCGGCGTCCAGAGCCGCCTGACAGCCGCTGCCCGCGGCCGTTACCGCTTGCCGGTAGGTGTGGTCGACGAGATCGCCGGCGGCGAACACGCCAGGACGGTTGGTGCGCGTCGAGTGGTCCTGGGTGAGCACGTAGCCGTTCTCGTCGAGTTCGATCTGGCCGGCAACGAGCGCCGACTGCGGCTCGTGGCCGATCGCCACGAACGCGCCCTTGATCGGCAGCTCGCGCTCCTGGCCCGTGACCGCGTTCACCAGCGTCGCGTGCCCGAGCGCACCGTGGTCTGCGGCCACAAGCTCCTTGACGGTGTACGGGGTGAGGAACTCGATGTTGTCCTGCGCGCGGGCGCGGTCGACCATGATCTGTGACGCCCTGAACTCGTCGCGCCGGTGCACCACCGTGACCTTGGACGCGAACTTCGACAGGAATATCGCCTCCTCCATCGCCGAATCGCCGCCTCCGACCACGATCGTGGGCGAGTCGCGGAAGAACGCAGCGTCGCAGGTGGCGCAGTAGCTAACGCCACGACCGCCGAGCTCCAACTCGCCGGGGATGCCAAGCTTTTTGTGCTGCGCGCCCATCGACAGCACGACCGTGCGCGTGCGGTGCTCGGTGTCGCCCACCCACACGCTGTGCATGCCGCCGGGCTCGCTCGCGAGCTCCACGCGGGTCACGTCCTCGGTGACCAGGCGACCGCCGAAGCGCTCGGCCTGCTCGCGAAACTTCCGCATCATCTCCGGGCCCATCACCCCGTCGGGGAAGCCGGGGTAGTTCTCCACGTCGGTCGTCTGCTGCAGCAACCCGCCCCACGCGAAGCCCTCCAACACGAGCGGGTGCAGGTTGGCGCGCGCGGTGTACAGGGCCGCCGTGTAGCCGGCCGGGCCGCTTCCGACGATGATCACGTTCTCGACGTCGCTCATCCGTTCCCGTCCTTCCCGCGCGCGGTGCCCGTCACCACGCGACAATACTTTACTTTTTATAGTATACCGCCGCGACGGTGAAAAGTAACGCTGCGGGCCGTGCCGCTAGGCGATGCCGGCGTATTGCCGGGCAGCCGCGCGGTCGGCGCATCCCTTCATCTCGGCGATCAGCCCGTCGCGCACCGTGAGGACCACGTAGCGGATCCCGCCGTCCAGCGGCCACGCCCCGTTCCACGACCGCGCCGGCCGGAAGGCCACCACCGTGTGATCGCCCGCGGAGAGCACCTCGTCGATCTCGCCCTCGAGCCCGCGGGCGAGGTTTCCGCGCATCACCTCGAGGATCTCGCCGCGGCTGTGGCAGTTCCACGGCCCGTCCTCAACCGCGCGCCATTGCGCGTCGGGCGCGAGCGCTGCCTCCATCGCATCGAGGTCGCCGCGCGCCACCGCGCTCCATGTGTCGCGTACAAAACCAGCGGTGTCCACGCAGCTGCAATCGTATCCCCACCGTCTGGTCGGGGGCGCCTATGCGGCGACCGACCCGCCGGTCACGCGCGGTGGCACGACCGCAGGCCCCGCGTCGGCGCTGTGCCAACGGCTCACGGTACGGCGCAGCTGAAAGTACGCCACGGCGCCGGGGATGCTCGGCAGCCAGAACGCCAGCAGGCGGTAGACGAGCACCGCGATCAACGCGAGGCTGCCGCTGACCCCAAACGCCACCAGCGCCCCGATCATCCCCCCGTCGACGCCGCCTATGCCGCCCGGCAACGGCAGCAGGTTGGCGAGCAGGCCGACGAAGTACGCCTGGACGAGCACCGCGATCGGCGGCGGCTGGCCAAACGCCCGAAAGGCCGCGTAGAGCACGGCGACGTTGAAGCCCCACCACGACACCGCGCCGATCATCGCCAGATCGGGGTGGCGCAGCTTGCGGATCGCGAACCGCACGCCCCCCGACGCCGCCGCGGGCGCCGTCGCGAGACGGCGCAGCCAGCGCGGCACGCGCCGGTTGCGGCGGTTGAGCGCGCCCAGGCGCTGCTCGAGGTCCTCGGGCACGAACGCGAGCGCGAGGAATGCCGCGATCGCCGTCGCGCCCACGATCGCCGGAACGATCGTGATCGCGAACGGATGCGGCCCCGGGAACAGCCCGATGTACAGCCCCACGCCGCACACCACCATCGCCGCCATGTACACGCCGTACAGCAGCACCAAAAAGGCGATCATGCGCTGCGCCACCTCGCGCCGCTCCATGCCCGACCGCGTCAGCGCCCACGCCGTCACGGCCACGCCACCGGCGCCCCCGGCCGCGAACAGGCGAGTGGCGGCCAGCCCCGCCATCGTGATCTGGTAGCTCTCGGACCACGTGATGCGCGAGTCGGGCGGGACGCTCACGCCGTGGAAGATCAAGATGTAGCTCGCCATCGACAGCAGCTGCAGCCCAACCGCGATCGCGATCCACCACGCGTCGCCGATGTCGAGCCGGTCCCAGGTGTGGCTGACGCCGCCGAGCTGCGGCAGCACCACGTAGAGGAACGCCAGCGCACTCACCACGAATACCGCGAACAGAAGCGCCCGCCGCCGCGTGACGTGCACGCGCGGCATCTCCTCGCCGGGCGGTTTCACCGCCTCGCGCGACCGCTCCCCGGCCGTGGCGCTCGCCGCCGGCGCGTGGGTTTCGGCGGAGCCGCTCATGAGGGCTCGTGCGCCATCGCTTCCAGCCGCGCCACGACGCGCGCGAGCCCCGCGAGCGGCGGTGTCGCCGCGGGCTCAAGGCGCCGCACGGCCGCGGTGAGCGCCGCGCCTCCGACCAGGTCCACCGCGTAGTGCTCGCCGAGATACACCAGCGAAAAGCCCAGCGCGGCCGCGTAGGCATAGCCCAATGCACCCGGCAGCGGGCCGACCTCTGACAGCAGCAACGCCGCCATCAGCGACGAGGCGAAGTGAAGTGAAGGCATCGCAGCAAGGGGATTGCCTCCAAACACACTGTAAAGAGCCGACCACTCGTCCTCCCAGAAGTGCTCGCCGTACTCCACCATCAACCGCCGCACCGCACCCACGCCGGCCGCGGGCACCGCGGGTGCGTAGCCGCTCCAACCTTGCGGCGCCGCGGGACGAACGTCGGGCACGCCGCGCGTGCCCTCGCCTTCGGCCTCGAGCGCCGCGTACCACGGCGGAGCCGTGGGCAGTACCCAGTAGATGCTCGCGCCCACGTTGAACACGGCGTAGGTGAGGGTCGCTGCGCGCGGGAAGCGCTGCGGATGGCGCAGCAGAATGTAGGCCACCGCGCTGTGCGGAACCAGAAACCAGCCCCAGTGAGCCCACACCAGTGCGGCATCCAGCCTGCTCCACTCGGCCCCCTGCGCGCCCACCCGCGCCAGGGCGCGCTGCAGGCGCACTGTGGGCAGCTCGCCGAGCCCGAGCGCGAGGTCGGCGGCGATCGGGTAGCGAAAGCGGGTTTTGCGCCGCTGCGCGCTCACGTCGTCGTGCGGGTACTTGTAGGCGGCGACGTAGGCCCACATCTGCAGGGCGCACACGCCCACGTCGCGCGCGCGCGAGCGCCGGATCGCAACACACAAGGCCAGCGGCGCCGCGTAGGCCACCGCCTGCACCACCAGCGACGGCGCCCGCACGCGCTTGCGCACGAGGGGCGCGGCGACGCCCGCCGCGACCATCCCCCAGGCCGCCGCCCGGATCGCGCTCGATCGCCGCACGAAGCGCGCGCCTGCTACCCGGGAACGCCCCGGGCGTCCTGTACTGCCGCCGCCACCAGCGCGCCGATCACCGCGCTGCCCTCGTCGGCCTCGGGGTGCCACTGCACGCCAAGCACGAAGCGGGCGCCCACGAGCTCGATCGCCTCCGGCAGGTCGTCGATCGTCGAGGTCGCGCTCACCTGGAGACCTTCGCCGAGCCGGTCGACCCCCTGGTGGTGGTGGGACTTGGTCGCGTGCGAGGTCTCCCCCAC
>DASZFR010000063.1:0-2637 GCA_035939635.1 Solirubrobacteraceae bacterium
AACACAGCGCCGCCGCGGTCGGCCGCGAACTCGCGATAGCGCGACAGCGCGCGCAGCAGCAAGAACGAGAACGCGTACACCAGCACGGACACGATCACCACGAAAAAGATGTCCTCCTCCTCTTCGCTGTTGCCATAGCCGCCCCCGAAGAAGAAGGCGAACTGCGCAATCAGCGACGCGAGCGTCGCGAAGAAGCTCGCCAGCGTCATCACCATCACGTCGCGGTTGATCACGTGCGTGAGCTCGTGCGCCATCACGCCTTCGAGCTCGTTGGGCGGCAGCAGCTCGAGGATCCCGCGCGTCGCGCACACAGTGGTGGACTTGCGGCTGCGGCCCATCGCGAAGGCGTTGGGCATCGAGGTCTCCATCACGCACACGCGCGGCTTGGGCAGGTCGGCCTGCACGCACAGGCGGTCGAGGATGCCGTGCAGCTCGGGCTCTTGCGCGGGCGTCACCTCTTTGACTCCCAGCGTGGCGAGCGCGATTTTGTCGCTGGTGAACAGCTGCAACAGCAGCAGCACCACGGCGACCCCCACGATCAGGCCCGCGCCAGCGCCGGCCGCGAACAGCGCGCCGACGAACACCACGTAGACCAGTCCGAGCAGGAACATGGTCACCACCATCCGGGCCTGGAGGCCGTTGTCCTTGCCAAAGCTGCGTGTTCTCGTCGCGGTAGCCATGGCACTGATTGTGGCAGACCGCGTTAACGCTCCAGTAAGGCTCGGACCCCATCCGGCGCCCCTCCGCACTCGCCGCGCGCCAAGTTCGTCTACTCCCGCCGCGCCGGCCACTCTCGCAAGTCGCTTGCCCCCGCCGCGCCCGCAAGTCGCTTGACACCGCCGCGCCCGCAAGCTCGCTTCCCCAGTCCCGCCTGCAGGCGAACGAGGCGCGCCGGCGCGCGGCTTGGACCGGCTGGGTAGGTCCGCGCGCGTCGGGCCGGCACCGCGACTGGCAGCCGTGCTGGATACTGCAGCGGGTGTCTGCGCAGAACGTCGAGCTCGTACGTTCTCTGCAGCCGTCCGGCGCCGACCTCGTCGAGATGCCCAAAGTTGCCCGGCCCGCGCAGCCGGCAGCGCTGGTCGGGCGCGGCGAGCCGTCTGACCCGGCGCTTGAAAGATCGTGTGTCGCGGGCGGCTCATCGGGTCTGCCGACGCTCACCTACCATGGGATCGCGGGCCTGATCGACGGCTGGCACCGGTGGCTCGAGGCGTGAGACAGCTATCTGATCGAGGCGTGAGCGGACTGCGCAGATGAAGCCCGAGATCCACATCCTCGGTATCTCGATCAAGACCTTCGGCGTCGCGTTCGCGTGCGCCTTCATCGCGTGCGGCGCGGTGGTGGCGCGGCGCCTGCGCGAGCTCGACAGGCCGGTCGACTGGGCCTATGAGCTGATCTTCGCGGCGCTGCTCGGAGGTGTCATCGGGGCGCGCGGCTACTACCTGATCCAGAACTACGAGCAGGTCAAGCACGACCTGCTCGGCAACGTCTTCTCGGGCTCCGGCCTGGTCTGGTACGGCGGCGTGATCGGCGGCGCCATCGCCGTGGTCGCCTGGATGCGCTGGCGCAAAGCCATGTCGTTGTGGATGCTCGACATATGCGGGGTCGGTCTCGCCCTCGGCTATGCGATCGGGCGCATCGGCTGTCAGGTGTCCGGCGACGGCGACTACGGGATCCGCTCGACGCTGCCCTGGGCGATGGGTTACCCGCACGGCACCGTGCCGACGCCGCCCGGGGTGACGGTGCAGCCGACGCCGATCTATGAGACGGCGGCGATGGGCCTGCTCGCCTGGGCGCTGTGGCGCCTGCGCGACCGCGTGCGCCCGGGCGTTCTGTTCGCGTGCTACCTCGTCGGGAGCGGCCTCGAGCGGTTTCTCGTCGAGTTCATCCGCCGAAACCACGAGGTGGTGCTGGGCCTCACCGCGCCCCAGCTCGAGAGCATCGGCCTGGTGATTGCCGGCTCCGTGTGGCTTGCCTGGCAAGTGCGACGCGGCGGTGGCGTGGAGGCGCTGCGCGCCGGCGCCGCCCCGGTGCCGGCCTGATCTCGCGGCCGGCGCCCCGCGCCGGCACGCGATAATCCCCGCCATGGCGACAGCTACGAGCTTGAGCGACGTGTTCCCGCTCGGCAGCCGCATCAACGAGCGCGGTCGCCTCGAGGTGGGCGGGTGCGACGCGATCGAGCTCGCGCGTGAGTTCGGCACGCCGGCCTACGTCGTGGCCGAGGAAGATCTGCGCTCGCGCGCCCAGGCGTTCCTCGCCGCTGCGCGCCAGGCGGGTCACGGCGACCTGCACGTGGTTTTTGCCTCCAAGGCGTTCCCGTGCACCGCGGTGCTGTCGCTGTTCGCGCGCGAGGGCCTGTGGTGCGACGTGGCCTCCGGCGGCGAGCTGCAGCTCGCGTTGCGCGCGGGCTTTGCCCCGGAGCGCATCGTGCTGCACGGCAACGCCAAGTCCGAGGCCGAGCTGCGGATGGCGCTGCGCCACCGCGTTGGCCTCGTCGTGATCGACAACTTCGACGAGATCGACTGCCTCGCGCGCCTGCTCGGTGAAGGCGCCGCTGCCGACCGTGGCCAGCCGGTGCTCGTGCGCGTCACGCCCGACGTGAGCGGCGACACGCACGCCAAGATCTCCACCGGTCAGGCC
>DASZFR010000064.1:0-26042 GCA_035939635.1 Solirubrobacteraceae bacterium
GTATCTCTGGGGTCATCCACTGCCAGTCCCCACGCGTAGTGGTCTTCCTCAGCACCGTGAGCGAACACCACTTCAAGCTCGACGGCTGCCACCGCGTCAGCCACTACAGCGTCGGCTACTGACGCCGGTCGCGCGCGATCCGATCAAGCCGCTTCTCGTCAGCAGGGCCGCGGGCTCAACCCCGCCGCTGAAGCTGATCGACAAACCGACCGAGCGCCTCGGTCGCCCCGGCGAGGTCTCGAACCTGACGGTCAGAGAGGCCGTCGAGGTCGGCGCGCATGGCCGCCGCGGCCCGGGTGCGGAAGGCGCTCAGCGTCGACGCGCCGGCCCCGGTGACGGTCACCAACACGACGCGCCGGTCGCCGGCCACCTGCGCACGAGAGACCAACCCCTTGCCCTCGAGGCGCTTGACCAAGAGCGTCATCGTTGGCTGCGCCGTGCTCATCAGCTCGGTCAGCTCGGTGATCCTCTGCGGCCCGTCCGAAAGGATGCTCAAGACTTCGACTTCGGTGCGCGAGACGTCCGATCGCCGCATCTGCTTGACGAGCAACCGCAGCAAGACCGCGACACGCGAGGGCAACTGCTCGGAGATCCCGTCGAGGAGGTCGGCTCGATTGGCTACCCGCTTCGCGTTGGAGGACATATCACAAACTATATAATCTCTGCTATAACGGCGGTAGGCCTTTAGCAAAGCTCCAAAGATCATGAAGGGGGCGGACGATGTTTCACAGCATCCTCGTAGCGATCGACGGCTCACCCGATTCGGATCTGGCCCTCACGCACGCGATCGACCTCGCGGAGGGAGAGCAGGCGGTGCTCACGCTCTTCAGCGCGGTCGGCGGCCCGCCGGCCGCCGCGTACATCGGCTCCGGCAGCGCGGTCGCGGCCACGCTCGCGCGCGAGGCCGAAGCGGCCACCGAAACCATGCTGCGCGAGGCTGTCGAGTGTGTCCCCGATTACGTGTCCGTGAGGACCGTGATGAGCCAAAAGCCGGTGCGGGAGGCGCTGCTTGACCGGCTCGCGACAGGGCACTATGACCTGATCGTGATGGGCTCACGGGGGCGCGGCGCGATTCGCGCCGCGCTGCTGGGCAGCGTCAGCCACTACGTGCTCAACCACAGCCGCGCGCCCGTGCTGGTCGTACACGCGCAGCGCCACTCACTGCAGGACCCGGACACAAGCCAAGCGCCCGATTCGCCCGCGCAAGAAGCGACGGCCGTCGCCGCCGGCGCTTGACTTCGGCGGCGAGTCTGGCGGAGGCCTCTCGAGCGTGAAACGCTGTCGTGCCGATCGACACGCGGGACGGCATAACCTCCCTGACGAATGACCCCAGAAGAAGACACACCACTGAGGGCGGCGCTCGCACCGTCGGCCCTCAAACAGGCTTTGGTTCCGCATCGACCTGTGTTCGGGAACCCATGGGACTCTGCCGCGGACATGTTTGCGTGCTACGTGGCCGTCAGCGTCGTAGGCCCGTTGCTGTTGTGGGGAGGCGGGGCGCTGATGGGCGACATCTTTGGTTTCAGCTCGCACTGGAAGCTCGGCGTGTACATCGCCGCCGCAGTGGTTGGCGCGGCCGGCTTTATGACGATCGTCGGGCGCGAACGCACGAGCCTGTCGGTCGACATCCTGGCTATCACCGCCTGGCTTCTGCTCGGTCTGGTGGTGGCGCCGATCCTCGGCTTGGCGCCGGGGACCGCGGCGGCGATCGCCTGCTACGCAGTTTTGCTCCTGGCGATCTTTCTCTACGTGCGCGGTGTCGGCCGCTGGCGGACGGCGTTTCTGCATACGGTCAGCTGGCCGGTCACCTGGACCTTGCTCGCCGCGGGGTTCGCGTTTGCGGCCCACGAAATCGTCCTTCACCCTTAGCTGCACGCGCCGCAGTGCCGAACGCGTCGCTGGCACGCCCGCGGCGCGGCCGTGCCACAGACGACCTGCGCCCCGCCGAACCGTCTGTGGCTATATGCTCGGCGGTCGATGGCCGAGACCGACGAGCTGGCGCGCGACAGCTGGCGTACCTACTTCGATGAGCTGAGCCGAACCCTGACGACAACGCGGGCTACCGTGGAGATCGACGCCCCCGACCTCGGCGCCCAGGTGCAGTCGGAAGGCCTGCTTCTCAGCGGCATCTCCTATGACGATCGCGATGACATCCTCGTGATCGACCTCTCGCCCGGGGGGCCGGCCGAGTCCTTGGAGCACATCGTCTCGAGCCCGCAGCGAATAGCGGTGGAGTCTTCACAGGGCATCCTGCCGTCGGCCATCGAGGTCGAGGACGCCGAAGGTCAGAAAACGCTCGTGCGCCTGGAAGCCGCGCCCGAGCTGGCTGCCGAGTAGTGCCTGCCGCAGACCTGTTCGAACAGAAGGTTCCAGGAGCCGCGTGGAAGTCCAAGCCGAGCTTCTACGTGCTTGAAAACAACGATCACACCGTCAACCCGGAGCTACAGCGTTTCGTCTCGGAGCGGATGGGCGCGACCGTGTTTGCGGTCGACAGCAGCCACGTCCCCATGCTCTCGCACCCCGACGTCGTGCTCGACGCGATCCGTGCCGCCGCGAGGTCGGTTCAGGGAGCGCTGGTGGCGTAAGGCGGCGCGGCAAGCCCGATGAGCAGCGACGTGATCGTCGGTTACGACGGAAAGCCGCGCTGCGCCTGGGTCGGCGCCGGCGATACGCCGGGCGTCCGCTACCACGATGAGGTCTGGGGAGCGCGCACGCACGACCAGTCGGCGATGTTCGAAGCACTCACCCTCGGCGTGTTCGAGGTCGGGCTGAGCTGGTCGATCGTGTTTGGCAAGCGGGACGCGTTCAGGAAGGCGTTCCTGGGCTTCGACGTGGACGCGGTCGCCGCGATGAACGAACGCGACGTCGACGGGCTGGTGGGGGACGCCTCGATCATCCGCAACCGCGCCAAGATCCAGGCGACCGTCGAGAACGCGCGCGTGATGGTGTCCGCCTCGCCGAGCCTCGCTGCGCTCGCGCAGTCATACGAGACCGCACGGAGGCGGGCACCGCGGTCGCTCGCCGAGCTGCCCAAGTTCACCCCGCAGGCGGAGGCGTTCGCCACCCAGTTGAAGTCTCAGGGGTACCGCTTCGTCGGGCCGACGAGCGTGTATGCGTTCATGCAAAACGTCGGCGTCGTAAACGACCACCTGCACGGGTGCTTTCGCGCCGTCGACTACCGCGGCGGCGCGGGGAGCCGCTAGCCGGCCGGAGCTTCGATCAGAACGTACAGGGTGCGTATACGTTCGTTCTCAACGATCGCGACGTCACGCCCCCGCACGACAGGGGCTGACCCGGCCACACCTTGGCCTCGGCTGGGCCGGTCAGCCGGCAGTCGCCTTGCGGTAGCTGCCGCGACGGAACTCCTCGACGAGCCCCGGGCGGGATGGGCTCCAACCGAGCTCGGCGTGGGCCTTGGCCGCGCCGGTGCCCTGGTCGAGCAGCAACACCTCCGCGAAATAGTCACCCAAGCGCGCCCGCGCCTCCTCATCGGAACCGGGGACGGCGCCGGGCGCGCCGGCCGCAACGGCGGCCGCCTCGGTCAGTTCAGCCACGGTCGGGTTCAGGCCGTTGCCGACGACGTAGTAGCCGCGAGCCGAGCCGTCTTCCAGCACACGGCGGTAGAAATCCGCCAGATCTGCGGCATGGATCGTCGACCAATGCTGCTGGCCGGAGCCCAGCATGATCAAGTTGTCAGCGTCGTCGCGAGGTGAGCCGAGGATCAGCCCGGGCATCCCTCCGCCGCCGTCGCCATACGCGATGCTCGACACGATCACGACTCCGCGCATGCCTGGGGCGTCGAGAACCCGGCTCTCGATCGGCTCTCTCCAGGACACCAAGGCAGGAGCCTTGTTCGGGGACTCCTCGTCGATCGCCGTGTTGTTCCCGTAGATCCAAGTTCCGCTCGTGTGGACGTACGGCTTGCCGCTGCCCGCGAATGCAGCGATCGCGGCGTCGGCCACAGCCGAGTCGAGGTCCGCGCTCGTGGCATCTCCGGGGCTGGCAGCGTGGATCGCACCGTCTGAATCGCGCAGCACACCGGCGACGGCTGGCTGATCGTAGAGGTCAACCACGCTCGCGGTTGCGCCACGCGCCGCGACCACGTCGGCCGCCGCATCGTTGCGGACGAGCGCTGTCACCTCGTGGTCGTTGTCTCGCAGCGCCGTCAGCACGTGCGATCCGATGAAACCTGTTGCGCCGGTCAGTACGACCTTCATCGCCGGTCAACCTCCTGACTTGTCGAGGGGAACCCGCCTGCTCGGCTCCAGACAAAGTCGAGCAAACGCTTGCTTGAACTTATCTCCGGTCCCGGTGTTTGTCAAGCGTACGCTTGAATTTCTTGCGCGAGTCGCTGGAGACCTACCCGGCCCAGAGCCGTGCTGAACCACTGGGTCCGAGGCCGACGTCTCGGACGCTCTGCTGTGCGTGCCGCCGATGGGGGTGCGTCGAGACCCCGCGATCAGCAGCTCGTGCCGCGAAAGGTCCCGGTCAGGACCGGCACCAGCAGCCGCTCAAGCTGCTTGTCGGTCTTTTTGCCGAGCTCGACCCCAATTGGCGCCAGAACGAGCCAGTTCAGCAGGCCGGCGGCGAAGCGAGTTCGGAAGATCAACTCTTGCTGCGCGACGCCCGCAACATTGGGCTTCAGCACCCGCGCGACGTCGGCACGAATCTGCTCGAACCTCGGGCGCAGCCGGACCCAGCCCTGCGGCGGATCGAGTCCCGCCCGTGCGACGATGCGCATGGTGGCGAGATCGCTGCCTCCCTTGAGCAGCGCGTCCATCATCGGTCGCGCGAACGCGGCCGCAACCTCTTCCGGGTTGGACTCGGGGCCCAGCTCGCTCACCGCCTCCTGTTGAGCGTCGAGGTAGCGCTCAAGCGCCCGCTCGATCGCCGCATCGCAGAGCGCTTTCAGCGAGCCGAAGTGGTAGCTCACCGCCGCGACGTTGGCCTCAGCGGCATCGGTGATCTCACGCAGGGTGCAGCCATCCTCGCCGCGCTCGGCGAGCAGATCCAGCGCGGCGTCCATCAGTCGCGCGCGCGTGCGCAGACCTCCCTCGCGGCGCTGGTCGGCCTTCTGCGCGTGCATCGACGAGCTATTCAAGCAGATGCTTGAAACAGGTCAAGGTCCGCGGGGTTGGCCAAGCGTCGCGTCCAAACGCGTGACGCCCCGCGGCGGCCGCAGTTCCGGCCCCACCGGGGCACGCTCGGTTCCCGTCCACCGGCGGCGCGACCGCCGGAAATCAGGGAAGCGATCGCTCGGGCGCGGGTAGCTTGCGATCGCCTTGCTGGTTGGGCGCGGTCACTCCGAGCTGTTCGCCCCACCACTCGAACGGGACGATTCGCAGTGCCAGCGCAAGCGTCCCGCGGTCGAGCTGCTCGGCGAGCTGTGTGATCGCGGCCACTCTCTGCGCCAGCTGATCGTCGTCTACCGGCCCGGACATCAGCGCAGACGGATGGGGGCGTCGCGTGAGCGCATGCTCGGCGTCGTCGTCGAGCGTGGAGCCGAGCAGGCTGGCCAACCACGCCAGATCGCCGGCCAGCTCCACGTGTCGGTCGATCACCTCGGCGTAGAGGTCGGAGTTCAGCATCACCGCCGCCCAGCGACCCAGCACCTCGTCGTTGTGGTCGACGAAGAACACGACCTTGTCGTGAAGCCGCCGCCGCTTGTCGTGGTCGGCGAGGAGATCGTGCAGCGCCGCTGTGAGGCGCGGCGTGTCGCGAACGGCTTGCGAACCCGCATCGATCGAGGCCGCTGTTGCCAGGAGGTCGACGTCGGTCGCGTACTCGCTCGAGGGCATCAAGCCCGCCAGCTCGGCGAGCGCCGTCCACACGAACCGTGCGTCGCGTACCAGCTGCAGCATCACGTATTGCGCGAGCACACTCCAACGCTGTCGACTGCGGCGTTCGATTACCTCGTTCACCAGCGCCACAGTGAGCATTACGACGATCACGCTCGAAGCGAGCCCGGCGAGAAGCGCGTGATCGGACCAGAAGCTCCCCTCTAGCTCGTCGGACACAATCCCGCCCGCGAACGCGAGCAGCGCGAGCGCGGCCAGCGCACGTGTAGCACGCAGATACGCCTCGGCCGACTGCGTGCGCCTCGGGACGGAATGGTGGCGGGCCATGTTCTCGACCTTACGCCCTCGCGGCGAGCCGGCCGGCGCCGCGCAGGGGAGGATGTCTGCTCGCCCGCCGCCGGTTTGACGGGTCGGGACGCCGTCACTTCGGCTGCCGCGCAGCCGACGCAGTAGGTTGTTGCGTCGATGCACCCCACGGCCGCGCGCCTCGCGGAACGCCTGCGACAGCGAGGCCTCACGATCGACGTGACCACGCTCGACGATTCGGCGCGCACGGCTGAGCTGGCAGCCGCGGCGCTGGGCGTCGAGGTCGGCCAGATCGTGAAGTCGCTGGTGTTCCTGCGCGACGACCAGCCCGTTGTGGTCCTCTGCGCCGGGGACCGCCGCGTCGATGCGCAGCGGCTCGGACTTGCGCCGGCGTCACCCGAGCGGGTGCGCGCGGCGACCGGCTTCTCGATCGGCGGCGTTCCCCCACTTGGGCATGACGCCGCGCTGGCCACGCTTATCGACGCGTCGCTGCGGCGCTTCTCGGTGCTGTGGGCTGCAGCAGGCACCCCGCACGACGTGTTTGCGGTTGCACCCGAGGCACTGATTCGCGCAATCCCGGGCGCAGAGGTGACCGGGGTCAGCTGAAGGTCGAGGGTTGGCGGTGAAGCGAATCGGGCTCTTGGGCGGGATGAGCTGGGAGTCCTCTGCTGAGTACTACCGGCTGGTCAACGAGGAGGTTCGTGCGCGCTGCGGTGGGCTTCACTCGGCGGACTGCGTGCTGCGCTCGGTCGATTTTGCCGAGATAGAGCGGCTGCAGCGCGGCGCGCGCTGGGAGGAGGCTGGAGCGCGGATGGCCGAGGAGGCACGCGCGATCGTCGCGGCGGGAGCGCAGCTGCTCGTGCTCTGCACCAACACGATGCACAAGGTCGCCGACTCGATCACGGCCGCGGTCGACGTGCCTTTCGTGCATATCGCCGACGCCACCGCCGAAGCTGTGCACGCCGCACAGCTGAATACGGTCGGTTTGCTGGCAACCGCGTACACGATGGAGGAGGACTTCTATGTGGACCGACTCCGCGACATGCACAGACTCAACGTGCTCGTTCCCCGGGCCGCGGATCGGCGCATCGTCCACGACGTGATCTACAACGAGCTCTGCGTGGGCGTGGTCCGCGACGAGTCGCGCGAGCAGTACCGGCGCATCATGCGCGACCTGGCAGGACGCGGCGCGCAGGCGATCCTGTTCGGCTGTACCGAGATCGACCTGCTGGTCGATGCGCAAGATGCTCCGGTACCGGCGTTCGACACGACGCGGTTGCATGCGCAGAAGGCCGTCGAGCTCGCGTTGGGGTGACACCGCTCACCGGACGAGCGCGATCAGCGGCTTGCTCTCGTCGACGACGGATGTGGCGAGCCGCGCGCCGGTTTGCGCTTGGACGCGCGCGAGTCGGCTCGCTACGCTCGCGCTGGTGACGTCTGAGGAGCTCGCCAACCTCGCGCATCTGCGCCGCGCGCGCGACCTGATGGATCGCGAGTATGCGCGCCGGCTCGACGTCTCCGCGCTCGCTCGTGCGGCTTTGATGTCGAGCGCACACTTCTCGCGTCGGTTCCGCGCGACCTACGGGGAGACGCCATACGCCTACCTGATGACGCGGCGAATCGAGCGCGCCAAGGCGCTCCTGCGGCGCGGCGACACGTCGGTCACGGAGGCGTGCCTCGCGGTGGGGTGTTCCTCGCTCGGCTCGTTCAGCGCGCGCTTCACGCAACTGGTGGGCGAGACGCCGACGGCCTACCGGGACCGCGACCACAGCGCGCTCGCCGGCGTGCCGGGGTGCATCGCAAAGGACCTCACCCGGCCCAGCCAACTGAGCAGGATCGGAGAAGCGCGCGACGCACCGGCTCCCTAGCCTTGCGGGCATGGATCTCACTTTCTCGCAATGCTTTGTCCTGGTGCATGACCCCGACACCGCTCTTGCGTTCTACCGCGACACACTGGGCCTGGAAGTCCGCAACGACGTCGCCCGCGGTGACTTCCGCTGGATCACCGTCGGCGCCGGCTCCCAGCCCGGCGTCGCGATCGTGCTCACCAACTACCTGAACGGCAGCCCCGCCGACGGCGACGCACTCGCCGCCCTTGTCGCCAAGGGTGCGCTCAACGGCGTGCACTTCCACACCGACGATCTCGACGCAAGCTTCCAGAAGGTGCGCGGCGCCGGCGCCGAGATCGTGCAGGAGCCCACCGACCAGCCCTGGGGCACGCGTGACTTTGCCGTGCGCGATCCGGCCGGCAATCTTCTGCGCATCGACCAGCCGCGGGCCGCGTAGCGCTTCCGGCGCGCGGCGCCCGCCTCGTCGGCGCGCCGTTCACGCGGTGCCCAGGGCTCCTTCAAGCTCCGCGACAGCCTCGCGAATCGCGGCGCGCGTGGCCTTCGTTTCGCTGAGCGGTTGAGCGACATGAAGTCGGAATCGGCCGCGACGACGAAGCGCCCCGGCGGTGCCGGGGCGCTTTGGTCAGACGCGGATCCGGCGGGGCGGGCTAGGGCAATTCGTTGGCGCTGCCCTGGCAGTAGCCGGCGCCACCCGCGCCTTCGTTGCTCCACAGCGACTGCACCGCGAAAGTGCCGCCGCGGTTGCCGGTGATGTCGCTCATCGCGCCCGGGATCGGCAGGTCGTTGGGCGCGCCGGGGATGCCGCCCACGAGCGGCTCGCCGACCCACGCGCACTTGTCGCCGTTCTCGTTGGCGTCGACCGTGTCGTACCAGCCGCCGAGGTTGGTGCCGCCGACGATGTCCTCGGCGCCGGGGTCTGTGATCGTCTCCTCGATCTCGTGCCCGAGCACGATCGAGAAACCGTCGAGCTTGCCCGCTGCGCCGGAATTGACTGCGTTCTCGCCGCACGCGTTCGACGGTTCGCCGCCGCCGGTCGGTTCGGAGTTGATCGCGAGCGCGTAGGGCATGTTCGTGTAAGAGATGCCCGGCTTGATCCCGTTGTAGTCCCCGTGTTCCACGCCCGGATAGGTGTAGTCGTGAAACGCGCAATAACCCGAGCTCAGCGCGTTGGGATCGCTGAACTTCGGCGGCTGCGCCACCACGATGTTGGAGTCCGCGAGGTCGGTGATGTGGAAGTGCGCGACCGCCCGCGCCGCCTCGGCGGCGAGGTCGGTGTACGTGTTCCCGGGCCCGGGCGGGTTGCTCGACGACGTGCCCGCGAGGTCGCCGTTGTTGGTGTCATCGACCCAGATGCCGGCGAGCACGTCGGTCGGGTTGGTGATGTGCTGTTCGGACCCGCCACTCGTCTGGAAGAACTGCGTGCTCACGTTGCCCCAGGTGGTGCCGCCGAACTGGTAGACGAAGTTCGCCATCCGCGCGCCGGCTCCGTCGGGATCGCACGGCAGGCGCCCGCGAGCGCCCCCGAACCGCAACCGCTCCGTCTTGCAGCTCGCTTCCGCGCCGAACGCTCCAGGCTGACCCCAGCCCCAATAGACCAAATACACCTTGGGCGTCACCTGCACGTGCCCTCCCCAGTAGGCCATGTTGCCCGGGTAGGGCAGCGTTGTCGCCGGCGTCTCGGG
The DNA here is from genome assembly GCA_035939635.1 of Solirubrobacteraceae bacterium. Classification (GTDB taxonomy): domain Bacteria; phylum Actinomycetota; class Thermoleophilia; order Solirubrobacterales; family Solirubrobacteraceae; genus Palsa-744. The sequence continues at coordinate 9,637 of DASZFR010000064.1, forward strand.
CAGTCCGCAGTTGGAGAAGGGAGACGGCAGCATCCCAGTCTCCGGGCACGGCGGCGCCGGCGGATTGATCGCGCGATGCGCTGCGATGATCGCGTTCTCTTTGGCGATCTCGTTCGGCAGCGTTGGCATCGTGATCGGGTTCGCGCCGGCAGACGCCGATCCGATCAGCAGGGTCCCCAGCGCCAGAAGCGCGGGCACACCGAGCAAGCGACGGTAGAACATCTACACCTCCAACTTCGCGGTTTCGGGAGCCACCCCATACTCAGCGCCGTTGGACCCCACGGAAACGCCTTCCCGCGGGTGGGCCGGCCCGTGGCCAGCCGAGCGGATCGTGGCGATGCCTGACTCAACTACACATCGTAGGTTGCGAAGCGTAGCCTACACGCAGTAGATAGTCAAATCGTGCTACGAGATGCTGCTACGGGGTCATCGCCACTGCCGCCTCAGGCGTTGCGACGTGAAAGCTGAAGCTCTCCTGGATGTACAGCCGCACGACCTGCTCGTCGTGTGACTCGTAGCCGAGCGCGAGGTCTTGCCCGCACTCCAGCTTGAAGTCGCCTCCGCGCAAGCTGAGCACCATCGCCCCACTTACGCCCGGCGCCCAGACAATCGGTCCGTCGAGGATCCGGCGCAGATGGTCAAACAACGGGTAGCCGCCGTGCTCGGCGGTCTCGACGACCATTCGGTACTGGTCGCGTCCCAGCGCAAGCCCGTACGGTCCCGCGATCCCGCTGCACAGCAGCTGCTCGACGGCGCCCGCGACCTTGCGCGGATAGGCGTCGGCGGCGTCGCCCAGCTTCGCTTGCTTATGAGGCGAGGCCTCGGCGATCCCGGCCGTCGCGCCGGCAAGGCCATGAAACACCGCGACGTTCTCGGTGACCGCGATCTGGTGCGCCGCCGTGTCGAGCGGCGCGAGGTCGGTGTCGTCGGCGCCGCGGTCTGCGTCGCGCAGCTGCGCTCGCGCAAGCTCGAAGTCGGCGCGTAGCTCGACGAGCGCTAGCGCCTCGCGCTTCATCACCGACACGCCCTCGCTCGACGGCGACTCCAGCGGGCTGACGCGTCCGAGGTTCGTCGCCGAGTGCTCCCAGCCCTGTGGCCCCGAGAAGTCGACGAGCTTGCGCGCGGCCAGCGCGGGAGCGAGCCGATCGCGCGCCTCCTGGTCCAGGAGCTGCCAGCCGGCCTCGCTGACGGGAGCCTGTGAACGAAGCAGGTGGTTCATCGCGACGCTCCCTTCATGCTTCCGATCCCCAGCGAGCCGTCTCGTTGTGTGACCGCGCCGCCCTCGAACGTCTCCGCCTCAGCCTCCTCGCCGTGCTCGACGATGTCGCCTTCTTGAAACAGGATTCCGTGAGCGACCTCGCGCCACGCAGGTACGCGCCTGAGCAGGAACTCGAGGTCCATGCTGAAGTGCTTGAACTCCTCTCCCTGTGCGTCGCGCATCACCGCCAGCGCCTCCGGGTCGGTCTCGACCGCGAGACGCTGCTGGTACCAGCCGATTGCTTCGGCCTCCTCGGTCAGCGACGCGCACAGACGCGCGAACGTGCGCGTGGCTTGCGGCAGCTCGTCGGGCGGCTCGTGATACTGGTCGAAACCCATCGGACCTCCTTGGCTATGCGGTGGTCGTGGACTCTGCGGCGCGCGCCGCGCCACGCTGGACATCTTCTCGCAGAGGATGTCGGCCGCGCTTGCTGGAGTCGCGCGTTGGGCGCAGCATCGCGCGCGCGACACGTGTGACGCGTACGCGCTGTCTTCTAGTGATGCGGCTGTGCCACCGCCGTCGCGTGGTGGCCATGGCCCGCGGCGGCGAGCGGCGTGTTCATCTCGCGCAGCATCGCCAGCCCGCCGCCGCGGCGAAAGTAGCGCGTGACCAGCACGGCGGCGAGCGCAAGAAAGACGACGTTGAGCACGGTCGTGTAGTCCCAGCTCACGCCGGCGTTTGTGACCTTGGCGTGCCGTGCGCCGGTTGGCTCGAGGCTCAAGAGCTTGAACAGCAGGTCGACGATCAGGCCGGCTGCGGTCATGGTCAGATAGAAGGTCGCGAACAAGAACACCGCCACGCGGCGGCCGTAGTACTTGCGGTAGATGTTGAGGATCGGCAGGATGATCAGGTCGGCGAAGATGAACGACACGACGCCGCCGAAGCTGATGCCGCCGTTCCACAGCACGGCCGCGAGCGGGACGTTGCCGATCGAACACACGAACGAGAGCGCTGCCACGGCCGGCCCGATCACAGGTCCCCACACGGTTGCGAGCGCGCCGTGGTGCTCTAGGAACAGCCCCCGCCAGAACGAGCTGGGCACCCAGGCCGCAAGCGCGCCCGCGATCAGCAGGCCACCGGCGATGTCCAGCCACACCGCGGCCCAGTCCATCACGAAGAAGTTGCTGACCGCGGTAAAGCCCCGCGGCGAGCGAAGCCGTCGCCAGATCGAGCTGCCTGCAGCCGCGACGCTCATATCCATTTCGGCATGTCCCTCCATGCGCCCGAGCAGGCCTCGCTCGGCCTGGGTGCGCGCTTCTGCGGTGAGCTGTGGCGTCAGGAAGCGGCGAAAGACGATCGCCATCAGCGCGACCATGATCGGCCCGCCGATGAACTCGGCGACGGTGAACTGCCAGCCGATGAGCACGGCGAGGATGATCCCCAGCTCGACGACGAGGTTGGTCGAGCCGAACTGAAATGCCATCGCGCTGACGAAGTTCGCGCCCCTGCGAAAAAGCGAGCGCGCGAGCGCCACCGCGGCGTAGGAGCACGAGGAGGACGCCGCGCCGAGCGCAGTTGCGACGGCGAGCGTGCGCGGCGAGTCGTCTCCCAGCAGGCGGCGCATCTGCTCCTTGCTGACGAGCGCCTGTACCGCGCTCGACAGCGCAAAGCCGAGGATCAGCGCCCACAGGACCTGCCACGTCATCCCGAACGCGAAGCCCAGCGCATCGCCCACCGAGTTGAGGATGCCGCTCACGCGCTCGCTCCGGTAACCGCGTGCAGATGCGCAAACGGGTACTGGGCGGCGTTCTTGCACGGCACGCGAGCAAAGGTAGCATACCCCCCTGGGGTATATGCTAGAGTCTGGCGCGTGAGCGGCGAGAGCAACTCATCCCCGGTGCGCGGCTACTCGGCGACGAAGGACCAGGTGCTCACGCGTCTGCGGCGCATCGAGGGACAGGTGCGCGGAATTCAGAGGATGGTGGACGACGACCGCTACTGCATAGACGTGCTCACGCAGGTCGCGGCGGTCCAGGCCGCGCTCGACAAGGTGGCGCTGGGACTGCTGGACGGGCACGCGCGGACGTGCGTCGTCGGCGCCGAGGCCGACGAACAGGACGGGCGGACCGCGGAGATGATGGCCGCGATTGGACGACTCCTGCGCCGCGGCTGATCAATCGCACGGCTTGCGCTCACGCGCGCGTATCGGCGCGCAGCACTCGTGCGCCCGCGCTTGCCAGCGCCGCCCAACCCTGCGGCACGGCTCCGAGGGCGGCACCCGTCTCGGGGTTCCAGCGCTCGGCGAAGTCTGACCCCATACACCCGAGCACGAGCCGTCGCGCCAGCGCTTGCGCGTCGCGCTCGCGGCCCCGGCGCTGCGCGGCGACCATCACGAGGTAGGTCTCCTGCGGCCAGGCGTCTCCGCGCCAGTAGCGCCCCGGCGCGTATGCGGGATCGTCTGCTGAGACCCCCGCTGGGCCATGCGCCCTCCAGAAGCGGTTCGCATCGAACAGCTCGGCGAAGGCCGCCTCCACGTGTTGCTCGTTCTCGCTGACCAGGACCGCGAAGAGACCATCGAGCGTGCTGGCCGAAGCGCCGGTTCCCGGGCCTTGCACGCGCGCGTCGCTCCACGTGCGCTTCTCGTCCACCCAGCGGGCATCGATCGCGCCGGACAGCTCGGCTGCGCTGTTCAGCAGGTCGGTGTCGCCGCTAAGGCGAGCGAGCTCCCGCGCGTTGAACGCCACCAGCGCGCTGAAGCCGGCCGAGGCGACCTCGAACTGCGGGTTTGACCTTGCCGCGCCGTCCTGCAGGACGAGCGAGCGCGCCAGCTCTCGCTTGCGGGCGTTCCAGCGCCGCTCGCTGAACGGGCGCGAGTCCCAGCCGTCCCACCGCGGGCTGTCGTCGCAGCCGCTCTCCCAGGGGTGCAGCACGCGGATCAGCCCGGAGGCGGGATCGCGCCGATGCTCGAACAGATAGCGCAGCGCGGCCGCCGCGCGCTCGTACAGGTGCTCGACGGCAAATCCCCCCGCGGCCAGGACGCTCAGCGCGTGGCCGTACATCGGCGGCTGCGTGATGTCCGAGCGCCCCTCGTCGTGCCACAGCGCCAGCGACCTCGGCGGGTCGGTCTGGTAGCCCATGTGCGGCAGAAACCCGCTGGGCAGCTGCAGCTCGAAGAGGGTCTCGAGCTCTACGCGGCAGCGTGCGTCTCCGAGCGCGCTCCAGGCGATCGCGTGAAAGCACGAGTCCCACAACCATTGCCAGGGGTACTTGCGGCGGTTCGGCATCGTGAAGCCGTGCTCTGCGACCCAGTTGCGCTCGAGCGCGTGCCGGCTTTGGGCGTCAACGAGCGCTTGCCGCTGGTGCGAGGGCGCGCGCAGGAAGCGCTTGAGGTTCCGGCGGCCGGCGAGGCGGTCATACAGCAGCATCGCGCAGCGACCCTAGCCGCCGCCGCTGCGGGTCGCTCCCCGTGCGCTCGGGACGCCCGTCCCCCCGCAGGTCGCGCGCGTGCCCGCGCGCCACGCCCGCTCAGATCACGCCTGCGGAGCGGGCCGAACTCACCTTCGCGCGCTTGACCGGTGCCGGCACGAGGGTAAGAATCGCCCGTAGGCCTGCCATCTTGTCCGCTAGGAGGCGCGATGTCGCTGGAAGCTCGCAGGGAAGGGCGCCTGAGCATCGGTACGACACCCCCGGGCGCGCGCGGCGAGGCGCGCCACGAGCTCGCCGGCGTATTTGGCGCAGTGCGAGCGCGGCCGAGCATGATCGCTTTGCTGTTCGTCTTGGGCGCGGGCGCGTGGTGGTGGACGTCGGTGCGTATGGCCGGCATGGACGCCGGGCCGGGTACGGACCTGGGCGCGCTCGGCTGGTTTGCGGGCGTGTGGGTGGTGATGATGGCGGCGATGATGCTGCCGTCGCTGTCGCCCACGGTGGCGCTCTACGCGAAGATGGCGCGCGGCGCGGGGTGGGCTCGGGGACTGCTGTTTGCATTTGGCTACCTCGCCGTGTGGGCGGCGGCTGGGGTGCTCGCCTACGGCCTGTTTCGCCTCGGCGCAAACCTGTTCGGAGGCGCGCTTGCGTGGCACACCGGTGGCCGCTGGCTGGCCGCGGCCGTGCTGCTCGCCGCCGCCGCCTATCAGCTCACGCCGATGAAGAATGCGTGCCTGCAGCAGTGCCGTGGACCCCTGCGCTTCCTGCGTGACGGCTGGCGCGACGGCTCGCGAGGCGCTTTGCAGATGGGCGCCAGGAACGGCGCGTGGTGCCTGGGCTGCTGCTGGGCGCTGATGGCCGGGTTGTTCGCGCTCGGCGTCATGAGTGTCACGTGGATGGCGCTGACAGCCGGGTTGATCGCGCTCGAGAAGACCCTGCCGTGGCGGCGCGCGGCGACATGGAGCGCTGCCGGCTTGCTCGTCGCGCTCGCCGCCGGCCTGCTGGTCGACCCGCACTCGGTCCCCGGCCTGGTCGTTCCCGGCGGCGTTCACTCAGGCGGCCACGCCATGTCACAGATGACGCGCTGAGCGGCCGCGCGCCCGCCCGTGAGGCGCGCTGCCGCGAGGCTCGGAGTCAGCGGGGCGGCGGCGATTTCCCAGCAGGCGTCTTGGCCGGCTTGCGCGCCTTGGCTTTGGCGCGGCGGACCCGCCGGTGTCTTGGCGCCCGGCCAGGCGGCTGGGAGACCGGCGCGCGTTTGCGGGCGCGCGGAATCGCCAGCGTGACGGGCTTGTCCGGCGCAACGCTCGCCGGCTTGCCGTGATGGCTGAAGTCCAGCGAACCCCCGCTGACGCGGTAGGTGGCCGCGGTTGGCTTGACCTCGACGACGAGCAACGACTCGCGGAAGTGCACCCTGAAGGACAGTCGCCGCAGCGCCGACGGCAGGCGCGGGGAGAAGGACATGTTCGTCCCATGGTCGCGAACGCCGCCGAACCCCGCGACGAGCGCCAGCCACGCGCCGGCCAGCGAGGCGACGTGCACGCCGTCGCGCACATTGTGCTCGAGGTCGTCGAGGTCGATCAGCGCCGCCTCGCGCACATAGTCGTAGGCGAGGTCGAGATAGCCAGTCTCCGCGGCCATGATGGCTTGCACGCATGCCGACAGCGAGGAGTCGCGCACGGTGAGCGGCTCGTAGTAGGCGAAGTCGCGCGCCTTCTCCTCGGCGGTGAAGTGGTCGCCACACACGTACAGCGCGAGCACCAGGTCGGCTTGCTTTACGACCTGACGCCGGTACAGCTGGAAGTACGGGTAATACAGCAGCAACGGATAGTGGTCGGGCGCAGTGGCGGCGAAGTCCCAGCGCTCGTGAGCCGTGAAGTCCTCGTCCTGCGAATGGACTCGCAGCTCTTGGTCGAAGGGGATGACCATGTTCTCGGCCGCGTCGCGCCAGTCGGCGATCTCCTCGGGAGTGACTTTGAGCCGCGCGCGGTACTCGGGGAAACGATCGGCGATTTCAGCGGCCGAGCGCAAGTTGCGTGCGGCCATCACGTTCGTGTAGACGTTGTTGTCGGCGAGTGCGCTGTACTCGTCGGGACCGGTGACCCCGTCTATGCGAAAGCGCCCAGCGCGGTCGCGATGGCCCAGCGCCGCCCACAAACGAGCGGTTTCCACCACCAGCTCGGCACCTGATTCGTGTAGGAACTCGTCATCTCCGGTGATCATGCAGTAGCGCCGCACAGCGTCGGCGATGTCGGCGTTGACGTGAAAGGCGGCGGTGCCGGCGGGCCAGTAGGCCGAGCACTCCTGCCCATCGATCGTGCGCCACGGGAACGCCGCCCCGCGCAGCCCGAGCTGTGCCGCGCGTTCGCGCGCCAGGTCGAGCGTTGTGGCGCGCCAGCGCAACGCGTCGCGCGCGGACGTCGGGCTGGTGTGGGTCAACACCGGCAACACAAACGCCTCCGTGTCCCAGAAGGCGTGACCGTCGTAGCCGGGCCCGGTGAGCCCCTTGGCAGGGATTCGCTGGTCCTCGACGCGCGCGCCGGCCTGCAACACGTGGAAAAGCGCAAAGCGCACCGCGCATTGCAGGTCGGGGTCGCCGTCGATCTCGACGTCCGCGCCCCGCCAGAACTCGTCGAGGTAGGCCCGTTGCAAGGAAGCCAGCCCCTCCCAGCCGCTGTGGCGGGCCTCCGAGGCGGCGTTGAGCACCTGCGCACGCACCGACTCGCTCGAGCGCCGGCTGGACCAACCGTAGGCAAGCAGCTTGAGCACGCGAAGCGATTCGCCGGCCTCGACTTCAGCGGCGATCGCAACGCGCCCAAGGTCGCCGGCGGCGTAGCTTTCGATGGTCGTGTTGTCGGGCCCGCCGATTTTGTGCAGCGCGGCCGCGGCCATCGTCAGCCCGCTGCCTCTTGTGCGATGCACGAGCACTACGTTTTCTTGGTTTGCCGCGGCGAATTGAGACTCCAGCGGAGCACGCAAGACCGCCGCCGCGCGGGGATCGGAGCTGAGGTCGGGAGCGGACTGATTGGCAATCAGCTCCGAGGAAACGACCAGTCGCACAGTGCGGTCAAGCGGTGTCACCGTGAAGCGAATCGCGGCCACGCCGCGCTGTGCGAATGAGACGAGCCGCTCGGAGACGATGCGGACCGTGATGCCCAGCGGCGACTGCCACTCCACGGTACGCGTGAGCGTCCCGGCGCGCAGGTCGAGCTCGCGTTCGTGCGCGATCAGCCGGCCGTAGCGGACATCAAAAAGCTCGTCGCCAACCGTCAGCCGGATCGCCTTGCCGTCAGACACGTTGACGACGGTTTGCCCTGCCTCTGGATACCCGTAGCCGGCCTCGGCATAGGGCAGCGGGCGCGTCTCAAAGAAGCCGTTGAGGTAGGTCCCGGGCATCGCCGAGGGCTCCCCCTCGTCGAGGTTGCCGCGCAGGCCGAGATGGCCGTTGCTCAGCGCGAAGATCGACTCGCTCTGCGCGAGGCGCTCCAGGTCGAGCGCGCGCTCGCGAACGCTCCAAGGTCCGGCGGTGAAGTGGCGGTGTGTGATCACGCCAGCAGCTCGGCGAGATCTTTGACGACGACATCAGCGCCGTGTTCGCGCAGCGCCTGCGCTTGGCCGACGCGGTCGACGCCCACGACAAAGCCGAAGCCGCCGGCGCGGCCCGCCTGCACACCCGCGAGCGCGTCCTCGAAGACAGCGGCGGCCGCCGGCGCGACGTTCAGCTCGCGCGCGCCCGCGAGGTAGGTGTCGGGGGCCGGCTTGCCCTCGAGCTTCTCGCGCTCGGCGACGACGCCATCGACGACGTGGTCGAACTGGTCGGCGATGCCGGCCGCACGAAGCACGTCGTGCGCATTTGTGCTCGACGACACGACCGCGCGCCCAAGGCCCGCGTCGCGCGCGGCGTGCACATAACGAACAGAGCCCGGGTACGGCTCGACGCCGTGCTCGCGGATCATCTCGAGCACGATCTCGTTCTTGCGGTTGCCCAAGCCATGAATCGTCTCGGCGTTCGGCGGATCGTCGAGGTTGCCCGCGGGTAGCTCTATGTGGCGCGACTGCAAAAACGCCCGCACGCCGTCGTAGCGCGGGCGCCCGTCGACGTACTCGTTGTAGTCGTGCACCTCGTCGAAGGGCCGGAACTGTTCGCCGGTGCGCGCGGCGCGGGCCTTCAGGTACGCGTCGAACATCGCCTTCCACGCCGCCGCGTGGACCTTCGCGGTTTGCGTCAGGACGCCGTCGAGGTCAAACAGGCACGCGCGTGTCGTATCGGGGAGACCGAGCACGCGCACAGGCTAGTCGCCGCAGCTCACCGACCACGCTGCCGCCGCGCACGACGCGTCGGCGAGCAGCTCACTTGTTCGTCGCCGTTGCCCCGAGAGCACCGAAGATGATCGCCCGAAACGCGATGGCGATAAAGCACAGCAGGCACACGACCCCGATGGCGTGCGCCCACCCAGCCTCGGCGACGTTCAGCAGGGCAAACCCGGCGATCAGGCAGGCGATCGCCGATCTCACGAGCAGCCCGCGCCTGGAGTCCGATGGCGCGTGCGACGTGGCGTCCATCGCGGCGTGCTCCGCGGCGCGGAAGCGTCCCGTCAGCGCCAGCCGGAACAGGAGCGCGAGGGAGGGAAAGAGGATCGCGCCGCCGACCAGAACGCATGCGATCACCCACACGAGTGTGTCGTGCCCGGCTGCCGCCTGGTACACGGTGAGGCCGGGGAGGATCGTGGGCCAACGGGCCAGCGCCCACCCGGCGATGATCGCAGCGACGGCGACCGCGGCGAGGTAGCGCGCGGCCTCGAACCTACGCCTTTGCACGAGACCGAGAGCGAGCAAGCCGGCCAGCGCCGAGGCGATGACCCCCGACAGCGCGCGGCCGCTGAGCAGCGAGTGAAAAAGCCGATGGCTGTCGGCTTTGACGATGAACAGCCCGCCGAAGGCGACGGCGCCGGCCAGCAGCGCGGCGACAAGCGCGCGCGTGCGGAAGGCCAGTTCGAGCTCGTGGCTGCCGTCGCGCGCTGCGTCGGCCGCGAGGTACACGGCGGCGAGGTACGCGCTGGTCGTGACCGCGAGCACGCCGATCAAGATCGAAGTCGGGTTCAGCCAGCTCGTGAACAGATTCCCGGCGGCGTTGCCGACCGGGACACGATCGGTGGCGATGCCCCCGATCGCGGCGCCGAGCGCAAACGGGGTGAGGATCGAGGACAGCGAGAACATCGTGTCGATCAGCCCCGACTCGCGGGCGCTGGTGGCCCCCGCGCGAAACGCATACGCGGCGCCGCGGCAGATGATCCCCAGCGCGGCGATGAAGAGCGGCACGGCGAGCGTCGACGCGATCGACCCCAACGCCTCGGGATAGGCCGTCCAAAACACGGTCAGCACGAAGATCAGCCAGACGTGGTTTGCCTCCCACACGGGCGCCATCGAGCGGTGTGCGTACTCGCGGATGCGTTCTCCGCGCGCGCTGCGGCCGGCCAGCAGCTGCCACAGCCCGGCGCCGAAGTCCGCGCCGCCAAGCACCGTGTAAAGGGCGACCCCCATCAAGACGAACACCAGCGGTAGCGACTGCAGCAGCATGGTTATGCGGGCACGGGGTCGACGGACGGATCGGAGGAGGGCAGGTCCAGCGGTGCGCGCGCAAGGCGCCGCAGCACCCAGAAGAGCCCAGACGCCACGACGACGTAGCTCGCGGCGAGGACCGCATAGCCGACGGGGATCCCGCTCGCGCCCGTAACCGCGGCCGACGTGGGCATGACGCGGTAGACCACCCACGGCTGGCGCCCCACCTCGGTGACCACCCAGCCCGCGATCAGCGCGACGACCGCCAGCGGGCCGCACGCGACGAGCGCTCGGTAGAACCAGGTGGACTCGGGTAGGCGCCTGCGCCGGATCCAGATCGCGATGTACACCACCCCGATGAGCGCGAGCAGCGTGCCGACGCCGACCATTGTCTGAAACGCGATGCGCACGATGTTCACCGGCGGGCGTTCGCTTGCCGGGACGGCCGACAGGCCTTGCACTTTGGCGTTCCAGCTGTGGAAGGCCAGCAGCGAGAGCAGGTGGGGGATTTCGATCCCGTACTTGACCCGGTCTTGCGTGTACCAGCCGAGCAGGTGCTCGGGCGCCCCCCGCGTCGTGGAATACAGACCCTCGATCGCCGCGAGCTTGGTCGGCTGGGCTTTCGCCACGTCGCGCGCCGCCCAGTCGCCAATCAGGATCTGCACCGGTGCGGCGAGAGCAGCGACCGTCAACGGGATCGCCAGCGCGGTGCGCTCATAGCGCCCCCAGCGTCCCTTGAGCCTGGCAAACGCGTAGCAGCCGGCGAGGATGAAGCCGCTGACGATGTAGCCCGCGACGTACATGTGAACGAGCTCGTGCCACAGGTAGGTGTTCGCGAACAGCGCCTTGAAGGGGTCGACGTGGGTGACCCTCCCGTCCTGGAGGCGGAACCCGCCGGGGTGGTTCATCCACGCGTTGACGGAGATCACGGTCAGCGATCCGGTGATGCCCGTGATCACGATCGGAACGCCGCTCAGCAGGTGCAGCCGCGGCGACAGGCGGCCCCAGCCGTACACGTAGATGCCGATGAAGATTGCCTCCAGGAAGAACGAGAACCCCTCGATCGCGAACCCCACCCCGAACACGCTCCCGAACGTGCCGGTGAAGTTCGGCCACAGCAATCCCATCTCGAAGCTCAACACGGTTCCCGTGATCACGCCCACCGCAAACAGCGCGACGATCACCCGCGTCCAGCGCCTGGCGAGCGTCTGATACAGCTGGTCACCGGTGCGCAGCCACATCCACTCGACGAACAGCACCATCGCGGGAAACGAGATGGCGAACGCCACCAGCGGGATGTGCACCGCGAACGACAGCGCCTGCATCTGGCGCGCCTCGAGCAGGTAGTGCTGATCCACCGGCGCAAGTGACGCCGCCAGCGAAACGCCGCTCACGGCCACGTCGCGCGACGATCGGCGCCGCCAAAACGCGAGTCGGCCGACTGCCAGCGGGCCAGCCCCGGGATCGTCACGATGCGTCTAGGACCCGGAGCGGGGGGGAGCGATGTGCCGAGCTCTGTGCCCAACTTCTCCTCGGTTTCTGGCCTTGCGACCTTGCCCGTCGCGTGAGTTGATACCCGATCGGCGTCGCGTGCGCGGGCTGCGCTCAATCGCCCAACGCGCGGTGTCGCCGTGGCACTCGTGGTCGCCGCCCAGCGACCCGTCGCTAACCCGCGGCCAGGCCGCGCGGCGTAGGGCGGGTAGCCTGGGCGGCGATGGCCTTCGTGGCGCCGGCTCGGCACCTGTTGCGGGCAAAGGACCTCGCCGACGCGAGGTACTTCGAGCCGCTCAGCGTCGATGACCTAGCTGACGCCGCCGGCCTTTCGCGGGCTCATTTCAGCCGCGAGTTCCGGCGCGTGTATGGAGAGTCGCCGCACGCCTATCTGCTCACGCGCAGGCTCGAGCGCGCGGCGGCGCTGTTGCGCGCCACCGACAATTCGGTGGCCTCCATCTGCTTCTCGGTGGGTCTGCAGAGCGTCGGCTCCTTCACCACGAGCTTCACGCGCACCTACGGCGTCTCGCCCACCGCGTACCGCGCGACGTTTCCCGCGCCTGCCCACCAGGCGAGGGTTCCCGCTTGTGTCGTGCGCTTCTACGCGCGTCCGCAACACAGCACGTTTCGAGAAGACAGGCGCGCAGCCCGCGATTAGCGTGCGGTGCAATGCAACGCAACCGCTAGGAGGACGCCGTGATCAAGCTTTCAACCGCGCAGCTGTGGGTCCACGACCAGGACGAGGCGCTGGACTTCTACACGAAGAAGTTGGGGATGGAGGTGCGCTCCGACGTGACACTCCCGGAGATGGGCAACTTCCGCTGGCTCACGGTCGGACCAGCCGGTCAACCGGACATCGCGATCACCCTGATGGCCATTCCCGGTGCGCCTGTGATGGATGACGCCACCGCCGAGCAGGTCCGCAGCCTGGTCGCCAAGGGATTCGCGGGGACGATCTTCCTCACCACCGACGACGTCCAGGCCGATTACGAGCAACTCAGGGCTCGCGGTGTGGAGTTCAGCGAGGCGCCCGAAGAGCGGCCGTACGGAATCGACTCCGGGTTTCACGATCCGTCGGGCAACAGCTTCCGCCTGACGCAGGTCAGGGAGCTGGCTGCGCTGTAGCGGCCGGCACGAAGGCGCTCGCGCGGTGTCGAGCGCCTTCGTGCGCGGCCGCCCGGCGCGAGCTGCGCCAGCGGTTCGCGCGCCGCGGCCAGGTTTCGGGCACGCGCCCGGCAGGGGCTAAGCGATAACGCGGACTTCGCCGGCGGTCGCGCGGCGCAGCTTGCGCGCGCTGCTGTGACCGCCGCGTGTCAGTCGATGCCTGGCCAGCAGCACCACGTCGAAGCTCCGCTGCGCGGCCCAGCGCGCGAGCGGGGGATCGCGATACTCGATCAGCGATCGGAAAGAGCTGCGGTGCGCGCCGGCGCCGGCGAGCCCACGCGCCTCGCGCAGCTCGAGCACCGCTTCCTCGCGGACCGCACAGTTGTACTCGCCGGTGCCGCCGCGACTGCAGCAGCCCGCGTCCGCCTGGGGCGCGAGCGTGACCACCGTCAGCCGGCCGTCGGCGTCGGTGAGCTCGAGGCCCGCAGCAAGGGCGCGTCTGCCGCTCGGGCACGACTCATACAGCACGAGCACCTTCGGGCGCTCGCCGCCGACTTCGCGGCGCAGGCCGGTGGCGCGGCCGCCTTCAACCGCACACGCGCTCATGACAGCAGATGCTACGCCACGATCAGAGGGCCCACTTCGGCGGGGCGGGTGCCGGCGCGGCGACCCAGCCACGCGCCCCCGGCCCGGTAGACAGGGCTCAGCGGCCGGCGGCGCTTCTGTAGCGCGCGACGGCCGCGGGCGCGAAGACGGCGATGATCACCAGCGACCAGACCACCGCGCCCCACACGTAGTTGTGCGCCGGCGCCCCCACCCACAGGTGGCGCATCGCGTTCACGACGATCGTGAACGGATTCACTTCCGCGAACTGTCGCAGGCCGTCGGGCATCGAGGCCACCGGCACGAAGGCCGAGGAGATGAAAGTGAGCGGGAACACGATTATGAAGCCCACCGAGTTGACCGTTTCGGTCGATCCAACCAGCAGCCCGAGGAACGCGAGCACCCACGAAAATGCGTAGCCGAACAAGAGCAGCAGGCCCACGCCCGCTATCGCGAGCGCGAAGCTGGTGTGGAAAGTAAAGCCGACGATCACGCCGGTGACGATGAGAATCACGATCGACAGCGCGTTGGTCGCGACATCGGCCAGCGTTCGCCCGCCAAGCACCGCCGCGCGCGACATCGGCAGCGAGCGGAAGCGATCGATCAGGCCCTTGCGCACGTCCTCGTTGAGCCCGAGCGCTGTCGCAAAGCCGGCGAAGACCGTGTTCTGCACGATGATCCCGGGCAGCAGGAAATCGACGTACGTGTAGCCGGGCGTGCTGATCGCGCCGCCGAACACGTAGCGAAACAGCAGCACGAACATGATTGGCTGCAGCGTGTAGCCGATGAACAGTTCCGGCGCGCGCGGCAGGCGGATCAGGTTGCGCTCCGCGATGATCATCGTGTCCGTTACGAGGCGCCTCATCTGACGTTCTCCGCGTCGCGCTCGTGCGAATCTTCTTCGGCGCCGTGTCCGGTGAGCGAGAGGAACACCTCATCGAGCGTGGGGCGCCGCAGCGCAAGATCGTCGACACCGACACCCGCCTCGCTGAGCCGGTGCACCGCCTCGATGATCGCCCCAGAACGCTCGCGCACGCTCACCTTGATCACGCCATCGTCCCTGCCGGGCGCCTCGTCGGACATCGGCGCCAGCGCCCGCATCGCGGCGCCCACGTCGGCGCCGTCGTCGAGTCGGATCTCCAGGCGCTCGCCGCCGAGGCGGTCCTTGAGCTCGTCGGAGGTGCCCTCGGCGATCAGCCGGCCGTGGTCGATCACCGCGATCGTGTCCGCGAGGCGATCGGCCTCGTCGAGATATTGCGTCGTGAGCAGCACAGTGGTGCCTTCCTCGACGAGCGTCTCGATCACCCCCCACAGGCTCAGACGGCTGCGCGGGTCAAGGCCCGTGGTCGGCTCATCGAGGAACAGCACGGGTGGCTGCGCGACGAGCGCGGCGGCGAGGTCGAGGCGGCGACGCATCCCGCCCGAGTAGGTCTTCGTGGGCCGGTCGCCGGCGTCGAGCAGGTCAAAGCGCGCCAGCAGCGCGCGCCCGCGCGCCTTGGCCGGCTTGCGCTTCTCACCGTACAGGCGGCCCACCATCGTCAAGTTCTCAAGCCCGGTGAGGTTTTCGTCCACCGCCGCGTACTGCCCGGCGAGCCCGATCTGTTCGCGCACGCGTGCAGCGTCGCGCCGGACATCGAGTCCCAGCACGCTGGCCGACCCCGCGTCCGCGTCCAGAAGCGTGGCGAGCACGCGCACGAGCGTGGTCTTGCCCGCCCCGTTTGGGCCGAGCAGTCCGACCACGCTGCCGTGTTCGGCTGTCAGGTCCAGGCCGTCAAGCGCGAGCACGTCGCCGAAGCGCTTGACCAAACCACGCACCTCGATCGCGGGTCCGTCGCTCATTGCGCGGCGCGCTTCGTCGACTTGGGCTTGAGGTCGGCGAGGTACTCCGCATGCAGCTTGCCGATGCGCTGCTGCCACCAGGCATAGATCGAGTCGAGCTCTTGGAGCCGTGCGCGGCGCGCCGGCGGCTCGTCGGCGAGTGCGTCCATACCCAACCGTAGTACCCGCCGCGGGGCGCTGAATTGATCCTCGCGCCAGAGGTACTCGTCCCACGCCTGCGGGCGCGCGATGAAGCGGTCGAATCGCTCGCCGCGCAGGCGCACGCGCTCGATCAGGCCCAGCCGCAACAGCAAGCGCGTGCTGGTGCTGATCGAGCCCTTGCTCGCCTGCAACCGCTCGGCCAGCTCGGCCGCGCTCTGCTCGGGCGGCTCGCACACCAAAAGCCACGCCAGCACGCGGCCCACCATGCGCGGCGCACCGGCTTCGAGCTCGAACTGCATCCCGAGCTCCTCGATGAACCTCTCGACGCCGAGCTCGTCCATATAGTTCAGTATATACTGAATCTGCAGTACTGGCGGAACAAAGCGACGGCGACGGCTTCGGAGGACCCCGACCACGCCCGGCTCGCCACGCGGCCACGCGCATCAGGTCGCCGCGACGACGCCGAGGCGACCCGTGTGCGCGAGTGATCTATCTTGCGGGGCATGTTTCTGTGTATTCGATGCGGGCGCGATCGTGGCCGCCGCTGAGCTCGACCCGTCCGTCCCGCCGACTGGGACGGGGTGCGTGGAGTGCATGGCGGGAGCGGGCGAAGGCTGGTGGCTGCACCTGCGCCGCTGCGCGGAGTGCGGCCACATCGGTTGCTGTGACAACTCCCCGTCCCAGCACGCGACGGCCCACTTCCACCAGAGCGGTCATCCGGTGCTGCAGAGCTTTGAGCCCGGCGAGGACTGGTTCTACGACTACCGCACCGAACAGTTCTTCCAAGGGCCGCAGCTGCTCGCGCCCGACAGCCACCCGCTCGACCAGCCGGTCCCCGGCCCTGCCGGCAAGGTGCCGCCCGACTGGCAGTACAAGCTGCACTGAGCCGCGCGCTGTCGGACCGCAGGTCCGACCCGCGCTAGCCGGCGCGCTCGGCTGACGCCAGGCCGCGCCGCGCGAATATGCCCAACACCGCCGCGCTGCCGGCGAGCACGGCAAAGGCCAGCGCGACTTTGACCGGCGCGCCGGCGAGCAGCCCGCGGCCGGCCTC
>DASZFR010000065.1:0-16689 GCA_035939635.1 Solirubrobacteraceae bacterium
CTGTTCGTCGGGCGCCCGGCGCGCGAGAAGGGAATCGCGGTGCTGCTGTCGGCGTGGTCGCGTGCGGGACTACGCACCGAGGCGGGGCTCGTGCTCGCCGGCGTGGGGAACGAGCTCGCCCCCTCGCTGCGCTCGGCTTCAAACGACGGCGGCGGCGTGATGTGCATGCGCGCGCTGGCACGCGATGAGCTGCGTTCGGTGTACGCGAGCTGCGATGTGCTGGTGCTGCCGTCGATCCGCACGCGAAACTTTCGCGAGCCTTGGGGGCTCGTGATCAACGAGGCGATGAATCGCAACCTGCCCGTGATCACCAGCGATGAGGTGGGCGCCGCCGCCGGAGGCCTCGTGCGAGACGGCGTCAACGGCCTGGTGGTGCGCGCCGGCGACCCCGCCGCGCTGGCGCAGGCGCTGCGGCGTCTGGCCGCCGACGCGGGCCTGCGCGCGCGCCTGGGCGAAACAGGGGCCGGCGACATCCGCGCGTTCAGCCACGACGCGTGGGCGCAGGGGTTCTCGCGGGCGCTCGCGAGCGTGGGTGTCTCCCGCGAGCGCTGGTAGCGTGCCCGCCTCTGGGATGAGATCAGCCGTCTGGAACAGCCGCCCGATGGCGAATCGGCCGGCGCCGGCCGGGCGCGCAAGATCGCGCTGCGCGCTCGCGGTCGCCCTGACCGCCTCGCTCGCGCTGTGGTTCGCCCCGGGCGCGTATGCGGACGTGGGCGCCACGATCATCGAACGCTGCACCCATGGGCAGTCGCTCGGCGGCTTCACCCAGCAGGACTACCGGCGCGCGCTGCAGGAGCTGCCGGCGGAAGTCGAAGAGTATTCCGACTGCGCGAACCTCATCCGCCGCGCGCAGCTAAACGCGGCGGGTGCGGGTTCGGCGGGCGCGTCCGGCGCCGAAGCGGCCGCGCCCATCGCGCTCACCCCGTCCGAGGCCGCGTCGCTGCACGGCGTGCCGCGCACCGGCGCGGCGGCCCTGCGAGTCGGCGGCCGCGTGGTGCGCCCCGGTGTGGTGCAGACCAGCGTGTCGTCGGCGCTGAGCACCCTGCCCACGCCGCTCCTCGCCACCCTCGCCCTGCTCGTCGCGGCCGCGCTGCTGTGGGGCGGGAGATCGATCTACGACCGTGTCCGCGCCCGCCGCCCCAGCTGAGCCGCAGCTGAGCCCGCCGCGGCCGTTGCAGACGCCGGCGCCGCCGCCACAGCGGCCGCGTGCTCGGAGCTGGGCGGAAAGGGCGGCGACCGGCGCCCAGGGCCGCCTCGGCGCGTGGTGGCCCGCGCTGCTGATCGCGGCGGTGCTCAGCTGGGTCGCGTTCATGGCCGAAGGCGGGCTGAACCTCGCCTCGATGACCGCGGTCGAGATGACGCTCACGATCGGCTCGGCTCTGCTCGTCGCGGCGTGTGTGCTGCTCACGCGCGCCGGCGCGCCGGCGTGGGGCGCCTGGGCGGTGGCGCTGCTGCTTGCGTTCTCCGCGCTGACCGCGCTGTCGGTGGTGTGGTCGGTGGCACCGGACGCGAGCTGGCAGGACGCCGGGCGCATGTTCGCGTTCAGCGCCGAGTTCGCGCTCGCGGTGACGCTCGCGCGCACCGTGCCGCGCGCGTGGCGCTGGGTGCTGGGCGGGGTGCTGCTCGCTGCAGCCGCCGTTTGTGGATGGGCGCTGCTCACCAAGGTGTTCCCCAATCACCTCGACGCCGCCGACCCCTACGCGCGACTGCGTGCGCCGTATGACTACTGGAACGCGACCGGGCTCACCGCGGCGATGGGAGCGATCGGATGCGTGTGGCTCGGCTCGCGCCGCTCGGGCCACGCGCTGCTCAGCGCGCTCGCATACCCCGCGATGGGGCTCATGCTCGTGACGCTGCTGCTGGCCTACTCGCGCGGCGCACTGGCCGCGCTCGCGATCGGGCTGGTGTTGTGGTTCGCCGTCACTCCGCTTCGCCTGCGTGGTGCGGCGACGCTGATCGTCGGCGGCGTGGGCGCCGCCGCGGTGGTGGCGTTCGCGTTCTCACAACACGCGCTCAACAGCGACAACGTGACGCTGGCGGAAAGGACGCACGCCGGCCATCAGCTCGGCGTGCTGCTGGTTGCGATGCTGCTCGCGCTCAGCGCGGTGGGGACCGCGATCTGCTTTCAGCGCGAGCGCACGCCGCTGGCGCGCGTGTCGCGCAGGCGGCTCGGCGCGCTGATGCTGGCCGTGCTCGCGCTCGCAATCGTCGGCGCCGTGGGCGCGCTGGCTGCCAGTCACCGCGGGCTGACCGGGAGCGTGAGTCACGCCTTTCACTCGCTGACCAATCCACACGCGCCTGTGCCCCCGAACACGCCGGGCCGGCTCACCGCGATAGCAAGCGTGCGCGCCCGCTACTGGAACGAGGCGCTGAAGGTATTCAAGGCCCACCCGCTGTTGGGCAGCGGCGCGGAAGGCTATGCCACGGCGCGTCTGCGCTACCGCACCGAGACGCTGGACGTGCGCCACGCGCACGGCTTCGTCGTGCAGACGCTCGCCGACCTTGGGGTGGTAGGACTCGTGCTCGCGCTCGCGCTGCTGGTCGCATGGATGGCCGCGGCGGGACGCGCCACGCACCCGTTCAACAGGCGCTGGCGCTGGTACGCGGCGGGCAGCGCACCCGGAGGGTCGCGGATCCGTTGGCCGTCGTGGCAGCGCGTGCTGCTTCCGTACTCGGCGGAGCGCATCGGGCTGTTGACCATGCTCGCGCTCGTGGTGGTGTTCGGCGTTCACTCGCTGGTGGACTGGACGTGGTACGTCCCCGGCGACGCCTGCGTGGCGCTGCTGTGCGCGGGGTGGCTGGCCGGCCGCGGCGAGATCCGCGCCGCCAAGGCGCCCGCTTCGGTCGACGGCGGCGTCACGGCGCGGCTGCCGGCGAGCGGGAGCTCGCCACGCGGCGCGATCGCATGGATGCGCAGCAACCCGCGCCCCACCGTCGTCGCCGGCGTGTGCGTGGCGGCGGCGCTGCTCGCCGCGTGGGCAGAGTGGCAGCCGCAGCGCTCCGTGGATGCGTCACAGCACGCGCTGGCCCTGCTCGCGCGTAGCCCCATCCAAGCGGAAGCGTCCGCGCGCAGCGCAGTGGCGCGAGACCCGCTGTCCGCGCAGGCGCTGTTCACGCTCGCCGCGGCGCAGCAGGCGACCCGCGGCAGCGAAACCGCACGCGCCACGCTGCAGCGCGCGGTTCGCTTGCAGCCCTCAAACCCGCAGACGTGGATCGCGCTCGGGCAGTTTGACCTCTCGCACCCGCGCGTGGGTCTCGGCACCTCGAGCGCGGCCGCGCTGCACGAGCTGTCGGCGGCCATCTATCTGAACCCCGAGTTGGTGGCCCCCGAAGCGATCGCGCAAGGCAACCGCGAAGCGATCGCTGTGCAGAACGACTACGTCGAGGCCCTGCGCGCCAACGCCGCCGCGGCCGCGGCGGTGCAGGCTCCCCCGGCTGCCGTCCAGCGCCCGGTCGCCCCGCAGACACTTCACAGAGCGCGGCGCCGGGCGAGCGCAGTGCGCTGAGACGCACCGCTCGCCGTCCCCTGCCCCCCGGTCGCCGTCGCCTGCCCACCGCTCACCAGCGCGTGCGCTCGCCCGCCGGCGCCTGCGCTCGCCCGCCGGCGCTTGCCCCCCTCACCAGCGCTTGCGCCGCGCGCAGGCGAGCAGCACGCGGCGCGCGCCCACGAGACCCCCCGCGCCGTGCACGTCGATGTCGTCGAATCCGAACTCGCCCAGCAGCCGTCGCAATGCGCGCGCGGAGTAGAAACGCAGATGGTCTGACAGCGGGTCGAACTGACGATCGAAGCGCCGCCCCGAGAGCGCGAGCGCCAGCAGCGTGAGACGTCCGTTGGCGGGCGTGCTCAGCAGCAGCTCGCCGCGCGGACGCAGCACGCGGCGCACCTCCGACAGCCACCCCGCGGTGTCTGCAACGTGCTCGATCACCTCGCCTGCCCACACGGCGTCAAAGCTCGCGTCGGCCAGCGGCCACGCTGCGCCCGCGTCGATCGGCTGCAGCCGCAGCTGCGGATCGCGCGAACGCGCCCGCCGCAGCGCCTCGGCCGAGATGTCCGCGCCGATCGCGACAGCTCCCGCCTGGGCCAGCTGTGCGGTGAAATAGCCATCGCCGCATCCGACGTCGAGCACCCTCGGCGGCGCTCCCAGCTCGCGCGACAGGGCCGCCACGTGCTCGAGCAAGAAGCGCCCGCGCAGGGCCGCATAGGCCGGCTCGGACCCCTCCGCGACGGCCTCCCACACCGAGTCTTGGTCGCTAAGCGCGGCAACCATCCGCACATTGCTGCACATTGCTACGCAAAATGACTATTTTGCGCGTGTGCTGCTTGCGGAGATGGCGCTCGTTGTAGGCGGTCGAGGATGAAGGTGGCCTTCGACGGGCGGCGGGTCGGCGACCCCCATGGCGTGGGGCGCTACAGCAGCTGTCTGTTGCGAGCGCTCCAGCACACCGCCACGGACGACCACGAGATCGTGCAGACGCACCGCCCGCGCGGCGCCGACGTCTACCACTCGCCTTGGATGGACGGGGCGATGCTGCACAGTCCCTGCCCGATGGTGGTCACGCTGCACCGCCTGACGGCGTTCAAGCGGCGCAGCGAGCACCTGCGCACGAGCGTTCGCCCGCGCCTGCGCCAGCTGGCGGTGCAGCGCGCCGTGCGCGTGATCGTGCCCACGGAGGCGCTCGCGCAGGACGCGCTCGAGCGCCTCGCGCTGGAGCGCGAGCGCGTGGTGGTGATCCCCGATGCGCCAGACGAGGTCTTCTACCCGCGCCCGCAGACTGAGATCGCCGCAACGCGTGCTCGCTTTGGCCTGCCCGCGCGCTACCTGTTGTGGGTCGGCAGCCTCATGCACCCCGACCCGACCAAGCACGTCGCCGAGCTGGCAGCCGCCGAACGCGCGATACCGCTCGTGCTGGTGGGGCCCGCCCGCCCGTGGGCGCGCGAGCTGCCGGGCGTGACTCTCACGGGCCAGGTCTCTGACGACGAGCTGGCCGCGCTCTACAGCGGGGCCCACGCGCTGGTGCTGGCCTCCGGGGACGAGGGCTTCGGCATGACCGCGGTCGAGGCGCTGGCCTGCGGCACCCCGGTGGTGGCCTGCGACCTGCCGGCGCTGCGCGAGGTGCTCGACGAGCGGATCACTTTCGTGCGGTGCGGGGACATGCGTGCGCTCATCGCCGCCGCGCAGCGCGCGGCGCGCCCGGCGCCACGGCCGCCGGTGTGGAGCTGGGACGACGCGGCGCGCTCGACGTGGAGCGTCTACGAGCAGGCGCTGGCGGACGTCAGTAGGCGCCGCGCCGGGACAGCACGGCGGGAATCGTCTTCAGCAGTATGGTCAGGTCAAGCGCCAGCGACCAATGCTCCAGATAGATGAAGTCCAGGTGCACGAGGTCGTCGAAGTCCAGTTCCGAGCGCCCTGACACCTGCCACAGGCCGGTGATCCCGGGCAGCACCAGGTAGCGCTTGCGGTGCCAGTCCTCGAGCCGTTCGTAGTCGCGCTGCGGCAGCGGACGCGGGCCCACCAGCGACATCTCGCCGCGCACCACGTTGATCAGCTGCGGCAGCTCGTCCAGCGAGAAGCGCCGCAGCACCCGCCCGACGCGCGTTAGGCGCGGGTCGCGCCGGATCTTGAACAGCGCGCCCGAGGCCTCGTTGTAAGCGTCGAGCTCGGCCTGGCGCTCCTCGGCGTCGGTGTGCATCGTGCGGAACTTCAGGCACGCAAACGGCCGCTGGCCGATACCGCGCCGCGTCGAGCGAAACATGATCGGCCCCCGCGAGGACAGGCGCACCGCGAGCGTGATCACGAGCAGCAGGGGGCTGAGCAGCGCGAGGAGAAGCGACGCGCCCACGAGGTCAAACGTGCGCTTGAGCGCGAAGTCCACGCCGGCGAACACCGGCGGCCCCAGCTCGAACAGCGGCACCGACTGACCCGGCACGAACTCGGCGCGGTGGATGAGGATCTCCATCGTCGAGGGCGCCAGGCGCACACGCACGCCCTCTTGGTGGCAGCGGTCGACGAGCTCGATCGCCTCGACCTGGGGGAAGTCTGGGTCGGCGATGATCACCTCGTCCACGCTGTGGCTGCCGAGCACCTCGCCCAGGTCGGAGAGCGAGCCCAGCGGCCGCAGCCCGTTCGCCGGCAGCCTGTTGGGCGACAGAAACCCGATCACCTCGATCGGGCGGTGCGGCGCGTCAGCGAGGGCGTGGGCGACGTCGCGTATGTGCTTGCCGGTCCCCACCAGCACCGCGCGCCGGCGGTGACCGGTCGCGCGCATGACCGCGGCGGTGGTCCAGTCATAGGCGCCGCGTAGAAGCGAGACGTACATGATCGCGAAGGCCAGCGAGCCATAGAACAGGTAGTAGCTCGAGAAGTGTTCGCCGTTGACCAGCGCGAAGAGCAGCGCGACGAAGGCGACCTGAAACAGCGAGCCCACGATGCGCGACAGACCCGGACGCTGCGCGCGTTCCGAGTACAGCCCCGAGCGAGCGAACAGCAACGCCGTCAGCAGGTACGCGAACGGGAGGATCCGTTCGGTTTCGTGCAGCGCCGGCGTGAACTGCACGTGGTCGTGCACCGCGGCCTTTAGCAAGAGCGATGTGAAGATCGCAAGCGACAGGCCGGCGAAGTCCAGCGCCAGCAGCGAGACCACTCGCGCGAGCCGCCCAGCGGTGGCCAGCTGCAGAGCGAACGCCAGCGCAGCCGGCCGCTTGCGCCGCATGTCGTGATCGGACGGCTGCCGGCGCGCGGTGGTCTCGGACAGCACAGAGCGGCCCTGCGTAACGCGCGCGTGACGCGCGGCCTGCGACGGGGCGTGCGCCAGCGACCGGGACGGGACTCCGGAGCGCTTGCGACTTGTGGGCGAGGCAGTGGTTCCCGAGGGACGGGGTCCCATGTCGCTGCTCACAACCCGTGAGCCTCGCATATGTAGCGGTCAGCGCGCGGCCTGGGCGGCCGCACCCAGCGCGAAGCGAGGCCGCTCAGGCGGAGCTTCCGCCGATCAGGATCTCGGCGCCGGAAGCGTCGATCGTGCGCCGCAGTCCCTCGCGCAGCGACACCTCGGGCGACCAGCCGAGCAGCTCTCGCGCGAGCGTGATGTCGGGCTTGCGCTGCCTCGGGTCGTCCTCGGGGAGCGCCTCGAAGACGATCTCAGAGCTCGACTCGGTGACCTCCTTGACCGTATCTGCCAATTCCAGCAGCGTGAACTCGTCGGGGTTGCCGATGTTCACCGGGAGGTGGTAGCCGGACTCCGCCAGCGCGATGATGCCGCGAACCGTGTCGCTCGCGTAGCAGAACGAGCGCGTCTGGCGACCGTCGCCGAACACCGTGATGGGACGGTTGGCAAGCGCCTGGCGCAAGAACGTCGGGATCGCGCGTCCGTCGTGGGGCCGCATTCGATTGGCGTACGAGTTGAAGATCCTCACGATCGCGGTGTCCACCCCCTGCTGGCGGTGGTAGGCCATTGTGAGCGCCTCGGCGTAGCGCTTGGCCTCGTCGTATACCCCGCGCGGGCCGATCGGGTTGACGTGCCCCCAGTAGCTCTCTGGCTGGGGGTGCTCGAGCGGGTCGCCGTAGACCTCGCTCGTGGACGCAAGCAGGAAGCGTGCGCGCTTGTGCTTTGCCAGCCCGAGCGTGTGGTGCGTGCCGTAGGAACCGACCTTCAGCGTGTGCAGCGGCAGGCGCAGGTAGTCGATCGGCGACGCGGGCGAGGCTAGGTGGTAGACGAAGTCCACGTGCTCATCCACGTGGTAGGGATCGATGATGTCGACATTGAGGTGCACGAAGCGATCGGGGTCGCGGATGTGCTCGATGTTCGCCAGCGAGCCCGTCTCGAGGTTGTCCACGCAAATCACGCGGTGGCCGCGCGCGAGCAGCTCGTCGCACAGATGCGACCCGAGAAACCCTGCGCCGCCGGTCACCACGCACGTGGACACAGCCGCAGAATAACCCCGCCGCACCACGGCTCGGTCCTTATCATCACTGGCATGGCAACCACCGAGCGCCGCGGCGGCGGCAGCGGCGAGCGAGCGGAGCGGCTCACCGTGGCGCCGATCTTGGGACCGGACGACCCCCGGCGCTTCACCGACTCGGGCATCGAGATCGCAGAGCTCTACGGCGAGCGGGACCTGCCGGCGGCGCTCGATCTCGGCGAGCCGGGTGAGTTCCCCTACACGCGCGGGATCCACCCGCACATGTACCGCAAGCAGACGTGGACGATGCGCCAGTACGCCGGCTACGCGTCGGCGAAGGAGTCAAACGAGCGCTACCGCTACCTGCTCTCGAAGGGCACCACGGGCCTGTCCATGGCCTTCGACTTGCCAACGCAGCTGGGGTTGGACTCCGACAACGAGCGCAGCCTCGGCGAGGTGGGGCGCACGGGCGTGGCGATCGACACGATCGAAGACATGCGCATCGCGTTCGACGGGATCCCGCTCGACCAGGTGTCGACGTCGATGACGATCAACGCGCCGGCGGCGTGTCTGCTGCTGCTCTACGAGCTCGTGGGCGAGGAGCAAGGGGTCGCCAGCGAGAAGCTGCGCGGCACCACGCAGAACGACGTGCTCAAGGAGTACATCGCGCGCGGCAACTACATCTACCCGCCCGGCCCCACGATGCGCCTTACAACCGACATCTTCCGCTACTGCCACGAACGGGTGCCGAAGTGGAACACGATCTCGATCTCGGGCTACCACTTCCGCGAGAAGGGCTGCTCAGCGGTGCAGGAGGTGGCGTTCACCCTCTCGTCGGGCATCGCCTACGTGCAGGCGGCGCTCGACGCGGGGCTGTCGGTTGACGAGTTCGGGCCGCGCCTGGCGTTCTTCTTCAACGGCCACAACAACGTGTTTCAGGAGGTGGCGAAGTTCCGCGCGGCGCGGCGCATGTGGGCGCACATCATGCGCGAGCGCTTCGGCGCGAGCGACCCCCGCGCGACGATGCTTCGCTTTCACACGCAGACCGGCGGCGTGACGCTGACCGCGCAGCAGCCGGAGAACAACATCGTGCGCGTGGCGCTGCAGGGCTTCGCGGCGGTGTGCGGCGGCACGCAGTCGCTGCACACGAACGGTTTCGACGAGGCGCTCGCGCTGCCCAGCGAGCGGGCGGCCAAAATCGCGGTGCGCACACAGCAGATCCTCGCGCACGAGTCCGGCGCCGCCGACACCGTTGACCCCTTCGCCGGCTCCTACTTCGTGGAGTCGCTCACCGACGAGATCGAAAGCCGCGCGCTGGAGCTCGTCGAGCAAATCGACTCGCTCGGAGGCTCGGTGAACGCGATCGAGTTCATCACGGGGGAGATCGACGAGTCGGCGTGGGGCTATCAAGAGCGTTACCGCATCGGCCAGGACGTCGTGGTGGGCGTCAACGCCTACGACGAGGATGAAGTCGAAGTACCGGACCTGCTGCGCATCGACCCCGAGTCCGAGCGCCGACAGGTCGAGCGCCTGCGCGCATTCAAGGCCGATCGCGACCAGGAGCTGGTGCAGCGGCGGCTGGACGAGCTGCGCGCGGTCGCGAGCGCCAGCGACAACCTGCTCCCCCCGATCCGCCAGGCGCTCAAGGACCGCTGCTCGTTGGGCGAGGTGTGCGCAGCGATGCAGGACGTCTTCGGGCGCTACTCGCCGCGGTTCTAGCGCTCGACGCACGCTCCCGGCCTCGTCAATAGGCTGCTCGCGTGACGACGCCCACCGCCGCCTCGGCGTACGAACTCGTGATGGCCCTGCACATCATGGCGGTGGTGATCGCCTTCGGCTGGGTGTTCGCGCTTCCGGTGGTCTTTGCGGTCGCCGTGAAAAGCGACCCGCGCAGCCTGCCGCTGCTGCACCGGATAGAAGTCGTGGTCTTTCGCTGGATGCTCAACCCGGCTCTGGTCGTGATCCTCGGCGCCGGCATCTTCCTTGCCAGCGACGGACACCACTGGAAGCAGTTCTTCGTGCAGTGGGGTATCGGCGTCGTGATCGTGCTGGGCGGGCTGGTTGGCGCCGTGCTGATGCCCGCCTCCAAGCGGGCAGAAAGCGCGGTCCGCACGGACCTCGCGCAATTCAGCGGCGACGGCGAGTTTCAGCCGGGGCCGGAATATCAGGCGATCATCCGCCGGCTGAACATCGTCGGATCGGCGGCGTCACTGCTGGTTCTGGTCACGATCGCATTCATGGTGACCAAGCCCTAACTGCACGGTACCCTGGCCTCGATGAGCAACCGGGGCTATCGCATCGCTGTGGTTGGCGCCACGGGCCAGGTCGGCTCGCTGATGCGCGAGCTGCTGCGCGAGCGCGGATTCCCGGCGCGCGAGGTGGTGCCGTTTGCGTCCGAGCGCTCGGCGGGGCGCACGCTGGACGACGGGAGCACCGTCCGCGCGCTCTCCGACGACGCGCTCGGCGGCTTTGACGTAGCGCTGTTCTCGGCCGGCGGTTCCACCTCCGGCGAGTGGGCGCCGCGCTTCGCTGACGCGGGCGCGATCGTGATCGACAACTCCTCGCACTGGCGCATGTATGACGACGTGCCGCTCGTTGTGAGCGAGGTCAACCCCCACGCGCTCAACGCGCTTCGCAACGACGGCGAGCACCGCGGGATCGTGGCGAACCCGAACTGCTCGACGATGCAGATGGTGGTCGCGCTCAACCCGATCCTGCGCGACGCGGGAATCGAGCGGCTGGTAATCAGCACCTACCAGGCCGTGTCCGGGACGGGCAAGCGCGCGGTGGAGGAGCTGCTGACCCAGGCTCACACGCTGCTGCACGAACGCGAGATCGAGCCGCCGCAGCTGTACCCGCACCAGATCGCGTTCAACGCGTTGCCGCAAGCGGGCCGCTTCGCCGACGGCGACGACCACACCGACGAGGAGCGCAAGCTCATGAACGAGACGCGCAAGATCCTCGGCGACCCCGCAATCCGCATCAGCGCCACCTGCGTGCGCGTGCCTGTAGTCACCGGCCACTCCGAGGCGGTCAACGTGCAGACCCGCGACCCGCTCTCGCCCGAGCGCGCGCGCGAGCTGCTGGACGCGGCGCCGGGCGTAACGGTGATCGACGACCCCGCGGACGGCTCCTATCCGCAGCCGATCAGCGCGGCCGGGCGCGACGACGTGTTCGTGGGCCGTATTCGGCGCGATCCCGGCCACGAGCGCGCGCTGGATATGTGGATCGTGTCCGACAACCTGCGCAAGGGCGCGGCGACCAACGCCGTTCAGATCGCAGAGCTCCTGCACGACCGCGGGATGCTCCAGGCGCCGGCCACGCCCGCGGCCGCCGCGGGCTAGAGCCGCGCGCTGATCTCGCAGGCCTGCGGGCCTCGCCACGAGCGCGGGCCTGCGCCGCAGCATGCGCGCTGATCGTGCGGGCAGCCGGCCTCGCCACGCAAGGGTGCCACCGCCGGGCTTGGGCCCGCAGGATTCCGCCCCCGGCGCTCGAAGTCCAAGCCGATGAGCCAGGCGCAAGTTCAGCGCACCCTCGTCAAGTCGCCGCCAGAGCTGTGGGCCGAGCTAAGCAACCCCGCGTCGCTCGCCCGCCATCTCGGCGAGCTCGGCGAGATCCGAATCACGCGCATCGTGCCCGAACACGAGGTCGAGTGGACGGCCGACGACGCCAGCGGAAGCGTTCTGCTCAAGCCCTCCGGCTGGGGCACGCGCGTGACGCTCACGGCGAGCAAGCGGGGCACCGGAGAAAGCACGCACGCGCCGGCGGTCAAAGCTGAGCCGCGGCACCCCGGTGAGCCGTCATCGCACCGTCCTCTCGCCGCAGAGGCCAAGCCTCGGCTCGACACCGCAACGCCAGCACCACCGACAACGGCACCGGCACCGACAACTGCACCGGCACCGGCACCGGCACAGACAACGGCACCGGCACCGGCACCGGCACCGGCACCGACCGCCGCTAACAACCCGCTCCCCGGGCCCGTCGAACCCGCTCCGCGCCCTTCGCCGCAGGCGCTGACAACGCCGCCGCCACCACCGGCGCCGACACCGCCTCCATCGGCCGTGCCCCCGGCCGCGACAGCGCCTCAGCAGGCGAACGAGCCGCCAGACGAGCATTTCCGCGCCGGCCCGCTGGGGCGGATGCTGGAGCGCGTGAGGCGCCGGCGCGCGCAACGCGCGATGGCGAGCGATCCGCACACGCCCCCGGCCCCCACGCCTGCGCCGATCACTCCCGTCGCGGCGTTCATCGCCGACGACACCACGGCCGCGCCATCCCATCTCACGATCAAGCCGCCTCCACGATCGCCGTCACCGGCGGCGACCGGCGCGTCGGAGTCGACCCCGCCACAGATCGCGCCGCCGCCACCGCCAACACCCCACACGACAGCGCCATCGCCGCCCCCTCGCGTCGACCCCCCGCCGGCCCCCGCTCAGCCCGCTGCGCACGAGCCGGCCGGAACGCCGTCCCCGTCCACGCTGCCACTGGACGCGACCGCGCCCGCCAACGCACCGGCCGCCCCGCCCGCGGCGCAGGCCGCGAAGCCTCCACAGCGCAACAACTCAGACGACGAGGACTTCACGGCGGTGCTGCGCGGCGTGCTCGACAGCCTCGGCTCGGCGCACCACCGCCCGTTCTCACGCCCGTGAGCGCGGGCGGCGCCGGATAACATCGGCGTCGCATGGCAAGCAGCGCGCACGACCGGCAGAGCGACGCGGCGCTGCTTGCAAGCTCGCGCGGCGGCCACCGTCGCCCTCCGCGCCAGAAGGCGCCGGAGACCTACGAGGAAAAGCTCGCGCAGCTCAACGAGCTGCGCGAGGCGGCGCTTCACTCGGCGCCCGAGGCCGAGGAGAAGCAGCACGCGCGGGGCAAGAAAACGGCGCGCGAGCGGGTGGAAAAGCTGCTCGACCCCGACAGCTTCCAGGAGCTCGACACGTTCGTGCGCCACCGCACCTACGACTTCGACATGCAGAAAAACCGGCCGTGGGGCGACGCGGTGGTGACCGGCCACGGCACGATCGACGGGCGGCGCGTGTGCGTGTTCAGCCAGGACTTCACCGTTTTCGGCGGCTCGCTGGGCGAAGTGATGGGCGAAAAGATGGTCAAGCTGATGGACCTCGCGGCGAAGATCGGCTGCCCGGTGATAGGCATCAACGACTCGGGCGGCGCGCGCATCCAAGAGGGCGTGGTGTCGCTCGGCGCCTACGGCGACGTGTTCGTGCGCAACGTGATGTGCTCGGGCGTGATCCCCCAGATCAGCCTGATCATGGGACCCTGCGCCGGCGGCGCCGTGTATTCGCCCGCGATCACCGACTTCGTGTTCATGGTGAAGGAGACCTCGCACATGTTCATCACGGGGCCCGACGTGATCAAGACAGTCACCGGCGAGGAGGTGGGCTTCGAGGAGCTCGGTGGCGCGATGTCGCACAACACCAAGTCGGGCGTTGCGCACTTCGCGTCAGAGGACGAGGACAGCTGCCTCGAAGACTGCCGCTACCTGATCAGCTTCCTGCCGCAGAACAACCTTCAGACCGCGCCGCGCGTTGAGCCGACCGACGACCCGCAGCGGATGGACCCCGGCCTCGACCACGTGGTGCCCGACAACCCGAACAAGCCGTACGACATGCGCGACGTGGTGCGCCTGATCGTGGACGACGGCGAGTTCTTCGAGGTGCACGAGCACTACGCGCGCAACATCATCTGCGGCTTCGCGCGCCTGGACGGCTTCGCCATCGGCGTGGTCGGCAATCAGCCGGCGCAGCTGGCCGGCGTGCTCGACATCGACGCCTCGACCAAGGGTGCGCGCTTTGTGCGCACGTGCGACGCATTCAACATCCCGCTGCTCACCTTCGTGGACGTGCCCGGCTTTTTGCCGGGGACTAGCCAGGAGTGGGGCGGGATCATCCGCCACGGCGCAAAGCTGTTGTACGCGTTCACCGAGGCCACCGTGCCGAAGCTCACGGTGATCACGCGCAAGGCCTACGGCGGCGCGTACGACGTGATGGCCTCCAAGCACATGCTCGCCGACTTCAACTTCGCCTGGCCCACCGCGGAGGTCGCGGTGATGGGCCCTGAGGGCGCGGTGAACATCATCTACCGCCGCGACATCGCGCAGAGCCCCACGCCTGCGGAGCGGCGCACGAAGCTGATGGCCGACTACAAGGCGCGCTTCGCAAACCCCTACACCGCGGCCGAGCGCGGCTACATCGACGACGTGATCGTGCCGCACGAGACGCGCCCCAAGCTGATCACCGCGCTGCATACGCTGCAGTCAAAGCGCCAGCCCGGCCCCAAACGCAAGCACGGCAACATCCCGCTCTAGCGTTGGACCGCTCTGCGACGGTTCGGCGCTAACGCTTGCGCGCGGCGCGTTCACCGAGCCGCAACCACAGCGGGTAGGTCGCGAACAGCAGCGCGGCGACCGCGTGCGTTCGTGCGCCCACGCGCTGATGGTCGAAGCGAAACACGCCCGAGTTGAGCATCCAGTCGCGGCCGTCCTTCGCCTTGCACGCCTTCCAGATCGGGCGCGTCCACGGCCGGTTGAGGTACAGCGAGATGCTCGTGGCCAGGAACACACCAGCAGTGGCCCGCTCGAGCGCGCGCGCCGTGGGCGTGCGCTGCGGCAACGCGCGCCCGTACAGCTGGCCCGTTGCGTACAGCCACGGGGGATCGATCAGGAAGGACATGGGCTCCTCTCTTGGCTGGGTTGGCTGACAACTGCGGCGGACTCGCCGCTGAGCAGCGACAGCGCCAGCCGGGTGGCGAGCGCCATGATGGTCAGCTGCGGGTTGACTCCGAGCGCGCTCGGCACGACGGAGCCGTCCGCGATGTACAGACCGCGCACGCCGTGCACAGCGAGGTCGCCGTCGGTGACGCCGCCGGCCGCGCTCGCGTGTGCCCGGGCGGTGCCGAGCGGATGAAAACCCAGCAGTTTGAGGTCGCGCGCGCCGGCGGCGTCAAAGAGCTGCTCGATCCTGCCAAGGCCGGTGCGGAACTTGGCGACGTCGACCTCGTCGAGGTCGTAGCGGATCAGCGGCCGGCCCCTGAGCGATTGCACGCGTCCGCACGAAGCGTCGCTGACCATCAGCCCGATCTGGGCCAACTCGCGGTAACGGGCCATCGCGGCCGCGTGCGCGGCACCGTCGAGCGGCAGCGATGCCGCTACGTATGCGGGCGGCCCGGCGATCGTCTCGAGCATGATGCCGTGTTGCGCGAACTCGTCGACGAAGAAGCTCTGCGGCACGCCGCGCGCCATTTCCACGACCTCGTCCATCAGCGCGAGAGCCGCGGTGGCGGGATGTAGCGAGAGGTTGCGCCCGCGCTGGCCCGACGGGTCGGGGATCCCGCTGGCGTCCATCAGCACCGGCGTGTGGATCGTGCCGCACGCGAGGATCACCGCCGGGGCCCGCACGCGCAGGCGCCGACCGCGATCATCCCGCGCGACCACCCCGCGAGCGCGCCTTCCCTGCACCACGACCTCGCGGACATCCGCGCCCGTCTCGATGAGCGCGCCGGCCGCACGCGCACGCGGGATGTAGGTGATGCCGGTGTGCTGCTTGGCCGAGGTGGGACATCCATACACGCACACTCCCGATCCCACGCAACCGCGAGCGTTGCGTCGCAGATATCCGTGCGACCAGCCGAGCCGCTCGGCGCCGCGTCGGGCCACGCCCGCATTTGCACCGGCCAACTGCGGCGTGACGGTCGCCACCGAAAGCGCCCGTTCGACACGCTCAAAGCAGGCGTCCATCGACTGCCCGTCGAGCTCGAGGCCGAAGTCGCGCGCCCAGCGCTCGAGCACGTGCGGCGGGGTGCGAAAACAGGTGCCGGAGTTGACCAGCGTGGTCCCGCCCAGGCCGCGCCCGAGCGGCAGAAGGATCGGCGGAGACCCCAAAGTGAGCGTCTGGCCGCCGTCGCGATACAGCCGACCGAGCATCTGCGGCGGACGCGCCGTGAAGGTGTTCGGATCGTGCCACGGACCCTGCTCCAGCACGACCACGCGCGCTCCTCCCTCGGCCAGCTCCGCCGCGGCCACCGCGCCGCCGGCGCCCGCTCCGACCACGCAGAAGTCGGCGTCGAGACGCCGCTCACCGGCGTGGACGCGCATTCGCCCTCCCCGCGCAGGCACGTGCGCCATCCGGTCTCCTTGGCGAGCGGCGCTCACGGCCGGCCCTCCGCGCGACGCAGCTCGCGGCCTCGCGCGACGACCGCGTCAGCGTCCCAGCCGAGCGCGCGCGCGACGGACGGCTCGTCGTAGAGGCCGAGCGCGATCAGCGACCGGGCAAGCTGCTGCGCGAGCGGGAGCCGAGCGAGCAGCGCGGCGCCGCGCGGCCTGCAGGCGAGCGCGAGCAGCAGCTTCATCGCGGCGCGCTGCGGGCGGGGAGCGGCGGCAATGAACCCATCGAGGTTCGCGCTCACCGCAACACCGCGCGCGCCTGTGCCGTGACCAGCATCTCGATCGCGCTCGCCGCCGCATCGGCGTCGCGTGCCACCACGGCGACGGCCGCGCGCGCATATGGCTCGGCGCCGGATTCACCGCGCGCGACGATCGCGACGAACGCCTGCGCGTGCGGCAGGTACAGCTCGCGTACGGAGTTCATGATCAGCTGAAAGACGAGGTTCCCCGACGCTTCCACGAGCGTCGCCATGAACTCCCAGTCGACCGCGAGCCTGACGCTGTCATCCTCGGCCGCGGCGATCGCCCCGGCCAGCTCCTCCAGCGAGCGCGCCTGCCCATCGCTTCGCCGCTGCGCCGCCAGCCGCGCCGCCTCGACGAGCAGCACGCGGCGAGC
>DASZFR010000066.1:0-16168 GCA_035939635.1 Solirubrobacteraceae bacterium
GGTGTTGATGTAGACGATCTTGGTCTGCGGGCGCAACAGTCCTTCGAGCGCCGCGACGTCGTGCTCCCAACGATCCTCGTAGCGGCGGCGCCACTCGCTCACGCTCGCGCCGGTGCTGCGCGCGAGCTCGAGCGCGGATCCGTAGCAAGGCGTCTCCACCACCGCGTGCGCGGAGCTGTCGAGCAACGCGTGGTAGACGAGGAAGATCCCCTCCTCGGCCGCGGCCAACGCGAGCACGTCGCCGGCCTCGGTGTGCTCGTAGCAGGAGGCGACCGCGCTGCGCAGCTCCTGCGAGCCCGGCACTTCGGTGTAGCCGAGGCGCAACGCGAGCAGTCGCTCGCGCGCCTCGGGTTCGAGCGAGAGCAGGTCGTCGACCGTGCGCGACTCGCAGTCGCTGCTGGACAACATCAGCTCCGCGCGAAACTCCCAGCGCTCGTAGTAGCGCTCGATCGCAAACGGCGCTACGCGCACGCTTCAGCCCAGGTGGGTGATGCTGCTGGCCGCGTGCGTCTTGCGGGTCGCCGCCGCGCTCTTCTTCTTATTCTTTGCGCGCTCGAACGCGAGCGCCGCGTTGTATGCATTGCGAAGCCGCGCGAGCGTCTGCGACGAGGTCTGGCCGAAGGCCGGCATTTCTTCCGTGTTCCGCGCGCCCGCCGCGAGCATGCCGATCTCCAGATGCGGCGCCGAAGAGATGCCGACGATCCCGCACCCGACCTCTGCGATCGGCTCTCCTGCAGACACGCGCGCGCCGACCGGGAGCAGCGCGGGCGCTGCGTGCCCGTAGTAGACGTAGCGCCCCGCGTCGGGGCCGCTTTCGATCAGCAGCACGGGTGCCTGTTCGCCGAATCCTTCAAGCCCCTCGTGCACGATCCGCCCGGGCGCCACCGCAAGCTCGACCAGGCGGCTGCCGCATTGCTGCGTGGCGCCGCCGAGGTCGACGCCGGCATCGAGCGTCCAGGAGCTCGGGCTGGCGACGCGCCCGAGCGGGTGCAGCGGAAACACCCACCCAAGCGAGCCGGGCGGATACGGGCTGGGGGCCGCCGCTGGGGCCGGCGGCGCGCCGGACGTGCCGCCGGTCTTCGCCGTGGGCAGCGTCGACGGGGCTTGCACGTCAGGCGCCGGCGCAGTCACAGGCGCGCCGGGCATGGCGACCGGCGTGCCTCCGGTGACTTCGGAGGCGGCGGCCGACGGGGCGCTCGCGGGCGAAGCCGCCAGCGAAAGCAGAGTGAGGGTGATGACGTACGTCGTTGTCCGGCGTCGCATTTGAGCCTCGTCGCCGACGGGGTTAGCTGACGGGCTAGCGACATTCGCTTCCCGCGGATTACCGCGGAACTCGCCCCAACAACTCGGTTCCCCCGCTCCCGGATGGGGTTCCGGGATTAGGCGCGCGCAAGCTTAGCGCAGGCACCCCCGGCAAGCCTGCAAGGCGGCTTGCCTGTGTCTGCGCGCGCCGGGCCACCCCGGGCCGTCTAAATTGCCCACACACAGCCATGGCCAGACCGCAGCGCTTTGACCTCGACGTGCTCAGCGGCACGCGCGCGTTGCTGGACGCGCACCGGCTCGAGCGCCCCCAGCGCGATGACCTGTGCGGCGCGTTCTGCGGTTCGCTCGCACTGCACGCGGCCGGCATCTCACGGTACGGCGACGAGCCGATCGACCAGGACGCCGTGGCGCAGGCGGCGGGCACGCTTGTTTCTGCGCACCCCGACCCGCAACATCTGCCCGCGGGCGAAACCGGCCGACGTGACTACCGGCTGAGCCTGCCGTTGATCGAGAATGCTGCGCTTTCCGGCACCGCGCCGTCAGGCGTCGTGGCGGCGATCGAGCGGCTGTCGGGCGGCGCGCTCGCTGCGCTGCCATTCAGCGGCGAGTGGACGCCGCTCTCGCTCGGCGCCCTGTTCGACCTGCTCAGCGCCCTGGCGCGGCCGGCGACGCTCGTGGCGAACATCGCCACCCGCGAGCTGTGGGGGGGCCGGGCCGGCGCGCTCGCGCTGCTGGACTATCTGTCGCAGGGACTCGACGAGGGGCCCGCGCCCGACTGGGACGTCGGTCACTTCGTCTGCGTCGCGGCGCGCGCCGCGGGCCCTGGCGGCGCGCTCTACGCGGTCGTCGACACCTACCCCGCGCTCGGGCGCGAAGGCATCCACGCACAGCCCGCCGAGCGCATGGCGCGCGCGCTGGCGCGCCCGGGGATGGCCGCCGGCGGCGCGATCGCTGTGGTGGCCGCGCCCGACGCCGGACAGCTACGCGCGCGCGCCGCGGCGCTGGGCCTGCGCGAAGGCGCGTGGGACAACGGCACGCCCGAGCGAGTGCCTGCACGATGAGCGGAGCCCAGCTGACGGCGCTGGTCACCTGCGATCTAGGCGCGATCGTGCGCGGCCGCGCGGTTCTCACGCAAGAGCTGGAGGGACACCTGCAACGCGGAGTCGGCTGGGTTCCCGCCAACCTTTCGCTGACGCCGCTCGGATCGCTGGCCGAGCACAGCCCTTTTGACTCGCGCGGCGACCTTCGTCTGCTGGCCGACATCGCTTCGCGCGCGCGAGTGGACGAACGCGAGGGCGACGTCGCGCTCGACTTCGTGTTGTGCGACATCGTCGAGACCGACGGCAGCCCCTGGGGTTGCTGTCCGCGGCTGTTCTTGCGCGAAGCGCTGCGCGAGCTCGAGCAGGAGTTCTCGCTGCGCGTGCAGTGCAGCTTCGAGCACGAGTTTCAGCTGCTGCGCGAGAATCGCGCCGCGCCGCCGTTTTCGTTGGAGGCGCAGCGGCGCGCCGAACCGTTCGCGTCGGGGGTGATGGCCGCGCTCGAGCAGGCCGGCGCTGCGCCCGAGCGCTTCTTTGCGGAGTTTGCACCACACCAGTACGAGCTGCCAGTGGCCCCCGCCGAGGGACTCGCGGCCGCCGACCGCGCCGTGGTGCTGCGCGAGGTGGTTCGCGACGTAGCACGCGGCAGCGGCCTGCGCGCGACGTTCGTGCCGCTGCTCGATCCAGCCGCGCCGGGCAACGGGGTCCACATCCACCTCAGGCTGCTGGACGCGGCAGGCGGCCCCGCGTTGCACCGGCAGGGAGCGCCGGGGCACATGAGCCCGCTGGGGATGAGCTTTGCCGCAGGAATCCTGCGTCACGCCCGAGCGCTCAGCGCGCTCACCGCACCGAGTCCGGTGTCGGGCGCGCGCCTCGCGCCGCACCACTGGAGCGCGGGCGCGGTGAGCCTCGGCGAGCGCAACCGCGAGGCGCTGCTTCGCATCCCGCCGCTGGTGGAGCTCGGCGGCGGCGAGCTCGAGCCGCAGCTGCGGCTCGAGTACCGCGGCGCCGACGCCGCGGCCAACCCATACCTCGCGCTCGGCGCGATCGTGCGGGCCGGGCTCGAAGGCCTGCGCCACAAGCTACCCCCGCCGGCGCTGCTCGAAGTCGATCCCACCGGGCTCGAGGGTGCGGAGGCTCAGCGCTTCGGCGTCGGCGCCCTTCCCGCCACGCTCGCCCAGGCGCTCGACGCGCTCGACAGCGACAACACCGTGCGCGGCTGGATGGACGCGCGCATGTACGAGGCCTACGTCGGCATCAAGCGCGCCGAGCTCGACGCCGCCGGTGCGCTCGACGCCGGCGAGCTGTGCACACGCTATGCCCACATCTACTGAGCTGCTCACGCGCTTGCTGGCGCGCCTCGAGCGCGAGTGGCCGGCCGCCGTCGAGCTACGCCACCGCCTGCACGCAAATCCAGAGCTCGCGCACGCCGAGGACGCCACCGCGGCGATGGTCGTCGAACAGCTCCCCGTTCAGGCCGTCAGCGCGTCGGGCACAGGGCGTCTGGCGCGCGTCGGCAGCGGCGACGGCGCGCCGGTGGCGGTCAGGGCCGAGCTCGACGGGCTGCCCGTGCGGGAGCGCACCAATGCCCCGTTCAGCGCCCGCGGCGGCGTGATGCACGCGTGTGGCCACGACGTGCACATGGCCGCGCTGGTCGCTCTCGCGCGAGCGGCGCACGCGCTGGGCGACGAGTTGCCGGCCCCGCTCCTGGCGGTGTTTCAGCCCAGCGAGGAGGCCTACCCGTCCGGCGCGCAGCAGCTTGCCGAAGGCGAGCTCGCCGCGGCGGCGCCGCGGGCGATCGTGGCCGTCCACATCCACCCCGAGCTGCCCTGGCGTGCATTGGCTCTCGACGCCGGCACCGTCAACGCATCGTGCGACGCGATCGAGATCGTCGTGACCGGCGCGGGGACGCACGGTGCGTACCCGCATCGGGGGCGCGATCCGGTGCTCGCGCTCGCGCACGTGGTCGTCGCGCTGCACGCCCAGGCGCCCCAGCGTCTGGATCCGCTGCATCCGGGTGTGGTCACGGTGGGAGTGCTGGCGGCAGATGGGGCCGAGAACGTGATCCCCGAACGCGCGGTCGCGCGCGGCACGCTGCGCGCTTACCGCGACGAGGATCGCCAGGCGCTGCGCGAGACGGTGGCCGAGGTCGTGGCCGGCATCGCCGCGGCGCACGGCTGCGAGGGATCTGTGCAGCTGACACCCGGCGAGCCCGCGCTCGCCAACGATCCGGCGCTCGTGTCGTCCGCGCGCGCGCTGCTGGGTGTGGCCGGGCTGCAGGCGGCGCCGCCGTGGCGCTCGGCCGGATCCGACGACTTTGCCTTCTTCGCGGCGCTCGCGCCGCTGGCCCTGGGATTCGTTGGGCTTGCCGGCGCCGACGGCTTCGTGCCGCGGCCGCTGCACCACCCCGAGCTTTTTCCGCCCGACAGTGCGGTTGCGGCGGTCGCGCGAGCGCAGGCGCTTTTGTATGTTGCGGCTGCTTGCAGATGAGCGCGCGAAGGCAAAGGAGCTGCCACCCATCCACGTTTGCGCCACGAGCGCACGGGGAACGGAGCGCCTGATGGCGGTGGATCTCATGCGCCCCGACCTAGAGATGCGGCTGCGGCTGGACCCGTACGCGCCGCGCGCCGCGCGCTATCAAGTGGCGCAGGTCGACCGCCCTTCACCGGATCTGCGCGACGCGGTGACGCTGCTCACCTCAGAGCTCGTTACGAGCGCGGTGCAGCACTGCCGCTCCGAGCGGGCGGTGGTGGAGCTGCGGGTGTGGATGCCCGCCGACGTCGTGCGCGTCGAGCTGCGCGCGCCTCGGCACGACCTCGGGCCCCCCTTCGAGGGCGAAGCCCGCCACTACAGCCTGCTGCTTCTGGACGAGCTGGCCGACCGCTGGTCCTATGAGGAGGCGGACGGGCAGGCGTGCATGTGGTTTGAGATCGACCGCCACGTGCGCGAGTCGGCGGCCGGCGGCGGCGCAGGCGTGCGGGTCCCCGCAAAATCGCTCGCAGGCTGATTTTGCGAGCTGATTTCAGACACACGGGTGCCGTTTTGGGCTAGCCTGTCGCGGTGGGGGGAAGCTTCGTGACCGGGGGGACAGCATTCATCGGGGGTCGCCCGATCATGCGACGGCTGCGCAAACGCGGCGTCGTGCGCCTGCTCGCACGCTCCTCGCACCGGGGCGGCGGCGCGATCCGGTTGCGCGGCGTCGTCGCGGGGGCGCTGGCGGCGGCGCTGCTCGCGCCGGCGGGTGCCCACGCCGCCGAAGCGACGTTTGGCAAGACCACCGTCGGCGCGTCCTCTGACTACTTCGGCGTGGAACGCAAGCGGGTCAACCACTACCCGCTGTCCGAAGCGGGCACGGTCACCAAGCTGAGCGTCTACCTCGCGCCCACGACCACAGCCGGCGAACAGGTGCTCAAGGGCCTGATCTACTCAGACAACGCGGGCAAACCCGAAGCACTGCTCGGCGTAAGCGAAACGCTCACCTTCAAAAGCACCAGCGCGGCGGGCTGGTA
The DNA here is from genome assembly GCA_035939635.1 of Solirubrobacteraceae bacterium. Classification (GTDB taxonomy): domain Bacteria; phylum Actinomycetota; class Thermoleophilia; order Solirubrobacterales; family Solirubrobacteraceae; genus Palsa-744. The sequence goes on from DASZFR010000066.1 coordinate 5,810, forward strand.
CGTGCTGCCATTCGCGACCGGCGTCAAACTCGCGGCGGGCAACTACTGGATCGGCGTGATCACCGGCACCACGCAAAAAGTCACGGGCTTTCGCTACACCAGCGTGACGGGCTCGCGCGACTACAACGCAAACCCCTACAGCTCCGGGCCCACCAACCCGTTCGGCACGCCCACCACCGACGCCGAGCAGATCTCGCTGTATGCGACATACACGCGCTCGCACGCCGGTGGCGAACCGCCCACGCAACCCAAAGGCCTCGCCGCGCATGCGATCTCGGCAAGTGAAATCGAACTGACCTGGAGCGCCTCCAGCGACAGCGCCGGCATCGCGGGGTACACGATCAGGCGCGATGGCTCGACGCTGACCAGCACCAGCGGGACGGGCACGGTCTATGTCGACAAGGGCCTGGCGGCGTCTACCCCTTACACCTACACCGTCGAAGCGTTCGACACAGCGGGCCGACGCTCGATCGAATCCGAAGCGGCGGGCGCCACGACGCCGTCGGCCTCCGGCGTGCAGCATTACGAGTACGTGTTCCCGTCGAATGCAATCGACGTCTACGACTTGGACAACGGCGACAAACTCGTGAAAACGATCGCACTGCCTGCAGCCGCCACCGACGTCCGCGGCGCAGCGGTGTGCCCCTCCACGCACATCCTGTACGTGAGCTACGGCCACGATTCCACCGCAAGCGGCGGCGGCTTCATGCTCGCCTACGACCTCGTGGCGGAAAAAACGCTGTGGATCCATTCCTACTCCGAAGGCGTCGACAGCATGGCGATCACACCCAACTGCAAAACGATCTACATGCCTGTCGGCGAGGCCTCCACCGCGAGCAACTGGAACGTGCTCGAAGCCGGCACCGGCAACATCACCGGCTCGATCGAAGGCGGCTCGGGGCCGCACAACACGGTCGTGAGCCTCAACGGCGAACACGTCTACATGGGCCCGCGCAACTCAGGGTTCCTTACCGAGGCCGAAACCGCTACGGGCAAAGTGATCAAAAAAATTGGCCCGCTGCTGCACGGCGGCGTGCGGCCGTTCACGATCAACGGCAAGGAGACGCTCGCCTTCACCACCGCCACCGGCTTCCTCGGCTTCCAGGTGTCGAGCATCACCACCGGCCAGGTGCTCTACACGGTCCCGATCGAAGCGCAGGAAGGCAAAACGTTTCCCTACAAAGAAGGCCAGACGGGACCGAGCTCGCCCAGCCACGGCATCTCGCTGTCGCCCAACGAGAAGGAACTGTGGGTGATGGACCAGCCCAACAGCTACGTGCACGTGTTCGACATCAGCGGGCTGCCCTCGAGCGCGCCCAAACAGATCGCCAACATCAAGCTCACGCGCGAAATGACTGGCAGCCAGGTGGGCTGCACGTATGACTGCCTGCGCGAGGGCTGGCTCCAGCACACGCTCGACGGGCGCTATGTGGTGGTGGGCGACTCTGGCGACATCATCGACACCGAAACGCGCAAAAGCGTGGCCAACCTCGAACCGCTGTATAACTCGCGCGTGTTCATCGAGATCGACTGGTCAGGCGGCGTGCCGATTGCGAGCTCGACGCGCCAGGGGCTTGGCTACGTGACCGGCTGAAACGGTCGCGGCGAAGCCGGTGAGCGTCTACCGCGAGTTCGTCGCAGAGGGCGATGATGAGGACGCGCCGCGCAGAGTGCGCGTGCAGCGAACGGGCGGCCGCGCGGTCGTCACGCTCAGCGAGCCGGACCGGCTGAACACACTCAGCGCGCCGCTGGTAGGCCAGCTGCGCCGAGCGATGGAGCGGCTCGTGCGCGATCACGAGCTGCGTGCGATCGTGCTCACTGGCGAGGACCCCGCGTTCAGCGCGGGCGGCGACCTACGCATGATGGACAGCGCCGTCGCTCATCTCGACGACCCCGCCGGGGTGACGGACGTCTGGCGGTGGATCCGCCACGAGTTCGGCGCTATCGCGCGCCTGATCGCGCACTCCGACAAGACCTTTATCGCCGCCATCAACGGCCCCGCCGCGGGTGTGGGCCTCGCGTGGGCACTGTCGTGTGACCTGGCGATCGCCTCCGAGCGGGCCGTGATAGTGCCCGCCTTCGGCAAGCTCGGGCTGCTGCCGGAGGTCGGCACGAGCTGGGCGCTCACACGTCGGCTGGGCTACCAGGGCGCGTACGCCTACTACCTGCGGGGCGAGCACATCGACGCGCAGCGCGCGCTGGCGCTGGGGCTGGTGCAGGAAGTCGTCGCGCACGACGCGCTGCTCGCCGCCGCCGAGCAGTGGTGCGAGCGCGTCAGCGCGATGCCCGAGCACGCGATGGAGATGACAAAGCCGCTGCTTCGCGCCGTCGCCGACGCCAGCTGGGAGGGCGCGCTGGCGCTCGAGGAGTTCGCCGAGCCAAGCTGTTTCACCACTGAGGCCTTCGCACGGGCAGTGCAGCGCTTGAGCGGCGGCTGAGCCGCTCCGGAGCCGCCACGTCGCCGCGCGCGATCGCGCCGGCGCGCTGGCGCAGGTAGGTGGGGCCGGTGCTCAAAAGCCACGAGGGCATCAGGGGGGTGCCCGCGCGCATCATCGTCGCGAGCAAGCGAATCCGGCGCTCCTGGCGGCCCGACCAGCGCAAGCCCAGGCGCTCGCGCAGCTGCTCGCCGAGCAGGCCGACGCTGGTGAGCTCGATCACGTGGCCGAGCGAGATCTGCACCGGCACCCACCCCGCGGCAGCCAGCCGCGGCATGTCGGGCGGACTCGGGCTGCCGAGCGCAGCGAGCACCTCGTCGACCGCTGCGGTACGCACGAGCGTGGCAGCGGCAGTGTCGCGGAAGTAGGTCTGGAACTGCTCCCACCCCGCCGGCAGGTCGCGTTGGCGGACTCCCAGCAACCGTCCGAGCGCGCGCCACTGTATCCAGAACTCCTCGCGCTCGTGCGGCGCGAAGGGCCGGCCGAAGCGTTCGTGTGCGCCGACGATCGCTGCCGCGAGCGTGGCGTGCACCCACGCGTAGGCGTCGGGCTCGAGCGCGCTGTAGCGGCGGCCGTCGGGCAGCACTCCGGTGATCTGGCGGTGAAATGTACGGATGCGCCGCCCCATCTCGCCCGCTGCCTGCGGACCGCCGTAGACCATCGTGTAGGTGTAGTCCAGCGTGCGAAACAGCCTCCCCCAGGGATCATGCGCGAACTGCGAGTGCTCGCTCACGCCGGCGCCTACGATCGGGTGTGAGACCTGCAGCAACAGTGCGTAGCCCGCGGCCACGCACATGCGCGCGTCGCTCGCCCGTTGCCATGTGATCGTGTCGCGGGCGGGCACCAGCGAGGCCCACTGCTCGGGCTCTGGCATGACCGTGCTCACGCGCACATCCTCATCTCTTGTCGGCGTAGAAAAGCAGCTGTGCGTCGCGTGCGCGTCAGCGCGCCCGGGGAACGCCGGCGCTGGCGTCTGACGCCGCCAGCGGGGCAGGCGCAGGCAGCGGCCGCGAGAGCACAGTGCGCAGGTACGCCGCGACCTCGTCGGCTATCGGGAGAGCGTCGCCGCGCTCGCTCTCGTCCACGCCGCTGGGCTGCGACGCGGAAAACTCCTCCACGAGCGCCTCGATCACCTCGGGGTCAAACTGGCGGCCGGCTTCGCGGCGCAGCTCCTCGCAAGCGGCTTCGTGGCTCATCGCGGCGCGGTAGCAGCGGTCGGTTGTCATGGCCTCGTAAGCGTCGCAGGCAGCGATGATGCGCGCCCCCAGCGGGATGCGATCGCCGGTCAGGCCGTCGGGGTACCCGCCCCCGTCCCAGCGCTCGTGCGAGGCGCGTACGATCACCGCCACCGGCCGCAGAGCGGGTGCGGCGTTGAGGATGCGCTCGCCGAGCAGCGTGTGCTGGCGCACGAACTCGCGCTCCTCCGTGCTGAGCGCTCCGGCCTTGTCGAGGATCGCGTCGGGGATGCCCACCTTGCCCACGTCGTGCAATTCGGCCGCGCGCACCAGTTCGTCGAGTTCCTCGGTGTTCATCCCGAAGCGGCGCCCCACGCGCCTGCACAACAGCGCCACCTCGCCGGAGTGATCCTCCAACGACGGCTGCTTGGCCTGCATGATGCGGATCAGCACATCGCGCGTCTGATCGGCGGCGATCGACGGGCGCCCGCGCTTGCGCGCATACATACGCTCGTCGGCGAGCTGCAGCGCGTAGTCGAGCGTGGTCGCCTCGTGGGGGATCAGCACCGCGCCGTACGATGCGCCCACCTCGAAGTTCTCGCCGCTCTCCTCAAGCGCGCCCGCGGCCGACGCGACGACGGACTCGAGCTCGGCGGACTTGGCCGACAGCAGCACGCAGAACTCGTCTCCGCCGAGGCGGTAAGCGGTGCCGTGCGAGGCCACCGCGGCTGCCAGCTTGCCGCCCAGCCGCGCCAGCACGGCGTCGCCGGCGACGTGCCCGAAGGTGTCGTTGTAGCTCTTGAAGCCGTTGAGGTCGAACAGGATCAGCACCAGGGGGTTGGTCGCAGAGGCCTCGATCATCAGCTCGTCGATGTCGGCGATGAGCTTGCGGCGGTTGCCCAGCCGGGTGAGCGCATCGGTGAGCGCCTGCTCGCGCAGCAAATGGTGCGCGACGATATCGGCAGCCGCTTCGCGCGCCCGGTCGGCAAGACCGCACATGACCGCCTCCTCGTCGTCGCGGAACTGGCGTTGCCCCCTGGCCACCGTGAGCGCCCCGCGAGCGCGGCCGGCGTCGCTGTCGAATCCGAACGGCAGCGCCAGTGCCCACACGCCGTCGCGCTCGAGCTGGCATGGCCGGTCGCTGGCTTCCGCCGACGCGCCCGCGGCTTGCAGCGCGCGCTTGACGACGGCGGTGTCGCCGATCGCGAGCTCGCGCCGCGGCAGCGCGCCGCCGAGCGTGAGGCACCCGCCGTCGGCGTCCAGGGCCTCGATGGAGCCACGTAGCACGATGTCGGTGAGCGCCTCGATGTCGAGCTTTGCTGCCAGCGCCTCGCCGAGGCGCCGGACTGCGGTCTGCAGGCGCGTGCGCTCGCGCGCCACAAGGTCAAGGCGTCGCTGCGCCTGTTCGATGCGCGCGCTGCGGTCCCGCGCGAGCAGCAGCAGCACGCCGTTCAGCGGCAGCAGGAGCAGTACCTGTCGGGGGTCCGTGCGGGCAGCGTGGGCGACGAGGAGACCCAGCGGCGCCACACACGCGTCGATCAGCCACACCACACTGATCACGCGCATCTGCACGCGCGAGCCGACTCCGAGGATCGCCGACTCGCGCACGGTCGCGGAGATCAGGTCGATCACGCAGCCCGCGCCGAACGCCATCGCGTACACGGCGGCCTGGTTCAGCACGCCGTGTGGTTTGGCGGCCACGGTCAAAACGAGCGCCGGGCCGAGCGAGTGCCAGGCATCGGGTATCGCCAGCAGCGCGCGCTTGACCTCGGCGCGGCCGACTGCCACCCGGGCGAGCGTGCCAACGACCAGGCCTGCCGCCGTCAGCAGCGGCGCGATCGAGGGCGGCAGCAGCAGCAGCATAGGCACGAGCACCATGTAGGAGGGCACGACGTACCCGGCACCGATCGGGAACTCGATCATGCGCGAAGCCAGCGCGTACATGCCCACGAGCACCACCACGAGCAGCGGGTCAATCGGCTGGGAGATCAACGCCGGCAGAGCGAGCGGGATCGCACAGGCGAGGAACAGCACCGCCGCCACGCCCTCGACGATCAGCTCGCGCGCGTCGACGCGGCGTGAGCGCGTCTTCCACGACTCCTCGAGCAGCCGCTCCACCGGGTCGCTGGAGCGCGCGTCGTCCATGACGGGCTCGGCGGTCATCGCTCCCGCTCGCGGCTGGCGTCGAGACCCGTGCGGCGCCGTCGAGACCCGTGCGCCGGCGCCCCGACAACTCGCTTGGACGCTGCTTTCAGGCGAATCTCGTTTGGCACGTGGGTGAAACTCCTTCTTCGCGATCGCGGCGCGCCGCGACTTCTCATGCGGCTTGGCGGCTGGGCGGTCTGCGGGAGGCCCCTGGCTTTGCGTCCCCGCCTCGCGGCGGGTTTGCCTTTGAACGACGCGGTCTTGTCGTGCGGCGAGCCTCGGCGCGAGCGCGCGCCGGCTTGAGCGATTTGCGCACGATTCGACAACTTGAGCGCCGCGCGCGCGCGCCGGTGGGCCAAAGAAAAGGCGCTCCACCGAAGTGGAGCGCCAGTTCCCCACAGGAGGACCATGATCGCTTCCTGGGGCCTCCGTTGGGGGAGGAGCTCGTGGCCCTGCCTGCCGTGGCTCCTCCGAGCTTTCAAATCAGCGCCTGTAGGGATCGAGGTAGACGTCGTCGATTGCCCATGAACCGCTTGCGGGTGCGAACACGAGCCTCACGTTCGGCGTGGTGCCGGCGGGAAGCTTGCTAGCGAGCTGCAGCACAGGCGTGATCGCCCACGTGCGGTTGCCCGAGATGACGGCGTCGCTCGTTTCGTGCGTGCCGTGCGAGTCGGTCCAGCGCAGGCTCACTTCGAGCGAGCCCGAGTACGACTCCCCGCGCGTGTGAGCGAGGAACCGGAACGACGGGTATTCGCTGTTCACGCAGAACGGCGCCGAGACAGCTTCGCCGTAGGACGAGATCGCGAGCGAGTGACCGCGACCGGTGTAGTAGCCGCCGTCGTAGTAGTGGTCGTAGTGGCCGCCTACTCCTTCGTAGCTCGCGCTTTCTTCTTCGGGGCTTTCGTTGACGATGTAGGCATTGTTCAGCGACCAGTTGGGCGCGCTTGATTCGAACAGGCCACCTTGGACCAACGTGTAGGACGCGATGTCGCCGAACTTCGAAAACGCCAACGACGTGGCGGCCTGCGGGCAAGAACTGCTCGCCATTGCCGGCGCACTGCACACGGACAGTGCCGCTGCGCTCAGCACGCCGATGGCGAAGGTGTGAACTCGCCTGGGTCGGATTATGTATGGCACCTCAGGAACCTCCGTGTTCATGCCGCCGACGGCGACTGATGACTTGAGGTCGGCGGCCGGGCGGTCTACGGGAGATCCCTGGCTTTGCGTCCCCGCCTCGCGACGGGTTTGCCCTGAGCGACTGCCCACGAATTCGGCGCCTCCCGGCGTGCCCTTAAGGGAGGTCGCCGCGAATGGACAAAGGGCCGACACGCGCGTCGGCCCTTTAGGACGACAACGCGTCCGATGGGGCGCGGGCGCCCTCTTCTTAGGGCGTATCGCGCCCGCGCCCGCGTGACCGCCGCGCCCGGCGCGGGCTGGCAGCCAATGCGGCGAGGTGATTGCGCAGACCCACCCCGAACCTGGTGGGGGCGCCCTTGTAGGTCTTGATCAGCGCCGGTCCGCCGCTGCAGCTCCAATGCGAGGGGGCGCGCGTGGAGTCCCACGTCCAGCCCAGGTAGGAGACGCCGTGCGCGTCTGCCCACGGCATGTACTGGTTGATGTAGGTGTCGCGACAGTGGTTCTCGCCCAGCTCGCCGGTGACCACCGGGACGCTCTGCGCGACTGTCGCGATCGTGGAGTTCCAGCACGCTTCGGTGTCGCACGGCGGTTCGTTGTAGTTGTGGAAGCTGACCACGAGTTGGTGCTGGCTGTCGGCGGGCTCGTGCGACAGCCACTGGCTCTCGTCGTTTGAGTATTCGAGGCCGCCGAGCATGAGCGGCTGTGTCGCGCCGGCTTCGCGCACCGCGTTGACCAGCGACTGCATGCCGGCGGTCTGGTAGGTGACGTTTGTGCCCGCGTCGTCGTAGCTCGCCTGACAGCCTTCAAGCCAGCATTGCCACGACGTGATGTAGGGCTCGTTGAAGAGATCGAAGATCACTCCGTGGTTGGCGGCGAACGCCGACGCCACCGACGACCAGAAGCTCGGAGCGTGGTCGGCGTCAGCCATCGGCCACTGGCTTTCGGCGCGGTAGGCGCCCGGCGCGGCCCAGTGCAGGTCGAGGATCACCACGAGTCCGTAGCTCTGCAGCGTGTTGACGTATTGCTCGATCGCGGCCTGGTAGGCCGCGCCGCCGGTCTGTGGCGAGATGCCGTCAATGCCGAGCCAGCAGTCCTCGTTGAGCGGAACGCGCACCGCGTTGATGTGCCATGCCGCCATCGCCTGGACCGATTCCGCGCTCGCGGGTCCGTCGAAGATTTCCGAGCCGCCGAGGCACATGTACTCCGTGCCCGAGCGGTCGACGCCGAGCAGCCGTAGCTGCGCGCCGTGCGCGGCGACGAGGTGGTTTTCGTTGACCGCCACGTAAGGCGACGCTTGCGCTCGCGAGCCCGCGAGACCGAAGACCGCCATCGCCGCGCAGACAAGGGCTGTGAACAGGCCGACGGCGCCGCCCGATAAGGACGGGCTCATCGCGCGCACGCGAATATGCTCACCGGCCCAGCGCTGCACGGGGCACCTGCGCGCAAGCTAGCACTTGCGCTCACGCGAACAGCGCGTCGGGTGAGACCCGCAGCGCAGCGCGCTCGGACGGGTGCTCGGGGGACCCGGCTGCCGCGGCTCCGGGGGTGGGCGTGTGCTCGAACAGGCTCTGCACCGCAGCCGTGAGAAAGCGCGAGGGCATGCCGTAGCCGTGCGCATCGTCTCTGCCGGTCGGGCGGTGGTAGTAGCGCACCGGCACGTACACGTGCAGGCGACGTCGCGCGCGCGTGAGCGCGACGTACATGAGGCGGCGCTCCTCGGCGATGCCCTCCTCGCTGCCGGAGTTCATGTCGGCCGGGAAGTTGCCGTCGTAGGCGGCAATGAGGTGCACCGCATCCCACTCGAGGCCCTTCGCCGAGTGCACAGTGCTGAGCACGAGGCAGTCCTCGTCCAGGTGCGGGCGCCCCGCGAGGTCCGCGCTCGAGATCGGAGGGTCGAGCACCAGCTCGGCGACGAACTGCCGCAGGTCCCGCGCGCCGCGCGCCGCCGCGACCAGCTGGTCGAGGTCTTGTTCGCGCGCCGCAGCGTCGTCGTAGCGCAGCCGCAGCAGCGGTCGCAGCGCGTCGCACAGCGACTCCACGCACGCGCTCGCACTGCGACCGGCCTGCTCGGCTGTGAGCGCTGCGAACAGAGCTGCCGCGCCCTCGCGCGCGTGCTCGGGCACGTGGAGCTCGGCGGCGGGCCAGCGCGCTGGGAGCGGCGCGTCGCCGGCGCCGGGCCGCAGCGCGTCGAGCACTCGCCGCGCGCGCGTGGGGCCGACGCCGTCGAGCAGCTGCAGCACCCGAAACCAGCTGAGCTCGTCGCCCGCGTTGCCCGCGAGTCGCAGCAGCGCGATCAGGTCCTTCACGTGGGCTGCGTCGAGGTAGCGCAGGCCCCCGTACTTGACGAAAGGGATATCGCGCCGTGCCAGCTCGAGCTCGAGCAGCGCGGAGTCGTGACCGGCGCGGAACAGCACGGCTTGCTCGCGCAGGGCGATCGACTGCTCGCGCGCGGCGAGCACCCTTTCGCACACCTGCGCGGCCTGCTCGCTCTCGTCGCGCGGGGCGCACAGCTCTGGCGCTCCCCCGTCGCCGCGCTCGCTTCGCAGCCGCTTGGGGTAGCCCTTGGGGTCCTGGGCGGAGACGGCGTTTGCGACCGCCAGGATCGGCCCGCTCGAGCGATAGTTGCGCACCAGCGTCACGGTGCGGGTGCCGGCAAAGTGCCGCGGGAACTCGAGGATGTGCGCGGCGCTCGCGGCGCGAAAACCGTAGATCGCCTGAAAGTCGTCGCCCACGACGGTGAGCGCGCGCCGCCGGGCGCACATGCTGTGAACGATCTGCGCCTGCAGACCGTTGACGTCCTGGTACTCGTCGACGAACACGTGGTCGAACGCGTCCGCCAGGCGCGGACCGATCACCTCGTCGCCCGCCAGCGCGCGCCAATACAGCAGCAGGTCGTCTAGGTCCACGACTCCGAACGAGCGCTTGCGAGCCCCGTAGGCGCGAAACGTCTCCGCGAGCGGCTCGCGATGCTGCGCACACCACGGATATCGCTCCGCGAGAACCTCCGCCAGGGGGCGTTGCGCGTTGACCGTGCACGAATAGATGTCGAGCATCGTGCTCGCGCGCGGAAAGCGTGACTGGCGCGCGGCGTGGCCCTGCTCCTGGCGCACGAGGTCGAGGAGGTCCACCGCGTCGGCCGGGTCGAGCAAGCCGAAGCCTTTCTCCAGTCCCAGCGCCGAGGAGTGCAGACGCACCACCCGGTGTGCGACTGAATGGAACGTGCCGCCCTGAATCGGACCGCATCCGGCCAGTGCCCGCGCTGCGAGGGCCCGCGCGCGCTGGACCATCTCGCGCGCCGCCCGGCGGGTGAACGTGAGCAGCAACATGCGCTCAGGCGCCGCGCCGCGCACGAGCAGCCACGACACGCGTGCGCACAAGGTTGTGGTCTTGCCCGTTCCGGCACCTGCGAGAACCAGCAGAGGCCCGTCCTCGTGTGTGACCGCTTCGCGTTGCTCGGGGTTGAGCTG
>DASZFR010000067.1:0-15366 GCA_035939635.1 Solirubrobacteraceae bacterium
CCGGACAGCGGTCCGATGCGCGTCAACAGCCGCGTCGCCGACGGCGGGACGATCGGGATGTGGTCGCGCTCTGACTGTGTGGCATCCGGGTAGTGGCGTCCGGGTTCAAACACGGTGAAGTTCGGTTCTGTGCTTTTGCCGCCGAGGCGTTCGGTGCCGTTGAAGACGAACGCGGCGTTCCACGCACTGCCGTTGGTCGAGCCGATCGCCCAGGGGCGATCGTGGGCCGGTGCGAGCAGCGTCGCCGTCAGCCACGAAAGCGCCACCGCGAGGTAGACGGCGGCGGCGGCGGCCAGCTGCATCGAACGCCGCCGCGGCGCGGTGGGCAGCCCCAGCCACGCGATCACGGCAAGGCCAGGCAGGGCGATCACCGACTCCAGCAGCTTCACGTCGAAAGCCGCGCCGAGCGCGGCGGCCGCTCCCAGCAGCCAGCGCGTTCGGCCGGTCTCGCAGGCCCTGATCAGCAACAACAGCGCGAGAACGATCAGGGCCATCATCACCGCGTCCATGGTGTCGCTGCGCGAGGTGATCACCTCGACCGGCAGCACTGCGATCGCGAGCGCGGCCGCAATCCCGGCCGCGAAGCCCCACAGCCTGCGTACGCACTCATACAGCAGGGGCACGGTCGCTATGCCCGCGAAGGCCTCCGGCAGCTTCAGCGTTGTGGAGGAGAAACCGAGCAGCTTCACGCTGATCACCTGCAGCCACAGGTCCACCGGCGGCTTGTCGATCGACACGCTCGCGCCCGGCTCGAAGGCGCCGAAGAAGAAGTTGTGCAAAGACAGCGTCATGCTGCGCACGGCGGCGTCGTAGAAGGGGTCCGGCGAGACCTGACCGAGGTGAAGCAGGCGCAGAACCGCCGCGGCGAGCGTGATCGCGCCCACGAGCGCCCACTCGTATCCCGGGCGCGCGCTTTTCGCTGGTGCCTCAGCTAGTCTCACCGGCTCGTGGCCAGCGAGGGCGGTAGCGGAGAGCTCGTCGACGGGTCTCATGGGCCGCGGGAGTGTATGGCCTGTCGCGGCAGTGGAAAGGTGATCTCACACCTGGGCGGCACGCCCAAAAGCATCGCATGCCCATGGTGTGATGGCTCCGGCACGCGCCTGTCCGAACACGATGCGCAGGCCGCCTGGGAGGGCCGCGAACGACCTTCTGGTGACGCTTAGGTTATGCGTCCAAGCTGCATTCACAGCTAAAGCAAGCCGTCATCGGCGCCGATGCACCGGCTGAAAAAGCCAGTGTCGAGGCGCCAGGGCAAGCATCGTTAGGTGCATAGCAAAGCCGGCGGCTCTCGGGTCGAACAGCTGTGAGGCCACTGGGGGACGCATCGCCGAGCAAGGTGATGGGCCAAGAGCTGGCGCTCTGTAAAGACACGGATCCCAGGAGGATTCACATGCTGTATCGACTGCGCCAGCGCTCACAGGATGAGAGTGGTTTCACACTCATCGAGCTTCTGGTCGTGATTTTGATCATCGGCATCCTTGCCGCGATCGCAATTCCCTCGTTCCTCGGTCAGAAGCAGAAGGCAAACGACGCCTCCGCCAAGGTCCAGGCGCGCACGCTTGAGACCGCGATGGAGACGGCTGCCACCGACAACAACGGCGCCTACGAAGAAGGCGGGGCGGGCATCACGACCGGCCGTCTTGAAGCGATCGAGCCTACGCTCAAAGACCACACGCAGAACACCCCCTCCGTGGCCAGCGCGACGAAAGAAGAATACGAAGTGTCGTCCACGAACGTACAGACGGGCGACGTGTTCAAAATCAAGCGCGAATCTTCCGGCGTGGTGAAAAGGACCTGCACCAGCCCAGGTGGCTCGCCGGGCGGCAAGGGCGCTTGCCCGACCAACGGCGACTGGTAGCAGCAGCTAGCAAAGCTTTGCTGCAGTAGCGAAGCAAGAGAGAGAGAGGCGGCCCGATCATCGGGCCGCCTCTTTTTTTCGCGTGTGTCACGGCTGCGCGAACGCGCGGTCGACGTTTTCCGCGCTTCCGTGCGTGCATGTGTCGATCTCTGCTGGAGACACGTTCAGTCGTCTCCTCTTCGCACCGATGCTGATCGTGTCAGCACCAGCTTTCCGGTCGTGACGCGGCCAGCGCCGCGCACGCGACGAGTCCGCGTCGAGGAGCACCCAGCGATGCAGCAACTGCGCCAGCGTTCACAAGATGAGAGTGGTTTCACACTCATCGAGCTGCTGGTCGTGATTTTGATCATCGGCATCCTTGCCGCGATCGCAATTCCCTCGTTCCTCGGTCAGAAGCAGAAGGCAAACGACGCCTCCGCCAAGGTCCAGGCGCGTACGCTTGAGACGGCGATGGAGACGGCTGCCACCGACAACAACGGCACCTACGAAGAAGGCGGGTCGGGCATCAAAATCGCACGACTCGAAGAAATCGAGCCCACGCTCGGCGACCACACGCAGAACACTCCTGCAGTGGTGAGCGCGAGCAAAGAAGAATACGAAGTCTCGTCCACCAACGCGGCGACCGGCGACGCGTTCAAAATCAAGCGCGAAGCTTCCGGCGTGGTGAAGCGAACCTGTACCGCCGGTGGCACCGGCGCCTGCCCGCCCAGCCACGACTGGTAAGAACTTTCGGCGGCGCGGCTCTCGGAGAGACGCGCGGCACGCCGTCGCTGTTGCCGCACGCAACGCGCGATGCACGTGGCAAAGGCGAATACAACGGACGTGAAGTGGAAGCCCCTCAAAACGGGCGAGCCGAGCTCGGCGACGAAACGTCCGCGCGCCTGATCAAGGCCGAAACCAAGGGCGGCGAGTTTCTCGTGGAGTCGGAATCCGTCGCGACGAAGGCCAGGCACGCGATTGAACGCCAGGAACGCCGCGAAGTGAGGCGCACCAACGAAACGCAGAAGGCCGGAGGCTGCCCGGCCGGCGCCAGCCGGTAGGGCGCGGGCGCTCAAGCGGCTTCGGCCACGCGCCGATCATCAGGGTATGGCGGCTGCCGCGTTTGCAGGTCTCATGGGCGCGATTGCAGGCTCGTTCTTGAACGTGGTCGCGTATCGCCTGCCGCGGCGTGAGTCGGTCGTGTGGCCGCGATCGCACTGCCCACACTGCGGTGCCGCGGTGCGGTCGCGCGATAACGTGCCGATCGTCTCTTACCTGCTGCTGCGCGGGCGCTGCCGCAGCTGCTCGGCCGCGATCTCGCGCCGCTACCCGCTCGTAGAGGCGCTCACCGCCGCGCTGTGCGTTGGCGCGGTGCTCGCGCACCCCGCCGGCGCAGGCCTGGTGCTCGGCATTCTCACCGTGCTCCTGCTGGTGCCCGCCGCGCTGATCGACCTCGAGCACCGCATCATCCCCAATCGCCTCACCGCCGTCGGGGCGATGCTGGCGCTCGCGGCCGGCATCGCGTTGGATCCGTCCGGTGAGCCGCAGCGGCTGATCGCGGCCGCCGCCGCCGGCGGCGGGCTGTTTCTGGTGGCGCTGGCATATCCGGGCGGCATGGGAATGGGCGACGTCAAGCTTGCCGGGGTGATGGGTCTGCTGCTCGGCAGAGCGGTCGCGGCGGCCCTACTGATCGCTCTGCTGTCTGGAGTGTTGGTAGGGATGCTCGTGATCGCGCGCAAGGGCGCGCACGAGGGCCGCAAGACCGCGATCCCGTTCGGTCCTTTTCTCGCGGTCGGCGGTGTGACCGCGATCTTCGCGGGCGAACAAATCGTCGATCTGTACCTGCACCACCTCGCCTGAGCCGCGGCCTGCGCGGTCGGCGTTTTGCCCAGGCGGGCCGCTCTAGCGCCGCGGCGCGGGGCTAAAGGGGGCCCGCGCTGGCGCCGATACCGGTCATGCGGAGTCCGTCGAGGGTTCACCTGCCGATTTGATGTCACGTTCTCTCAATCTCAACATGACGATCGGGCGCGGAGGCGGCGATGCGCTCGTCGGGTTGGACATCCAGCCCGGCCTCATCGCTGCAGTTCAGGCGCGTGTGAACGGCTCGCTGCTCGTGGAGCGCGCGGTGGGCGCACCGCTCGGATCGGACGTAGTGCGCGAGGGCGACGTCGTCGACAGTGCCGCTCTCAGCGACGCGTTGCGCAAGCTGTTTGCAGGTTCCCGACTCAGCAAGCGTGTCCGCATCGGCGTCGCCAACCAGCGGACCGTTATGCGCACGATCGAGCTTCCTCCGGTAACCGACAGGAAGGACCTGGCGGCGGCCGTGCAGTTCCAGGCCCAGGACCAGGTGCCGATGCCGCTGGCAAACGCCGTGCTCGATTTTCACCCGCTGGGAATCGTCGACACGCCCGGTGGACCGCGCCAACGCGTCGTGCTCGTGGCCGCGCAACGCGACATGGTCGAGCGGCTGCTGGCAGCGGTGCGTAGCGCTGGGCTGACGCCGGCCGGGGTCGACATGTCGGCGTTCGCGATGATCCGCTCGCTGTACCGCGGCGGTGCGGCTGACCGCGAGCGCGTGCTGTACCTGAACGTCGACGGTCTCACCAACGTCGCCATCGCCGAGGGCACGGTGTGCCGCTTCACCCGCGTGCTCGGCGGCGGTGTCGAGGAACTGGCCTCGCAGCTGGCCGAGCGCCGCGCGATCCCGCTCGAGCACGCACGCGGGCTGCTCGCCGACGTGGACCTCACGGCGCCAGCCGGCGCGGATGCGCCTGGCGACACGCTGCCCGAGGAGGCCGCCGCGCCTAGCGAGGCCGCGTCTGCGGGCGCCGACGGGGCCACGCCTGCGACAGAGCTGCCCGACGCAGTCGCACCGTCGAAAATTGAGCCGGCCGGCGAACCGCCGCACAGGGAGGAGCCGCAATCCGATCGGTCCACCTCGTACGAGGAAGAGCTCGCGGCGCCATCGTCGGCCACCGCCGCTCAGGAGGCGCGCGCGGTGCTTGAAAACGGCGTGCGCGCGATCGCCGGCGAGGTGCGCAACTCGCTTGACTTCCAACGCTCGCAAGAGGGCGGCGCGGATGTTTCGCGGGTGGTGCTCAGCGGCTCCGCACTCGAGCTTGCCGGATTCGCACACGCGCTGCAGGCCTCGCTCGGGGTGGAGGTAGTGGCCGAGACCGTAAACGTCTCGGACAGCAATCAGGTGCGCGGGCTGTCGCCGCACCGGTTCGCGGTAGCTGCCGGGCTAGCGGTCTCGGAGGTCGGGTCATGAGGGCTGTCAACCTGATTCCCCCTGACCAGCGCGAAGGCGCCGGCGGAGCCGCCGGTCGTTCGCAAGGGGCCGCGTATGCCGTGCTGGGGCTGCTCGCGGGCGTCGCGCTCCTCGCGCTGCTCTACGGTCAGGCCCACCGTCAGCTTTCGAGTCGCCGCGGGCAGCTGGCGTCGCTCACCGCACGTACTCAGCAGGTACAGGCGCAGACCGGTGGCCTCGCGGCGTACACCAGCTTCACCGCCCTGCGCGAAGAACGCGAACGCGCTGTGGCGCAGCTCGTCGACTCCCGCTTTGACTGGGCCCACTCGCTGCACGAGCTTGGCCGCGTGCTGCCGAGCACCGCGTCAATCGCAACGATCGAGGGAGCGGTCGGCTCCGCGACGGGCAACTTGGGCGCCGGGGCTGCCAAAACCACCTCGGGCGCGACTCCCGTCTCGGCCACGCCGCCCGGCAGCGTGCCCAGCTTCACGCTCACCGGCTGCGCCACGAGCCAGGCACAGGTCGCGGTAACGCTCAACCGGCTTCGCCTGATCGACGGTGTAAGCGAAGTTACGCTGCAGAGCTCCTCAAAGGGGAGCGCCGGCAGCGCCGGCGGTGGCGCCACCGGAGGTTGTCCGCCGAGCGGCCCGGCCTTCACCGCAACGCTCACCTTCGACTCGCTCCCGGCGACGAGCTCGGTGACCGCCTCCACGGTGGCGGCCACCAGCGGGGGTTCCCGATGACCGGTCGCGACCGCCTCGTGCTAATAGCTGTGGTGGCGCTCGCGCTGCTCGGCGCCGGCTGGATCGCGGTGGTGAGCCCCGAGCGCAAGCAGGCCGCCAAGCTGCAAACCGAAGTCACCACCGCGGCCTCGGCGCTGGCTTCGGCGGAAAGCCAGCTCGCAAATGCAAAGGCCGCTCACGCGCGCTACTCCGCCGAATACGCCTCAATCGTGAGGCTGGGCAAAGCCGTCCCGCCGGGCCGCGAAGTTCCGTCGCTGGTGTATGAGCTCGCACAGGCATCGGACAAAAAGCACGTCGACCTCGCGTCGATCGTGTACGGCGGAGGCGCGACCGGCGCCGCCGGCTCCAGCGCAGCCGCCACCGCCGGCGTGGCCGGATTCACCCAGATGCCGTTCACGTTCGTGTTCAACGGCACCTACAACGATCTCTACAACCTCTTCAAAGCGCTCGACAGCACTACCGCGCGCACCGCTTCCGGCGGCGTGGATGTCAACGGCCGGCTGTTGACGATCCAGAGCGTCAAGCTCGCGCCGCTCACGGCCTCCTCGGCAGCGGGATCCAAAGGCGGCGCCAATGAAATGCTGAGCGGCACGATCTCGGCGACGGCCTACGTGCTGCCGGCTTCGCAAAGTCTCACCGGCGGAGCGAGTGCAGGCGCCCCGGCGGGAGCGACCGCCGCGTCCACGAGCTCGGCCGCGAGCCCGCCGACCGCCCCGGCACTCGCGAGGGTCGTGCCATGAACGCGTTTTGGACCTCGCTGAAGGCCGACTTGATCGACAGGCGCCTGCGCGCGGTGCTGCTTGCGCTCTGCCTCGGCCTCGTGGGCGCGCTGGTGTACGCGCTCACCGGCGGGTCGAGCGAAACTCCCGCGCCCGCGCAAGTCGCTGCTTCCTCCCCGAGCACGTCCGGCATACCGGCCGTCGCGGCGCCCGTCAACGGCAACCAGGCCGTAGCCGAGACCACCAGCGGTGCTGCGGTGCAGCGCGAAGGCAAGGCGCGGGACCCGTTCACGCCGCTTCCCGGGAGCAAACCGATTGCAACCGCGGCGGCGGCTGGGAGCTCGAGCTCTCGCTCCGCGTCGCAGGGGGCGGCCAAAGGCGCCGCCCAGAAAACCAGCCAAGCAAGCAGCGGATCATCGGGCGGCTCGTCGTCCACGAGCTCGGGCGGCACGTCGTCGAAAGGCGGCAAGTCGACGCCCTCACCGCACAAGTCGAAGCCCGTCTACCGGGTGGCCATCCTCTTCGGCGTAGTGCCCGAAGGAACGCCTGCGCAGAGCGCGCAGCTCACGCCGTACACCAACCTCAAGCTGGGCAAGAAGCTCCCGTCCTCGCGGACGCCGCTCGTGTCCTTCCACGAAGTCACCGCGGGCGGCAAGCGAGCGGTCTTCGAAGTGGTTGGCGAAGTTTTCGTGAAAGGAAGCGGGTCGTGCTTGCCCAGCGCCTCGCAGTGCACTTCGATCGCGCTTGCACAGGGCCAGAGCGAGGAACTTGAGTACCTTCCCGCCGGCGGCGGTCACCCCGTGGTGTACGACCTGCAGGTGGTGAGCATCACCAGCAGCAAGGCAGCAGCGGCACGCGCCCGCATCAGCCTGCTGCACCGCGTGCACCTTCTTGCGCTGCTCGCCTCGTCCGCGTCGCTGTGAGCGACGGCTGACGCAGCGCGCAGCCCAGGCCCCCGTGGCGCGCGACGGCGCCAAATAAGCTGCACTGCAGTGGCACTTCGTCTCACAACGGCCGGCGAGTCGCACGGCCCCGGACTCACTTGCATTCTTGAGGGCCTGCCCGCGGGTCTCGAGGTCTCGGCCGCCGATCTCAACGCGGACATGGCGCGACGGCAGCTCGGCCACGGCCGCGGCGGCCGCATGAAGATCGAGCGCGACAGCGCCGAGGTCACGGGCGGGGTGCGCCATGGGCGCACGCTGGGCAGCCCGGTCGCGCTTCAGATTCAAAATCGCGACTACGCCAACTGGCAGGAGCGCATGAGCCCATGGCCGGTCGAGGCGGACATCGACGAGGTCCACCTGCCTCGTCCTGGCCATGCGGATCTCGTCGGCACGCTCAAGTTCAAGCAAAGCGACGTGCGCAACATTCTCGAGCGCGCGTCCGCCCGCGAGACAGCCGCGCGCGTGGCCGGCGGCGGGCTGTGCAAGGCGCTACTCCGCGCGATGGGAGTGAGTGTTCACTCGCACGTGGTCCAGATCGCATCGGTGCGCGCACCGCAATTGTCGCGAGCGCTGGTCGCCGAGGACTTCGCCGCCGTTGACAGCTCACCGGTCCGCTGCCTGGACGAGGACGTGTCGCGCGACATGGTCCGCGAGATCGACGAGCTGCGGCGTGCCAACGAGTCGCTCGGCGGCGTGTTCGAGGTCCAGGCGTTCGGGCTCGTGCCCGGACTGGGGTCGCACGTCTCCTGGGAGCAGCGACTCGACGGGCGCTTGGCGGCGGCGATCTGCTCGATTCAGGCGGTCAAGGGCTTCTCGGTCGGGGACGCGTTTGCCATCGCCGGCGTGCCGGGATCGCAGGCCCACGATGAGATCTTCTTCTCCGAGCAGCGCGGCTACTACCGCGAGACCAACCGCGCCGGCGGCCTCGAGGGAGGCATGACCACGGGCCTGCCGCTGATCGTGCGCGGCGCTATGAAGCCCCTGCCCACGCTGACCAAGCCGCTGCGCTCGGTCGACATCTCAACCCAGGAGCCCGCAGCCGCCCTGCGCGAGCGCACCGACTCCTGCACGGTCCCTGCCGCGGGCGTGGTGGGCGAGGCGATGGTCGCGCTGGTGCTTGCCGACGCGTACCTCACCAAGTTCGGTGGCGACCACGTCGACGACGTGCTGGCGTCACTGCGCGCCTACGAACAGCGCATCCGATGGCAGCCCTAGCTGCGCCGCCGCGCGGCGCGTTCGTGCTGGTCGGTTTCATGGGCGCCGGAAAGTCGACCGCGGCGGCCGAGCTCGCCGCCGCGCTTGGGGTCGCCGCGCGCGATAGCGACGCGCTGCTGGAAGCCCGCGTCGGACGAACCGTGGCCGAGGAGTTCGAGGCAAACCCCGCTTTTCGCGCCGACGAGGAGGCGCTCGTGTGCGAGCTGCTCGACACCGCCGGTGCCGGCGATGTGGTCTCGCTGGGCGGGGGCAGCGTGCTCTCGCAGCGAGTACGCGAGGCGCTGCGCAGACACGTGGTGGTGCTGCTCGACGTCAGCCCCGAGGACGCGTGGGCGCGCGTGAGCGCTCAAGACGGCGGTCCGACGCGGCCGCTTGCGCGCGACCGCGATGCCTTCGTCGCGCTCTACGACGAGCGCAGGCCGATCTATGAGCAGCTGGCAGACGCCCACCTTCCGACCAGCGACCGTCGTCTCAGCGACGCCGTCCTGCGCGCACTTCGCGCCCTGGCCGTAGCCGATCCCGGAACGCATCTGCTGTGGGCCGCGAGCGCGTCGGGTGAGTACCCCGTCATGATCGGCCGCGGCCTGCTCGCGCGCGGCGGGACTCAGCAGATCGAGCAAGCGGCGGGGATCGAGCGCGGCGCATCGCGCGCCTTCGCCGTGAGCGACGCGAACGTGTGGGCACTGTACGGAACCAAGCTGGGGGGGCTCGCGGGCAGCATCGCGATCGCCGTGGGCGAGGAGCACAAGACGCTCGCCGGTGCCGAGGTCGTCTGGAATGCGCTGCTCGACGCTGACATCACACGCGCCGACCACGTGGTCGCACTCGGAGGCGGCGTAGTGGGAGACCTCGCGGGGTTCTGCGCCGCCGCCTACCAGCGCGGCCTGCCGATTGTCCACGTGCCCACCAGCCTGGTCGCGCAGGTGGACTCGGCGTATGGCGGCAAGACCGGCGTGGACCTTGCGCGCGCGAAGAACTACGTCGGCGCCTACCACCTGCCCGCCGGCGTGCTGAGCGACCCGGAGCTGCTGTCGACGCTGCCGCCGGCCGAGCTCGCGGCCGGCTGGGTGGAGGTGCTCAAGACCGCGCTCATTGCCGGGGGATCGCTGTGGCGGCGCGTGGCAGAAGGCGAGGACGCAGACGAGGCCATCATCCGCCAGTGCGTTCAGCTGAAGCTCGAGGTAGTCGCCGCGGACGAGCGCGACGCCGGCCGGCGCCGTGTGCTGAACCTCGGCCACACCGTGGGGCACGCGATCGAGGCCGCCACCGGCTATCGCCGCTACCGCCACGGTGAGGCGGTCGGACTGGGGCTGCTCGCCGCGCTGCGTCTGTCGGGTCAGAGCGACCTGCGCGCCCAGGTGCGCGCGCTGCTCGAGGCTCGCACGCTGCCGGTTGGCCTCGCGGGCGCGACGACCGACGCGGTACTCGATGCGCTCGCGCACGACAAGAAGCGCGTGGGGGCGCGGCTGCCGTTCGTGCTCGTGAACGCCCCCGGTGACGTCATCGCCGATGGCGAGGTCGCGCCCGAGGAGCTGCGCTCTGCAGTGCAGGAGCTGATTGCGTGAGCGCCCCGTCCTATCGCGTCGAGGTGATGCACGGCGTCAACCTGGACCAGCTCGGAAGGCGCGATCCGGTGCTGTACGGAGATCTCTCGCTTGCACAGCTCGAACGCCAAATCGAGTCCGATGCGCGCGAACTCGGGCTCGGCGTGGGCTTCTTTCAAACAAACCACGAGGGCGACTTCATCGAGCGGCTGCACTCGATGCCGCAGCGGGCAGACGCCGCCATCCTCAACCCGGGCGCCTGGACGCATTACGCGTGGTCGATCCGCGATGCGCTTGAGATCGCCGCGCTGCCGGCGGTCGAGGTGCACCTCTCCGACGTCAAGCAGCGCGAGCTCTGGCGGCGAAGCTCGGTAATCGCCGAGCTGTGTCTGGCGACGATCGCCGGCAAGGGCGCCGCGGGCTACCGCGAGGCGCTGGAGCTGCTGCGCGAGCAGCTCACACGCTCAGACGCGCCGGAGAGCGCGCGCCCATGAGTGCGCCTGACTCGTCGCGCGCGCTGGGTCGCCGCCTTCGGCGCATCGGCACACAGGTGCGCGAGCGCGGTCTCGAGGCGCTGCTCGTCACGGGCCAGATCAACGTGCGCTACGTGACCGGCTTCACGGGTTCGAGCGGCCTGGCCCTCGTGCTGGGCGAGGGCGCAAAGGCGCGCCCTGCGGGCGCTCGCGGCGGCTCAGGCGCCTCTCGCGCGAGTGCGCATCGCTTCATCACCGACTTTCGCTACACCACGCAGGCCCGCGAGGAGGTCATCCGACCGTTCCGGCTAGAGGTCGTGTCCGACAACCTGCTGTCCGGCGCCGTGGCGGCTCTGAACGCCGACGGGGGGCGGCTCGGCTTCGACGAGAAGCAGCTCACGGTGGCCGAGCACGATCAGCTCGCCGGGCTGCTGGGCGCGCGCTGGGAGCTCGTCCCCAGCGCGGAGATCCTCGACCGTCTGCGCGCTGTCAAGGACGCGAGCGAGATCGATCGCATCCGCGCAGCGGCACAGCTCGCCGATGAGGCGATGGCCGTCGTTCTCGAAGCCGGCCTGGTCGGACGCACCGAGCGCGATGTCGCGCTCGAGCTCGAGCTCCAGATGCGCCGCCGTGGCGCCGAAGGCCCGAGCTTTCCTTCGATCGTCGCGTCGGGGGAGCATGCGGCGCTGCCGCACGCTCAACCCCGCGACGCGAAGATCCCGCGCAACGTGCTGGTGACCATCGACTGGGGCGCACGCCACGACGGCTACTGCTCGGACTGCACGCGGACCTACGCCACCGGCCGGCGCCTGGGCGAGCAGGCGCGGGAGGTCTACGAGCTCGTCAGATCGGCCCAGCAGGAGGCCGTCGACGCGGCGCGCGCGGGCCTAGGCGCTCGGGCGCTCGACGCTGTGGCGCGGGGCGCGATCGAGGGGGCGGGGTACGGTGAGCTTTTTGGACACGGCCTGGGACATGGCGTGGGGCTGGACATTCACGAGAGCCCGCGACTGTCGCGAAGCGCGCCGGACGACCCGCTCGAGCCCGGCAACGTCGTCACCATCGAGCCGGGCGTGTACGTGCCCGGCGAGCTGGGCGTGCGCATCGAGGACTTGCTGGTAGTGGAGAAAGGCGGCAGCGAGGTGCTCACGCGCCTTCCCAAGGACCTGACGGTCGCGACGTGAGCCCGCGTCGCCGGCGCGCGGCGCGCGCGCGGCCGCGCCGCGATCGCGGCGAGCTTGCCGGCGAGCCACAAGAGCAGTGGTGCCGACCAGCACAAAAAGAACGCTGCCTGTGCGTCGGCGGAAACGTGGTGGGGGAGCCACTCGAAGTTCGCCCACACGACCACGGCGGCTAGCAGGCTCAGCACCGGCGGGCGCCGTGGGTTGGCCCGAACCTCCCATGCCACCAGCGCCAAGACGAAGGGCACGGTGTAGTAGACGACGTCCCAGGTATCGAGCATGCAGCGCAGCAGCAACACGACGGTGAGCGCGAGCAATGCGTCGGTCACGCTGAGTCGCCGCCGGCGCAGCCAAACGACGGCCGCGATGGCTGCGCCGCAGCCCACGACCAACGGGCGCGCTATCACGCCCACCCACGCCGGAGCCACCCGATAGCCCGGCTTGGGAGCTCCGAACAGCCCGTGCACGAGCGGACCGTGGTGACCGACAAACCACCACGCCTGCCACGGCTGAAAGATCGGGCTGGCCTGCGGCGCTGCCACAGCTTTGGTGCTCGCGACAAAGCCGCCGGAGAACAGCAGCAGCGGCGCCAGCAGCGCGCCTGCGACGGCGCCGGCCGCAGCCGCGCAGCGCAGCCTGAGACCGGGGGGGACGGCGAGCAGCACCGGTCCGGCGGCCAGCAGCGCCCACTCCTTGTTGGCTATCGCGAGCCCGAGCGCGGCGCCGGCCGCGAGCGGGCGCGAACGCGCATCGTCGCCGCCGGCAAAGAGCACGGCCGCAACGACGAGGCACGCGCCGAGGATCTCCTCGGGGTGCCCCAGTTCGAGCGCGGGGAGCATCACTGGATTGGCCACGCACAGCCCGAGCGCCACGGCGCGAGCCAGTCGAGGGCTGTGCTCGGCGCGCATCCGCGACACCAGCCACACGCCGAGAATGCCCGCCGCCAGCAGGCAGGGGAGCGCGAGCATGCGGTAGACCGCTAGGTCGCCGCCGCCCCAGAGTCCGGGCAGCAGCGC
The DNA here is from genome assembly GCA_035939635.1 of Solirubrobacteraceae bacterium. Taxonomy (GTDB): domain Bacteria; phylum Actinomycetota; class Thermoleophilia; order Solirubrobacterales; family Solirubrobacteraceae; genus Palsa-744. The sequence goes on from DASZFR010000067.1 coordinate 12,920, forward strand.
AAACGGGGCGCGCTCCACAAGCGAGCCTCCGTACGCCGGTGACAGCCGCAAGAATTCGCCCACATGACCGTGCACGAGCGCGGTGACCGCGGACAGCGCCTCGGTTTCGTAGTCGTTCCAGCCGTAGCCGTAGAGGCCGAGCCACCCCAGCGCCAGGCAGCCGGCAGCCGCCAGGGCGATGCAGGCGCCATTGGCGCGCAGTGTTTGGCGCATGCGATCGCATCGGCGCGCTCGAGCAGCGCCTTTAGCCGCGAGCGCGAAGCTCATGAAGAGGCGGGTGCTGGCTACGCTTGTGCCGTGATCTCCACCAACCAGTTCAAAAACGGCAACCACATCGAGGTCGACGGGACCGTCTACAAGATCCTCGATTTCCAGCACGTCAAGCCGGGCAAGGGCGGGGCGTTCGTGCGCACCAAGCTGCGACGCACCACCGACGGCAACGTCATCGACCGCACGTTTCGGGCGGGCGAGAAGTTCCGCGACGTGCGCACCGAGTCGCGCAAGATGCAGTTCCTGTACGCGGACGGCGGCGACGCGCATTTCATGGACAGCGAGTCCTACGAGCAGATCGCCGTTCCGCAGTCGCAGGTCGAGGATGCGCTGCGGTGGGTGGCGCCCAGCAGCGAGGTGGATGTGCTGTTCATCGACGACCACCCATCCGACGTGCAGCTGCCAAGCGCGGTGGAGCTCGAGGTCGAGCAGACGGGGCCGGGGTTGCGCGGCGATTCCGTTTCCAGCGGCGGCACCAAGCCGGCCACGCTGCAGACCGGGGCTGAGATCCAGGTGCCGCTGTTCATCGAGCCGGGCGAGCGGGTTCGCGTCGACACCCGCTCCGGCGAGTACGTCGCGCGGGCCTAGATGCGCCGCGCGCTGCAGCGGCGGGCCGCGGTGATCGCGCTGTACCAGCACGATGTCACGGGGCGCCCGCTCGCGCAGAACTTCGCGGACGGCGACACTACGTTCTCGCGCACGCTCGCGCAGGCCGCAGCGGAGCACGCGGGTGAGCTCGACGAGGTCATCGACCGCAACGCGCATGGCTGGTCGGTGCAGCGCATCCAGCCGCTCGAGCGCAGCATCCTTCGCGTGGCGCTGCTGGAGATGCTGCACCCGGACGCGGTCCCGGCCGACGAGCCGATCCCGCCGGAGGGCGCGATCGAGGAGGCGGTGCAGAGTGCGAAGATCTTCTGCGGCAGCGACGCCCCCAGCTTCGTCAACGGCGTGCTGGGTGCAGTGCTGCGCGAGCTTCGAGAGAATGCGCAGATCCAATGAGCAGCGTTGAGCATCTCGACGACGTGATCGCACGCCTGGAGCGGGCGGCCGAGCAGCTTCGCTCCGGCGAGTTGTCGCCCGACGCGGCCGCGACCATGGTGGAGGACTGCGCCGCGCTCGCGACCCAGGCCGCAGCCGAGCTCGAGCAGCTCACGCGCGAGGAGAGCTCCGCACCAGCGCCGGGGCAGGCCACGCTGCCGGGCCAGGACACGCTGCTGTAGCTGCGCCGCCTGTGAACGCGCGCTACCCCGAGCACCTCCGCCAGGAGGTGGAGGGCTACCTGCGGACGATGCGCTTCTCCGGCGAGGCGCTCACCGCCGGACTGGAGGAAGCGATGCGCTATTCGCTGCTTGGCGGCGGCAAGCGCATTCGTCCGGTGCTCGCGCTTGCCACGGCGCGCGCGGTGGGGCTGGCGCAGCGCGACGTGCTGCCGCTGGCGGGTGCGATCGAGCTGATCCACACCTACTCGCTGATACACGACGACCTGCCCGCGATGGACGACGACGAGCTGCGCCGCGGTCAGCCGACGTGTCACGTGAAGTTTGGCGAGGACGTAGCGATCCTCGCGGGCGACGGGCTCTACGCGGAGGCGTTCCGCCACCTGCTCACGCAGCAGCGCTCCGCGCCGGAGCGGGTGCTCGCCGCCGCAGCCGAGCTGGCCGCGGCGACCGGTGTGAGCGGGATGGTGGGCGGCCAATACGCCGACGTCAGCCGCCACACGCCGGCCGGCGGCGCGGCGCTGCGCAGACTGCACGAGCTAAAGACTGGACGACTGATTGGCGCGTCGGTGCTGTGCGTACTAGTGTTGGGAGGGATCGCCGACGACCCTGCGACAATACCTTTCCGCCGTTTCGCAACCGAGATGGGGGTACTGTTTCAGATCGTTGACGACATCCTCGACGTGACCGGTACCGACGACGCACTTGGAAAGCCGCGCGGCAGCGATGAGCGTCACGGCAAGCGCACATATGTCAGCGAGTTTGGCATCGACCGTGCGCGTGAGCTCGCAGCCGAGTCGCACGGCACTGCCCGCCAGGCGCTCGCCGAGGCTGCGGCGCAGCCGGTGATAGCCGTCGGGGGCGCGCAGCCGGCGGGCGGCGATGCGACCGCCGAGCTGGAGCAGATAGTGGACTTCATCTACACGCGAACCTCATGAGCCGTACGTCCAAACCCGGCTC
>DASZFR010000068.1:0-8228 GCA_035939635.1 Solirubrobacteraceae bacterium
CACATCGAGTGCTCGGCGATGGCCGAGGAGCTGCTCGGCCTGGAGTTCGACATCCACGGCGGCGGCTCTGACCTCGTGTTCCCCCATCACGAGAACGAGGCCGCCCAGACACGCGCCGCGCGCGGCCGCGAGCTGGCGAGGCTGTGGGTGCACAACGGGATGATCCAGCTCACGGGCGAGAAGATGGCCAAGTCGGCGGGAAACATCGCGCAGCTGCACGAGGAGCTCGGGCGCCACGGGCGCGACGCGGTGATCATGTACCTCGTCTCCGGCCACTACCGCCAGCCGCTGGCGTTCTCCGAGGCCGAGCTCGACGACGCCGACCGCCGCGTGCGCCGCATCCGCGATGCTCTGCGGCGCCTTCGCGCAGACAGCGCCAGCCCAAGCGACCTCAGCCATCACAAGGACGCTTTCTTTGACGCTCTGGCCAACGACTTCAACACGCCAGCCGCGCTCGACGCGCTGTTCAAATGGGTTCGCGAGGCAAACGCGCGCGGTGAAGAGGTCGGCGACCGCGATCTTCGCGAGATGCTGAGCGTGCTCGGCCTGGAGGATCTCAAGGCGCTGGGCGCCGGCGCCGGCGCCGGCGCCGTCGACTCCGGCGCGAAGGACCTGCTCGCACGGCGCGACCAGGCGCGGGCGAGGCGCGACTTCTCCGAGGCCGATCGGCTGCGTGACGAGCTGCGCGCGCGCGGCTGGGAGATACGCGACTCGCCGCAGGGGTCAGAGCTGATTCCGCTGGACGAGCGCTGATGTCGCGAGGGTGATCCTCTACGGGCGCAACCCCGTGGCAGAGGCCCTGCGCGGGGGTCGCGCGCGCAGCGTGCAGGAGATCTGGGCAACCGAGCCCGCTCGCCGCGAGCCCTGGCTTCAGCGCGCGCGGGGCGCCGGCGTGTCGGTGCACGGCGCTTCCGCGCAGGAGATCGAGCTCCGCTGCGGCTCAGGGGCCCACCAGGGCGTGTGCGCGCTGGCCGGCCCATATCCCTACGTAGGGGCCCGGGAGCTGCTCGAGCGCCCGTCGCCGCTGCTCGTGGTGCTCGACCAGGTGCAGGACCCGCAGAACCTGGGCTCAATCTGCCGCACCGCGGAGTGCGCGGGCGCGGACGGCGTGGTGATAGCCCAGCGGCGCGCGGCCGAGGTGACCCCGGCGGTGTGCAAGGCCTCCGCGGGCGCCGTGGAGCACGTGCGCGTGGCGCGCGCGGCGAACATCGCCGACTTCCTCGGCGACGCGGCGCGCGCCGGCTGCTGGTGCTACGGCGCAAGCGCAGGGCCGCGCCAAGGCGCGGGGGCTCCCGTGGCGTACGACAGCCCCGACTATGGCGACGGCGGCGTGGTGCTCGTGCTCGGGGGCGAGGGCACCGGGCTGCGCCCGCGCGTGGCCGGCGCCTGCGACCAGCTCGTGGCGCTGCCGATGCGCGGCCAGGTCGACTCGCTCGGCGTCGCGGCGGCGGCGGCGGCGCTTCTGTACGCGATCTTGCAGGGCCGCTCGCGAGGGGTTGACAAGGGTCCATAACTGTGAGAGGCTCGCCCGCGCATAACGCTGAACCTCAGCTTGAAGAAGGTTGAGGAATGAGTGCTTTGGCGCCGGGGGAGGTGTGCGCCACTGAGCAAGCTTGAGCCTGTCTGACGCCGCCGCAAGGGCCGCGCGAGACAGAGAAAGGATCTGCTCGTGGCAAGACTGACGCACAACCCTAACGCTGAACCCAAGGTTGATGATGGGTTCCTGATCGCGCTCGCCAAGCTCGGCGATCGCAACGCCTACGACCGGCTCGTCCGCCGCTACCACGGCTTTGTGCGGCTGAAGGCGTCTTCGTACTTTCTCGCCGGCGGCGACTCCGAAGACCTCATCCAGGAGGGCCTGGTGGGCCTCTACAAGGCGATTCGCGACTTTCGCTCGGACCGCGAGTCGAGCTTTCGCAACTTCGCCGAGCTGTGCATCACGCGCCAGATCATCACCGCGGTGAAGACCGCCACCCGCAACAAGCACACGCCGCTGAACCAGTACGTGTCGTTCTCCTCGACCCCCGCCGGGGCGGGTGAGGATGTGCCGACGCTCGACCAGACGCTGCCCGGGTCCACCGTTCACGACCCGGTCAACCAGGTGATCTCCTCCGAGGAGCTGCGCTCGCTGGTCGGCTGCCTGTCCGGAGCGCTGTCAGAGCTCGAGAGCCGCGTGTTGTCGCTGTACCTGGACGGGCACTCCTACGAGCAGGTCGGCGAGCGCCTGTCGTGTGACACAAAGACGGTGGACAACGCGCTGCAGCGCGTCAAGCGCAAGGTCGGCGCGCACCTGCAATCGCGCGCGGTTGCCGCGTAGCACCGCGACCGCCCTGGCGGGCGGCCGCGGTGGGTGGGGGGAGCTGGCCGAGGGCTAGTCTTCGCCCTGCGAAGGCTGGGTGGAGTTGGCAGGTGCTTCGGGCGTGAGCACGGCGGCGGCTGCGCGCGTGACGGTGACGGTGAACGGCGCGCTGGCGGCACCCTCGTTCTCGGGGCCTCCGGGGACCGACACGCGGAACAGCTTCACGCCGGGCTCGTACACGGTGTGGATGATCGAGTATGTCGATCCGGGCCCGATCAAGGCGACCTGCACCACGTGGAATTCGCCGCTGCGCACGTCCTTGCGCTCGAGATAGATGATGTGCCCGTTGTGATCGGGTGCGACCGCGCCGGAGAACGTCAGCGCTCCTCCCGCCGCGACCGTGCTCGCGGAGACCTGCGCGGTGAGCAGGTCTCTTGTCCCCTCATACAGCACGGAGGAGAGGCGCCCGGCGCCGCTGACCTCATAGAAGGTGCTCGACACGGGCGACTGCGCGGGCATCGTGTAGTTGCCGGCGGCGTCGGTCTTCGTCGCGGCCACCGAAACGAACGGTTGCCCCGCGGCGTGCGCCAGCAGCGTCACCACCGTGTTGGGCATGCCGGCCAGCGTGCCGGCGATCGTGACACGCTGCCCGAACACGACCGGGTCAGGCGCCCCTTCGATCGTCAGCTGCGGATTCTGAGCTTGTGAGATCTCGTAGGTCAGCACCTGCGAGGGGCTCGCAGCGTTGCGGCGCTGGCTGCGCACCAGAACGCGGATGTTCGCGTCGCCGGGGACCACGAACCTATGCGTGATCGAGTAGCTGCCCCCGGCGCCGACGGTGCCCGAATCGATGTGGCGCCATTCATCGCCTCCGGCCGCATTCTGGCGCTGCAGCACCACGCGCGCGCCAACGTCCTGCGGGCTCACGGTGCCCGTGAACGCGACCGCGTGCCCCGCTCCAGTCAGGATCTGGGAGCCATCGGGCGGTCCGAGCAGGCTCACGTGCGCGCGCACGCTCACCGATCGGGGCGCGCTGACCGCATCCAGCGCGCCGACGTAGAAGGAGCTGTTGAATTCCAGCGCGGAGTCGATCAGCTCGTAGAAGCCGCCGCGGTCGGTGCTGGTCGCGCGCGCGAGGTGAAAGCCGGGAACGCCCGTGACGTGCTGCATGAGGCGCACGGTGCGATCCGCGACGGCCCGCGCCGGGCGGCCGGGGCAGCGCAGGCGTCCGAACACCACGACGGCTTCGCCGGCTTCGATCAGGTGCGGCGCTACGTTGATGCCTACCCGGCAGTGCCCCGCAACGGGTCGCGCGGATGCCGCTGCGGGCGCCAGCGCGAGCATCGATGAAACGGTCGCCGCCACCGCGGCAAAGCTGAAGCTGGGCATGGCGCACTCCTCCTGGGTGTGACCCTTGTGGGTTGCCTCGGCCTCCTTAACCCGCGCGCGCCGGGCTAGTTGTGCAAGGCGCGGTCGCGCACGTCGGCGGCCACGTCGGCGATGATCTGCTCGAGCGAGCGCGTGGGCGCCCAGCCGGTGAGCGCAGCGAGCTTGCTGACGTCGGGCACGCGCCGGTACATATCCTCGAAGCCCTCGCCGTAGGCCTGCTCGTATGGGACCAGGAGCACCTCAGAGTCAGATTGCGTGAGAGCGAGGACGCGGCGAGCTAGCTCCACGATCGAGATCTCGCTCGTGGAGCCGACGTTGAACACGCCGCCCCACGCCTCGGGCGAGCTCAACAGGCCGTGCAGCGCCGCCACGACGTCGGCGACGTGGCAGAAGCAGCGCGTCTGGCGGCCGTCGCCGTACACGGTGAGCGGCTCGCCGGCGAGCGCCTGACCGATCAGGCGTGGCACCACCATGCCGTAGCTGCCCGTCTGGCGCGGTCCGACGGTGTTGAAGAGGCGCACCACCGCGACCGGCAGCTCGCGCTCGCGCCAGTAGGCCATCGCTAGGAACTCGTCTATGGCCTTGGAGCACGCGTACGCCCACCGCGCCTTCGACGTCGGGCCGAGCTGCAGGTCGCCGTCCTCGCGAAACGGCAACGCGTCGCTCTTGCCGTACACCTCGCTGGTGGACGCGAGCATCACCGGCTTTTTGACGATGTCGGCCTGTTCAAGCAACACCTCGGTGCAGCGCACGTTTGTCTCGATCGCCCGCACCGGGCTCTCCACCACCAGGCGCACGCCGACGGCGGCGGCGAGGTGAATGATCACGTCGGCTTCGCCGATGACGCTCGCGACCAGGCGGCGGTCTGCGACCGATCCGATCGTGCACTGAAACTCGCCGTGGCGCATGAGGTGCTCGATGTTCTCCGTGCGACCCGTGGAGAGGTCGTCGAGCACGTGCACGCTATGGCCGCGATCCAGCAGCAGGTCGCTGAGGTGCGAGCCGATGAAGCCGGCTCCGCCGGTGATCAGGTAGCGCATGAAGGGCTCTAGCTCGAAGGCCTTGGCCGCCGGCTGTGGCGCAGCACGGTGCCGCCGAAGCCTCCCAGCAGCAGGATCGCGACGCCGCCTCCGACGAGTGCGAGCCACGAGCCGCTACCCGCCGAGGATCCCTGCGTGCGCGCGGCACGCAGCACCGCCGGCGGCAGGGCGACCGGCGCCGTCGGCTTGGACGCCCTGGCGGTGCGATACGCGCGGTGCCTGGGCGCGCGGCCTCGTCCAGTCGACGCTTCGGCAGCGCTCCGAGCCGCGCCCGCGCCGCCGGACGTTGAGCCGCCGCCTCCGGGCGGGGTAATGCCGGAGCCGAAAAGTCCGCCCGACGAGCTCGAATGGGAGCCTTGCGCGCCGGTCTGTCGCGCCTGGTTGAGCTGCAGCACATACTGCTTTGCAGCGGGCGATCCCGGATCGACCTGAACTCCCGGTTCCAGACCAGACCTGGCGGCGGCGACTGTGGGTGAGGTCAACGACGCGAGCACGACGAGCGCTCCGCAGATCCTCCCTCCCGCGGCAAGCATGTAGCTGAAGATAGCCGTTGCGGTGCTACGCGGGCAAACGTCGACCGCACGCCCTCAGCGCACCGCGGTGGCGGGATCGAGCGCGAGTTCACGCACGGTCGCGTTGCGCGGATTGAGCTCGTGCGCACGCGTGTAGTCGCGCTTGGCTGCGGCGAACAGGCGCTGGCGCACCGAGACGTCGCCGAGCAGCGCCCAGGTCACGAAGTTGCCCGCTTCACGCCCGAGCGCGCGCGCGAGCGCCGCTTCCGCGGCGTGCGCCTGATCGAAGTGGGCGAACGCCGCGGCCTGGATGTAGTAGCTCTGCGGCGCATCCGAGTCGATCTCCAGCGAGCGATTGACGTCGCTTAGCGCCGCGGCCGGGTTGCGCGCTAGCTCGGTCTGTGCCCGTTCGCGGTACAGCTGCGCGAGGCCCTGGCGCGAGAGGCTCGCCCCGGCGACGATCAGCGTCACCAACACGGCGCACAGGCTCAGCGCCAACGCCGGGCGGCGCCCCCGCAGCGCGGTCGTGCGGCTTGGCGCCGGTTGCACCACGGGCTCCGGTTGCCAGCGCGGCCAGGTCAGCACTGCGGCGCAGGCCAGCGCGACCCCGGTCAGCCCGGGTAGCAGATGCATCCAATCGACGCTGTCCTGGGCTAGCCAGGCGCTGAAGGATCCAAGCGATGCGGTGAGCAGCGCGCGGCTGCGCGGTGACCGGCGCGCCAGTGGGCGCATACGTACCGCGCCCCAGCCCACGCCCGCGAGAAAGCACGCGAGCAGCAGCGCCCCCGCGAGCCCGAGCTCGGACAGCGCCTGGAGCTCCAGCGAATGCGGCTGCTGCACGTCCTCGGTGGTGGCTCGTCGTTCGAAATAGGAGCGCGGATAGTTACCGGCGCCCACGCCGATGAGCGGGTGCTTCTCCCACACGTGCACCGCAATGCGCCAGTAGTCGTAGCGGTTGCCGGCTCCGGACAGAAGACGCGACTGAGAGGTGGACGGAGTCGAGGGCGCGGCGCCTTCGCCCTGTTCAGCCACGTGCACGAACGCGTGCCACTGGGCGCTAGCGTCGTGGCTTACTCGCCCCGCGGACGCCACGCCCGCGGCTAGCGCCGCGACGACCGGTACCGCCAGCAGCCACGCGCCGAGTGTCCGCATGTTCGCCGCGCGCGGCGGTTGCGCCACCTGCCCCCACGCCGCGACGAGCGCTGCCCACACCAGGCCGACGCCGATCGCGGCGAGCAGCGCCGCGCGACCTGCGGCGTGCGCGGTTGCTGTAGAGACCGCGCCGCCGTTCGCGTGGTCATAGACGTGCAGCAGCGCGCTACCTGCCGCCGCGAGGCCGACGGCGATCGCCAGCGCGGCGTAGGCGCGACGCACACGCCCAGGGACGAGCGCGAGCACCACCACCAGCGAGAACGCGATCGCAAGCGCGGTACCGCGCGACTGCGACAGCAGCGCCAAACAGGCAAACAGCGTGGCGAGGCCAGCGCCGGCGCCGGCGAGCAGCGGGCGTCGCAGCTGGGCCAGCGCCATGCACGGCCAGATCCCCATCGCAAACAGGCAGCCCTCGCCGTTGATGTAGCCGAGCGGGGCGTTGAGCCGGCCGCCCAGGAACAGCGTCGCGGGATCGTTGCCGAGCAAGCGTGCGAGCACCGAGATCGCCACCGCGCCGACGCCGACCGCCGCGGCGCCGAGCAGAACCGCCGCCCGCCGCTCGTGACTCGCGAGCACGATCGCGAGCAACAGCAGAGCTCCATATACCAGCCAGCGATTGCCGCTGACGACCGCGCTCTCGGCCGATTCGGCCCACGCGGTCGAGAGCAGCGACAGCACGCCGAGCCCGAGTAGGCCGAACAGCGCGAGCGCTCCCGGCCCCGACGGGCGCGTGGGGCGCAGCACGAATGCGATCGCGGCGAGGATCACGAGCGCGAGCCCGATTGGAACCCACACCGAGCTGTCGTAATAAGTGAAGAAGAAGGGGCTCAGGCCCGCGCCGAGTCCGATCACGGTAAGGGAGGCCACGGCGCGTTTGCCTAAAGCCAGCCTCCGTGCACCGGCCCTTTGTTCCGCCGTGAGCAGGCTCTCCGCGTTGCGGCTATCGAGCGCGATGATCGCGAAGGCCGCTATAAGCAGGTACGCACTCGCGCTGATCACCACCAACGACGCGGTGCCCTGGTTCGCGAGCACGGCCACCACCGAAAGCGCGGCCTGGGCTCCGCCGAGTGACAGGGCGACCGCGCGAGCGCTCGGCAGGAACGGGCGCGCTCGATGCGCCAAGCCATCGAGGCCGCCGACGAGCACCGACACCCCTCGCCGACGGCGCGAGATGATTCTCAGTGTCGTGTCCAGCGCGGGTATCCCGATCAACAGCAGCGCCACCGGGAGAGACCGCCAAGCGGCCGTCGAGGTGCCGGCTGCCACCCCCACCAGCACGGCCACCGCGAAGCCGATCGGCATGCTTCCCCCGTCGCCAAGGAAGATGCGTGCGGGCTGAGAGATGTTTCGTGGCAGGAAGCCTACGCAGGCGCCGCACAGGCACGCGGCGGCCGTAGACAACCACGGATCGCCGCGCACAACGCCGATCGTTGCAGCGCCCGCCGAAACGACCAGGGCCATAGTCGCGGCGGCCCCGTCCATGTGGTCGAAGATGTTGAACGCGTTGATGACCGCGACTACCCACAGGCATGTCAGAGCGAGGTCGACCGCGCCACCGGCGTGCAAATGCCAGCCCAGACCAGTCGCCCACACGAGCGCCGCGACCCCTACCTCGACCAGCAGGCGCAACGCAAGAGAGACTCTTCGGCGATCGTCGATGGTCCCGACCAACCACAGCACCAGCGCCCCCCCGAGCAGCGGAGCCGTCTTGTCGAGCTGACCGGCTGTCACCAGCACGGAAATCAGGTAGCCCGTCATGACCGCGGCGCCGCCGAGGTAAGGAGTGCGGGCGCTGTGGTCCTTGTAGCCGCCGGTTGGCTCGTCGTAAAACTGAAG
>DASZFR010000069.1:0-14456 GCA_035939635.1 Solirubrobacteraceae bacterium
TCCCCGCGCTTAGCTGGTACAGGGTTCGCGGCATGGAACCCCTGCGGAGACACCAGACACGCGGGCCAACCCCCCCGGCCCGTGTCGAGGCGCGAGGAAGCTAGGGGAGCTTGCCTCGCGCCTCCTCCGCACCACGCGACCGGCGCAGAGGCCGCAGGATCCACCCCGATAGCGCGCGTGCGTGCACCCCGGACGCGTTCGGGTTCCGCGTAGCGCGCGGGCAGCGTCCCGCAGTCAGCCAGCCTCCCCTACAACGCGAAGCGCCCCGCGTTGACGGGGCGCAATCTAGTACCGCTACCGGGATTCGAACCCGGGTTACCGCCATGAGAGGGCGGCGTCCTAGTCCCCTAGACGATAGCGGCGCGTGGAACGCCCGAGGCTAGCAAAGCGCGCAGTTATCGGGCCAGGTCGGGGTCCGGGGCGGCGACGTCGCGCCACCATCGGAGCGCCGCTCGCGTTGCGCTATGTTCGCTGCTCGCCGGCTCGCGGATGTGGCGGAATTGGTAGACGCGCACGGTTCAGGTCCGTGTGGAGGCGACTCCGTGGAGGTTCGAGTCCTCTCATCCGCATCATTGTGATGTCTCAGGACATGCCGGACACATGTCTCAAGACATCGCGGACACTAGACCGCTTTTCAAGCGGTTGATAGAGGCGGGTTGGATCGAGCGTAAGCTCGCGGATCAGCTCGCCGTCTAGGTCGATCACGCGGATGTTCTGATCGGCGATCAGCAGCTTGACCGCGCGCCCCTTGTGAGCCCGCCCCAGGCCGATTTTGTAGAGGCGGCTGTCATAGCGCAGGCTGACCTTGCCACAGCTGACCGCGAGTCGCTGGCAGCACGGGCGTTATCCAATCGCGGCGATCGCGCTTATGCTTGGCAAGATGCGAAGAAGGGTGGCGGTAGCCGCGCTGGTCGCGTTGGCGACGACGTTCTGCACCGGCGCATCGGCAGCGTATGGCGCCGCCCAGTTCCTATCTGTGGGACCTCCGGCGGGGCCCGCCGCGGTCGCGCAGATCGTTGACCAATCCGGACGCGACGTGATGCTCAAGGGCGTCAATGTCGACGGCCTCGTCGACTACTTCCGCACCGATCTGATGCCGTCGTACCCGACCGCCTCCTCGTCGTTCAAGGGGGGCGCGTGTCCCCGCGACGACCCGACGGTGGAGGGCGTGGACGTCTGCCAATACGACTTCTCCCAGCTGCCGCCGCTCGGCTACGACGTGATCCGCCTCAACATCTCGTGGAGCCTGCTCGAGCCGTCGCCGGGGCGCATCGATCCCAGCTACGTCGCCCGCATCGCGCAGGTCGTGCGGTGGGCCAAGAAGGCTGGTATCTACGTCGTGCTCGATATGCACCAGGACGCATGGAGCAAGTACATCTATACGCAGCCCGCGGAAACCTGCCAGCCGCCGCTTGAAAGCATCCGCGGCTTCGACGGCGCGCCGCTCTGGGCCAGCCGGCACACCGCACCGGCATGCGCGCTGCACGGCACCCGCGAGCTCGACCCGGCCGTGCAGGAAGACTTTCAGAAGCTCTATGACGACGCGCCCGCTCCAGACGGCGTCGGGTTGCAGGAGCACTACGCCGCCGCGGTGGTGGCGCTCGCGCGGCGCTTCGCGGGGGAACCGACGGTCGCCGGGTACGAGATCATCAACGAGCCCTCTCCCGGCTTTAACGCCGCGCCCGGCGAGGTCGACGCAACCGAGCTGTTTCCGTTTTACGCCAAGGTCATCGCCCGCGTCACGAGCGAAGTGCCCGGGTTTCGCCAGCTGTTCTTCATCGAGCCCAACGTCGAGCGCGACGTCACCGATCACTCGGCGATCGTGACGCCGTGGTCCGCGTACAGCGCGTACGCCAACGTCGTCTACGCACCGCACATCTATACGGGCACATTCACCCTCGACCAGCAGGTCGCCTCGACGCGATTCTTTCCGTCCGAAGGCGGTTATGAAAGCGCGATCTCCGACGCCAAGGCGCTCGGACTGCCTTTGTGGATCGGCGAGTTCGGCAACAACCCGGAAAACGACTCGACCTTGTTGCGCACGAGCCTTGCACTGCAGGATCGCTACGCGCTCGGCGGCGCGCTGTGGCTATGGAAGGAGAACGCCAACGACGTTAACCGCGCGGTCTTCTGGGGCGTGTATGGACCGCCCTTTCCGCCTGGCACGCCACAGGCGTCTCGCATTTTCTACACCTCACGCGCCTTTCCCATCTACACGGCCGGGCACGTGCTCAGCTTCGCCTACGACCCCGCCGGCGCGAGCTTCGACCTGCGGGCGGAATCGCCGCCCGTGCCGAAGGGCAACCGCGGCCTGGCCACGGTGATCTTTATCCCCGCTGCCGTCAGCGCGCCTGTTGCCGGGACCGGGACGCGTCTGCTGACGATCCCGCGCCGCGCTGGCGGCCGGGTCGTGTACGCCTGGCCGACCGGCGGGCCTTACCACGTGTTCACGAAGTAGACGTCTGCTTGCCGCGGGCACACGCCTTGCGCCACCCCGCTGTGTGCGAGACCACTCCGATCCCCCACCCTATGATCGGCCACACAGGCCAGAAGTAACCCGCGCCGCTCAACGCCCAGAGCGCAACCAGACCTAGCGAAACGAGCACGTACGCGCGCACGTGCGCCGCGTGAGCGCGCTTCTTCGCGGCCAGCCTTCGACTGCGGCGCACGGGCATCTGCCCCGGCAGATCGTCGAACAGGGCGTGCAGGTCGCGGCGGGTACGAGCCGCAAACGCCGCCTGCGCGCGTTGGTCGAGCTCGTCCATCGTGAGGCGCCCTGTGCCGGCGTGCTCGCGTAGAGCCGCGGCGGCCTGCTCGCGCTCGCCGTCGGAGACGCGCAGCCCATCGTCGACTCGCTCGGCCAGTGACATCGCTGATCGGTCGCTCATCGTGGCTCCTCTCGCTCGCGCGTCCCGTGGGCGTTCGGCCACCGGGGAATAGTCCAGTATGTATCGTTCTGATCGTACTATGCAGCACGAGCAACTGTCAACCTCCGGTGCCAGTTGACCGTCACGCCGGCGGCAATCCTCGACGACGCGATCGAGGATGAGCTTGCGAGAGGCGCGGCCCACAAACTCAGTGAGATCCAGGGTCGCGCTGTCGCGGGCTTTGGCCGCCCTCGACGCCCCGGAGCGTGAGCACCTTCGAGCGGCCCGCTGAACGTCTCGTGGCCGTGGATGACCTTGGCGCCTCACGGGTCACCGTCGTGGAGGGAAAACGCCTCACGGCGCCATCGCTGTGCATGGTGCGCGGTCCACAGGGGGCGTGCAGGCCGCTGGCAGGAGTGATCACGGGCGACTGCCGGTGCCATCGCGCTGAAAAGCTTCCCCGACGAGCTGCGCGACGGGGCGATCTGCTTGGTCGGGTTGACCTACGGCCCGGTCGTGGCTATGCCGTCGTCTCGAGACTCTGACGTCTCCTGCATCCCGCGCCTGGACCGATGGCGCAGCCCTAGCTGCGCCGGTGTCGCCTGCCGTTAGCGACTCACGCGGCGGGCGACCCTGGCACCGCGTACGGCGGCGTCTTACGCGCGGGCTTGTTCTGCGGGCACCAGGGGTTACGAGGAACGCCTTCGCACGGTTCGGCCATCGTTTTCTGTTGCGGCAGCGGCGGCATTGCGACCGTGGTCAGCCGCGGGTATTCAAAGCCGGGCCCGGTCGGGCATGTGACAAGGCTTTCGAAGAATTGCGAGTCGCACGCGACCTGCGTGCCGAGCGGGCTCGTCAGCGCTTCGCCGCCGATGTCGGGTTTTTGGCTGCATTTTTCGTGGCTTGTCTGGATGTTTTTCGGTTCGCTCGTTACTCCCGCGGGGTCTTCGTTGCCGTGCCAGCAATTGCTGGTCGCTTCGAGATCTTCGGGGTGCGGATCCGGGTTGGCGATTTCGGCGAGGTCTACGTTTTGGCTTGATTCTCTGGTTGCGCCCGTGCAGTTTGGTTTCGGGCTGGGATTACAGAAGTAGCCGTTGTTGGTCAGTTTGTTGTTGGCGATCTCGTTGCCGAAGTCGTCGTAGTAGCAGACGTTCTTGCCATTGAGTTTCTCTTCCGTGCCGCCCTTGCAGCTGTCTTCTTTGAGCGATGGTGGCGGTTCTTCTTCGACCGCCGGGTAGGGGACGAGCAGGACACCCCAAGCGCCGTTGTTGTAGATGGTGTTGCCGCTGACGATGTTGTTGCGGTCGCCCGACAGCACCACGCCGCTGCCAAGCGGGCCGTTTCCAGCGACGCCCACGGTGGGCACGTTCGGGTTGTTGTTGTCGTGCACCGCGTTTTTGGTGAACAGCCAGCAGTTGTGCGTGCCGGTCGGGCCGGTGCCGCCTTTCGGACACACTCCGTTCTGAGGCGAGGGCGCGTCGTCGTTGTTCTGGCTGTTGCTCACGAAGCCCGACTTGTTGTTGTTGAACTCGGAGTTCTGGATCGTCAGGTGCCCGCCCGAGTTCGTGCCCGAGTAACCGAGGGCGCTGTCTTCGGCGTGTGCGTGGTCGAGGATCGTGTTGCAGTCCGGACAGGCGCCGATGTAGAAGTCCGAGTCCGCCATGTTGTTCGCGTACACCTGCGTGTACAAGCCTGGTCCGGCGGTGTTCGAGACGAAGATCCCGTAGGAGGCAAACGGAGCGCCTTTTTCGAAGAACGTCGACGTCGCCGAAAGGTACGCGCCGCGCCAAGCGCCGGCCATCTGTTTGCCGCTGCCGTCGCCGAAATTGAACCAGATGTCGTTGCCGCCGCCCTCGCTGCCGCCGAGGAAGTTGCACGCGCTCAGGTTCTCCACGCTCACGCCTTGGCTCTTGAACACCTCGAGGCCGTTGCGCCCGGTGTGATGCTTTTCTTTGTCAAGCGGGCCGAGGCTCTGATCCTTGCTTGCGCTGCTGCACTGCGGCGTCCCGGGGAGCGTGCCGTCGAGCATGACCGTGTTGCGGTTCATACCGCGGATGTGGACGCCGGACTTCGTGACCAGCACCCCCGCGCCCGCCGCCCCCGACGCGGCCGAGGTGGTGCCGGCTTCTTTGTAGTCGCCCGGACCGATCAGGATCCAGTCGCCGCTGTGCGCCTTGCTGAGCGCCTTCTGGATCGAATGGAAGTGGCCGGCGATGCCGTTGAACGTACCCACGCGCAGAACCTTGGCGAACGCCGCGGGCGCGATCGCCAGCAGCGCCGCGCACGCGCAGCCGAGCGCAGCTACCGCGAGCCGACCGTGAAGCTTGCGCCCTGTGCCCGTTCTGAGATCCCGCCGCATCAGCTCTCTCCTTCCACCGGACCAAACCCTACGTTCCGTCAGCTACACACCGTAGGTCGGGATGATAGACCGAACCGGCGCGAGCTGCAAATCGGCGCGGGCCGTGCTCCCGTCAGGCCCCGTGGCGTGCGCACGAAACGCGTGCGCACGGGCTCGGCTGTGGTACCTGGACATTCGTTCGATCATCGGTTCGGTGCGAATAGTCGGGGGTATCCCAGACGGGATGGAGATCCGAACCCGCGATCTCGCCGCTACGACAAGGAGTGTCATGTTTCTCAAGTCACACGGGAAGAGCCCGACAACGTTCCCGCGCGTGCTCGGAGGCGTTGCGGCATCCGCCCTGGCCGTGTCGTGGCTTGCGATCGTTCCGGCCAACGGACTCGCTGGGAACAAGATCTCGGCGGGGGCGGGAGGCCAGACGATCGAAGTGAACGGCAGCTCGCTCCCGACTTCGGAAGTGACGCTCGCGGAATTCGGCAAGCTCCAGGGTGTCCCCCCTTCCACCGTCAACGTGGAGCTCGAAGGGTTGGCCGCCGGCACCCCGGCGGCGTCGGCAGTCGATGCGGTCGTCTCGGGTCTCACCGCCACGACCCCCCTGGCGACCGCGCTGAACGGCATCGCGGGCGCCTCCGGCGGAGCGATCACTCCCCAATCCGCCCTGGTCCGCCTGGTGGGAGACAACGGGCAGCCAGGCGCATCCGGCGACAATGGCGGGGCGGGCAACGCCGGCAGCCCCGGCAGTCCGGGCGCAAACGGCGCGGCGCAGCCTGGCGGCCCAGCCGGCGCCGGGACGGCGCACCGGAAGTTCGTCCTGCGTGCATCCTCGCGCTCACTGAAAGGACGCCCGCGATCACGCGTGCGTGTCAAGTTCACCGTCTCGACCGCGGCGCGAATCATCTACGGCGGTGGCAAGCTGGCGAGCGGGTCCCGAACCGTCCGCTCGGGCACGAACGTCCTCCTGATCACGTTGCCGAGCAGGCAAGGTGTGTATCACCTCACGCTCACCGCCATCAGCGCCGCTGAAGCCCGAAGCGCTCACACGGCGATCACCCTTACCGATTCAAAGCCGGCGACCCACAGGATCCACCATCACTGACGCGATCACCGGCAATCAGAAGCCAGGATCAACAGAAACCCGCCCGCACCACCTACGCACCACTCCAGCGACCACGAGCTACCCCCTCCGCGGCGCCGCGCCGCCCTGAGCGGGAGTCCTCGCTTCAACCCAGAGCAGGCGCCTCGACGGTCGAGCTCGACACGCTCGGTGGACCTCTTCTCTAGAGGCACGCCGGCTGGTCGAGTGGCGGGCTAGTGGTGGTCATCTGCGAGTTCGCGCATACGCCTGTATTCGTCGGTCGTGATGGGGCGTCCGCGGACGGTGCTGAGCGCCGGCCCGTTCGCTAGGTAATCCTCTTCGTTGCGCAGCCACACCGCGATGTACTTGTGGAATGGCACCACAGGGTGCAGGTGGTGGACGAGGTGATAGTTCTGGTAGAGCAGAAGCGGCGAGAGCAGGCGCTCGAGTCCGATGCGGTTGCGGGTCGCCTTGAAACGATCCTCGCTCGCCGTGAGGTTCAGGCCGTGATGCGGAAGCCAGTCAAACGCGAATCCCAGCCACAGGGTCGCTATGCGGGCGGGGAGGAAGAGCAGCACGAACAGCTCCAAAAGGTGACCGGTCAGGGCGGCGGCGGTAATAAACGCGATCACTATCAGCCAGACGACGGCGAGTTCGATTCGCTCGCCGCGCGGGCGACCTGAGAGCTTGGGGACATAGAAGACCATGTAGTAGAGGTCGACCGTCATCCACCGGGGCAGCCTCTGCCAGCGCGGTCCGCGACTGGCGTAGTCGTCGGGGTCCTGTTGCTCGTCGTTTGTAAAGCGGTGGTGCTGCATGTGGATGAAGCGGAACGTTCGAAAGCTCGCCAGCGAGGAGAAGAACATGGCCGCGATGCGTCCGATCCAGAGGTTGACCGGCGCTATCGAGGAGAGCGAGTTGTGGCTCGCATCGTGCATCACGGTGAAGAGCAGGTACGTCGCGAGCGCGTTGAAGGGGACGGAGACGAGCAGCGGCCAGGAGTGGCTGAGCGCGAGGGCGCTCGATCCTGCCCACAGCGTCAGCGCACCGACGAAGAGAACGAAGGCGGGCACCGACAGCCGTGGGACGGCCTCTTGAGGATCGGGGATACGCGTCACACTGATCGGCCGTGTGGCGGTGCCTGCATGCGTGCTCACGATGACTTCCTTTCCGCTGGCGTTCTGGGTCTGATCCGCCTTTGCCTTGCGAACATCGCTGTCATTGCTGGTTCGCCAAGATCCTGCTTGCAAGGGTTCTGCCGCTGCCGTCGGTTGAGCGCGGTCTCATCCGCCGCCAGGGCGCGGACCGTTCGAATTCGCGGTCCGCGCCCCTACGCCGTTCGCTGGGCCGTCAGGACCCGTTCGCGCACCTGCGCGCTTCGAATTCCTGCTGGGTCATGTAGGTGCCAGTCGGGTAGTAGGCGCCCATCACTTCTTTCTCGGTGCCGGGCGTAGTGACTTTTCCGATGCTCTGTTCGAACGTCGCCGAGGACAGCTGGTTGCGCATCACCAGCAAGTCCAGGCTCGCGCGTCCCTGGTGGTCGCCTTCGGTTCCCCAGTCCATCCAGGCCACGCCGCACGGCGGCCTGGCATTTTTGGGGCGATCTTCGGGCAGGCTCACTACGACTGTGTATTCGCCCGACGAGTTCGTCGGCACCTCCTCGTCGAACAGGCACGCCGAATCGGTCGGCAGCACCGGCGGATTGGCGATCGAGCCAGTGGTGCAGAGCGACCAGTAGCGCACCTGCGTGCCGGCGTAGTTGTTGACCCCGCTGGCGGTGTAGGTCGTAGGATGCGTCGGCATCTTCGCGTGCAGCACCAGGATGTTGTGCCCTTCGGTGTTGGGGCCGATCGTGCGATCGGCGTAGGTCGTCAAGTACGCATTCGCGGGCGTCGCGTAGAACCCGCTGGTGAGCGCAGTGGGCAGTTTCCCGATCAGCGCTTCATACGGCGTATTGCGGTAGAACGGCGCCACGAAGCGCTGGGGGTTGAAGAACCGTTCCCACAACGGCGTCGCGAGCGCCGGGTGCGGCGCGGGCCCCAGTTCGCGCAGTTTCAGGTAGGTCGCCACGGGCACGCCCTGGGTCGCGAGAGGCACGTTTTCGGCTCCGCTGACGTCTTTGAGGGCACTGCAGGTCGCCGCTTCATCGCTGACCGGGCTGCCGCCTTCCGGGTTCAACGTCGGCGCCGGCAACGGCACGCCGCCGTTCGCTTCGCGTTCGCGATCGGTGCGGTAGAGGCGCATGATCATCTCGACCTGCTGGGTTTCCCCGGTTTTCCCGGCCTGGCCGGCGTACAGCGTGTTCGGCGCCGTCGTTGCGGGTTGTGGCTGGCCGCTGATCGTCACCGTGTAGGCGCGGTTCTTGTTGCGGCGCGATTCCCCGGGCAAGAACGGGTTGACCGATCCCGGGTCGGGACTGATCTGCGCGTCATATAGCGAGGTCGACGGGTACCCCGTCACGCCGGCTTTGGTCACGTAGGTCGTGAGCGAGAAGAATCTCGAGTACGGGTACTGGCCGTGCAGCGTGATCGACGCCCCGGCCGGAAGCTGGAAGCGGGTGTAGTAGTAGACGACGTTTGTGTCCGGCTCGAGGACGTTCGTCCCCGCCACCGGGTAGTTGAGCTCGTTGATCGGGCCGACGTTGGCGCTCGGCTGGCCCCAGAAGCAGGTGTTGACCGGCCCCGGGCCCTGTTCTCCGGGGCGGACTGCGCCGGTGCCTTCGCCGTCGGCCACGGCCGCGGCCGGCACGACGGCGAGCGTCAATGCCGCGCCGAGCGCGCCACGGCGAAGCGTCCGCCAGGAGCGACGGGCGACACCGCCGCCGGTCGTCGCTCCTTCTTGAGATTTTCTCTGCCGGTGCATCACTGCGTGTCCTCCATCTCCCCACGAATCCGGGATTGCGTTGACGAAGGCGCGACCGTAACACGCGATGCAAGCTTTGTCAATTTTCTATCATCTCTAAAGCAAAGGATTTCGATAACGCTCGCAAAGTTGCCCGCATATCGATCAAACGAGGGGCCAATAGGCTATCTTTCAGGGACTGGGCCGCGAATGCGCCCGAGAACGCGGAGGTGGCGATGGCGAGGACTCAAGCAGCGGAGGTGCCGGTAGCGAGCATGCGCGTCAGCGAGGGTGACCGGGTTCCGATGATTCGGCGACCCAAGCTGCAGGACGCCCTGGACCTCGCCCAGGCGACGTTCCTCAGCGGCGTTCGCGTGGAGATGGGCGCGCTGGCCACTCAGCTCGACATCTCTCAGCCGACGCTCTACCGCTGGGTGGGGACACGAGAACAGCTGCTCGACAGGGTGCTCGAGCGGGTGACTGACGAATTCCTCGCCGTCGCCATCGCCGAGGCAGAGGGAGACGGCGACGAGCGCGTACTTGACTTCGTCCGGAGCATGATGAGCGCGACCGCGGCCTTTCAGCCGGCCCTGGCATTCATTGCGCGCGAGCCGCAGCTCGCGTTACGACTAGTGCTCGCCGAAGCCGGGGCCGTCCATCGGAGCCTCGCACGCGGGCTTCGCACGGTGATCGGCGAAACCCGCCCACCGGAGGAGGCACTGGCCCTCGAGAGCCAGGTGGACCTCATGATCGAGGTCTGCACCGGGCTGCAGTGGGCGGCGATTGCGGTCGGACACGATCCCCGTGTCGAGGGAGCAGTCGAAGTCGTTCGTGCGCTGCTCGCGACGGGCGGCCGTCCCGGCCTGGCGTAACTCCTCTCGGCTCGGGGCTTCAGCGGATACTCTCGTGCGGCGGTCCAGCGGAGCACCGCGGCCCCGCTGCGGCGGCCGCCTCGCGCTACACGGTCAAAGCGCCACCGAGCCGACGGGCGCCGATCGATAGAGCTGCGAGCTACTGCTCTCGCAGCAGCTCCCCGAGCGGCAGGCGGCGCAGTCGTCGTGCGCTGATCGCCGTCGCCAACGCGGTCGTCAGCACCGCAGCGCCGGCCAGCTCGCCCAGGTACGCCCAGGGGATCGCGAGCGATTCGGGCGGCGGGTCGAACACGTGCTGCAGCATCGCCACCAGCATCGCCGCTAGAAGCAGGCCGAGCGCCGCGGCCAACAGCAGCCCGGCGATCAGCACGAGCGCCGCCTCGCTCCACACAAACGCGGTGATGCTGCGCAGCCTTGCGCCGACAGCCGCCATGGTGGCGAACTCGTGCCGGCGTTCGATCACCGCTAAGGCGACGAACAGCGCCATCGCCGCCGCCGCAAGCGCGAGCGCAAACGCCTCCTCAATGTCGCTGATGCCGCGTAGATCGACGGTCGTGATCGAGCTCACGGTCTGCTGCACCTGTTCACCGATGTCCCTGACGATCGTGCCGTCGGCGCGAGTCGCAGCGGCCACGGCACGAGCAGTGGTCGTCGGGTCGGATGCTTTCGCGAACACAACGTTGGGGCCGCCGGTGTGATCGGCTTCTCGCAGGTAGGCGAGGTTGGCGACCATGAAGGAGTCGCGCGGCGCCGACGGGAACTCCTGCACGATTCCGGCGACGTGGAAAGACACGACCTTGAAGCGCCCGTCGCGGTGATCGAGCACGCGCAGGTTGAGCAGGTTGCCAATGCTCAGCTGGTAGTCGCCGATGGTCTCTTTGGAGACGAGCACCCCGTCGCGCATCGTCTTGAGGCGCGCGAGCGTCTGTCGTGCGCTTGCGCCGATGAAGTACGAGTTGCGCAGCGTGGTCGCGCCGGCGATCGTCGCGACGTCCACTCCGAAGGTGTCCTGCAGGTCAGGGCCGACGTACGCGTAGGAGTGGTCGACCGCCGTCGTCGCCTGCACCCCCGGGACGTGGGCGATGCGCCGCTGCAGTTCGTGCGAGGCGGTCACGCCCGGGGGCGCAGTCGTGACCACGTCGGCGCCGAGCGTGAGCTCGGCATCGACGCTTGCCTGCCGGTTGTAGGTGGCCGTGAAGATGCCGAGGTTGACCCCAAAGGCGAGCAGCAGCCCTACCACGAGCAGGCCACGGTTCAGCGCCGGCCCGCGTCGCGACGCGCTCGTGAGCAAGAAGCCGCCATGCGAGGACACTCGCTCTCCCGCCACGCGAGCGGCGAGCCAAGCCAGCGTCCGCCCGCGAAGGCGCACAACGAGCAGCGTGGCGCCGAGCCACAACAGCGCCGGCGCAAAGAACATGTACACCGACAGCGACAGAGTCGGGTTGGAGTCGGGGTTGACGACCGCGGAGAAACCCGTGCTCGCCGTCAGCCAGTAGATCAAGCCGGCCACGGCGAGCGCGGCGAAGTCGAGGTACAGTCGCTGCCACAGCGGCTTGACCTCGCGCGTCACGCTGCGGCGGCCCTCGCTCACGCTCGCCTGCCAAGCCGAGCGGGTCGCGCCGAGCCGCGCCACCGCCGCGCCGGCAAACGCCAGCGCCACGCAGATCGCGCCGGTCACAAGCGCGCGCGTCAGCGTCAGTCCGACGCCGCCCTTGATGATCAGCGAAACGGCGGCAAAAGCCATGCCCGCGCCAAGCAGCCCGGCCACGAGGCCGATCGCGGCGCTCTCGAACAGCGCCATCGCCACCAGCGCGTTG
The DNA here is from genome assembly GCA_035939635.1 of Solirubrobacteraceae bacterium. Taxonomy (GTDB): domain Bacteria; phylum Actinomycetota; class Thermoleophilia; order Solirubrobacterales; family Solirubrobacteraceae; genus Palsa-744. The sequence goes on from DASZFR010000069.1 coordinate 11,832, forward strand.
CGGGCCGCTCCCCGCGCGCGCAACAGCGCGAGGTCACGCCGGTCGCGCTCGACCGTGCCGAGCGCGGCCAGGTAGGCGAGTCCGAGCGCCACCAGCGCGCCGGGCACCGCCAGCATGATGTACAGCGTCTCGGCGTAGAGCGCATCGCTCGCGGCGGTGTTGAGCGATTCGGACAGGTTGTCGACGAACTGCACCTGGCCGGGAAACGTGCGCTCCACTCGGCGCGCGATCTGGCCGGCGCGCGTCAAGGCTTGGGCGGGCGTGCCCCCGAGCCGGCTTGGGTCGACCTGCACCTGCACCTGCCACTGCACGCCCGCCTGCGCGCCGGGCACGGCGCTCGCGCCCGTCGCTCCCGAGGCGATCGCCGGCAGCTGCGGAGCGATCGTCGTGGCGAACGTTTGCAGCGGCATGATCGCCGCGTTGGCCGGCGGCTGCGCCGGCGCCGGGCCGAGCAGTGGGTTCAGCGGCTGAAAGACGAGGTCGGGTGCTGTGATCAGCGCCACGCCCGACACCGGCAGACGCTGCGGCGACGTCCCCGGGCGAGCCGTGAACGTGACCACGTCGCCGACGTGCGCCTGCAGCGTAGCCGCGAGCTGTTGGTCGAGCACGACCGCTCCCGCCCGTAGCGAGCCCTGCAAGATCCGGACGGTGTGGATCTGCGCGAGGTAGCCGGGTCCTACCGCGAGGATCGAGCCACTGCCCGCGTCGGTCGTGCCGGTGGCGGCGGCGTGTGATGCGGCCGCGAACGGAGCGGTGGCGGCCGGCGTCGCTTGCAGGATCCCCGGCTGGGTCGCTACGCCCGCCGCGACCGTGCGCGCCTGCGCGTAGGAGGACACGGGTCCCTGCCAGTCGAGCGCGACGCTGCGCGCGGCCGAGCCGGCCATCGTGCGCAGCGAGTGCCCAACGAAAAGCAGCATCGACCCCAGCAGCGCCACCGCGGCCGAGAGCACAAGCACGCGCGTGATCGTCCGCCCCGGAAAGCGCACCAGGCCGGCCGCCGCGAGGCGCCACCCGGCGCTCACGCGAAGCGCTCGTCGCTCACGACGCGGCCGTCGGCGAGGCCGACGCCGCGGTCGAGGCGCGACGCGACGTCGGGGTCGTGCGTAGCCGTCACCTGCGCAAAGCCGAACTCGCGCTGGAGCGCGTCGATCAGGTCGAGTACGCGCGCGCCCGTGTCGGAGTCGAGGTGCCCAGTGGGCTCGTCGCTTAGCAGCAGCGCCGGGCGCTGCGCGAGCGCGCGAGCGATCGCCACGCGCTGGGCCTCGCCGCCCGAGAGCTCGGCCGGGAGCGCATCGAGCTTGGGCTCGAGCCCCACGAGGCGCAGTAGGTCGTGCGCGGTGGGGGCGTCCTCGGGCGCGTCCGCAGTGTCGGCGCGCGCCTCGGCGGCGAAGGCGACGTTCTCGTACGCGGTGAAGGTGGGCAGAAGGTTGGCGCTCTGGAACACGAACGCGATCCCCGCTGCGCGCGCGCGCCCGCGCGCCACGGCATCAAGCGAGGACAGCGCCTGCCCGCGCCAGCGCACCCTGCCCGTGCTCGGCACGACCAAACCGCCGAGCACGTGGAGCAGCGTCGTCTTGCCCGACCCCGAAGAGCCGTGCAGCCCCACCCTTTCGCCCGGCGCGAGTGCGAAGTCGACTTCTGACAGGGCGAGCACGCGGCCGTCACCCTCGCCGAAGGTCACGCTCACCCGCTGGCAGGCGGCGAGCTCGGCGTGTGTCGCGAGCGAGCTCACGCGAGCGCTCTCCCGTCCCGCATCTCGATCACGCGATCGGCCGCGGCGGCGACCTCCTGCGAGTGCGTCACGAGGACGACGCTTGACCCACGCCGCTCGCGCAGGTCGGCCAGCGCCTCGAGCACGCGTCGCTCGTTGGTGGCGTCGAGCTCTCCGGTCGGCTCGTCGGCGAGCACCAGCGGGGCTTGCTTCGCATAAGCGGCGGCGATCGCGACGCGTTGCTGCTCGCCGCCGGAAAGCGCTCCAGCTGTGTGCGAGCCGCGCTCGCGCAGGCCGAAGGCGGCGAGTGCCTCCTGCGCCTCGCCGAGCGGATCGGCGCTTCCGGATAGGCGCAGCGAGAGGGCGACGTTCTCGCGCGCCGACAGCGCGGGCCACAGGTTTTCGCTTTGGAACACGAGCGCGACCTCGCGGGCGCGGTAGTGCGCGAGCTCGACCTCGTCGAGCCGCAGCAGCGAGCGCTCGCCTGCGTGCACGTCGCCAGCGGAGGGCTCATCGAGCGCGGCGGCGAGTGCAAGCATGGTGCTCTTGCCGCACCCGGAAGGTCCCAACACGGCGACGAACTCCTCTCGCTCGACCCGCACCTCCAGTCCGCGCAAGGCGACCGTCTCGACGGGGCCCGAGCGATAGATCTTGAACACGTCGCGCAGTTGCAGAGCAGGCCAGCGCCGAGGCTCCTGCGCGTGCTCGGGCTCGCGCCACAGGCTCGCGTGCGCCTGCTCGCCCGCGGTCATTCCCAGCGGAAGCTTTCGATCATCATCCGGTACGCGTCGACGTTGTCCACCCCTTGCGGCGACCCGAGGTCGACGGTCGCCACCCGCCCGGCGCGTCCGAGCGTGTAGCGATCCACGACCAACAGGACGCTCCTGCCAGTGACCGGGTCGGGCGCGCTACGC
>DASZFR010000070.1:0-23023 GCA_035939635.1 Solirubrobacteraceae bacterium
GCCACGCTGTGCTCCACCACATCCCCCATCTCGCGCGCGCCTTTGACGAGTTCTCGCGCGTGCTGGCGCCGGGCGGGACGCTGCTGTTCGCCGGCGAGCCCTCGCGCTACGGCGATCGGCTCGCCGGCGTGCCCAAGCGCCTGGCGACGGCCGGCGCACCCGCGTGGCGCCGAGCGCTGCGCGCACGCGCTGCCGCGCCGGCGGCGCACGCGGGCTCCGACGCAGAGCTCGAGCGCGTCGTCGACGTGCACGCCTTCGCGCCGTCGCAGCTGCGCTCGGCGGCACGCGACGCGGGACTTGACGGGATTCGAGTCAGCGGCGAGGAGCTGCTGGCGAACTGGTTTGGCTGGACCAACCGCACGCTCGAGGCGACTGCCGACCCCGACAGCGTGCCCTGGGCATGGCGCCAGTACGCCTACCGCGGTTATCTGTTGCTGCAGACGCTTGACCGGCGCCTGCTCGAGGCGAGGCTGCCGGCGGCGCTCTTCTACAACCTGATGATCGCCGCGCGCAAGCCCGCGGGCGCGGGCACGCGGACGGCGCGCCCCGCCGCCGCGACGGTGAAGGTGCGCGCTAAAGCGGCAGGTGACAGACGCGCTGCGCGGTCTGCAGCACGAACAGCGCCAGCCGGTGAAACACCTGCGGCTGCCCCGGCGAGTCGTCGCTGAAACTCACGCTCCCCTGTTCCTGGCGCAGCCGGTAGCTGAGCACCGAGTGCGGGCCCGGCGCGATCGACAGGTGCTGTTCGGCGGGCTTGCGCATGTCTTCCTGGAGCGCGCTCGCTTCGACCAGTTGCGAGTCGCTCAGTTTCAAGACCGCGCCGCCGTTGCAGCGCACGCCGCCTTCTTCGTTGACCAGCAGTGTCAGGTTCGCGCCCGCCACGGTGCCGCTGCGCTGCACGAGGAAAAGGTCGGCCGCGCTGACGCCGCCGCAGCCGCCCAACAGCCAAGCGCCGGCCGCGGCCGCGCCGGCAACGCAGGCGCGCGCTCGAACGCCGATCGGCCGCCCGCTGGCACTCAACGGTGCGGGCGCGGCCCGCGCGCCGCCGTTCACGCGAGCACCGCCACGCCGCCGCGGCGCGGATCGCCGGCGCCGCTGAGCTCACCGTCGCGGCTGAGCACCGCCTGCACGCCGCCGAAGAAGACGTTCGGCGCGCCGAAGCGCACGATCTGGGCCTCGATGCTGGCCAGTGCGTCCTCTCCGATGCCCGGCTCTACGTAGAGCACGCCGCCTTCGAAGTGCGCGCGCGGCGCGCGCACCGCGTCCTGCGCGGAGAGCCCACGATCGACCACGGCGACGATCGTCTGCAGCAACGCCGAGCGGATCCGGTTGGAGCCAGCGCTGCCGAGTACGAGCTCCACGGTGCCCTCTCGCGTGACCACCGACGGCGCCATCATGCTCGGCATGCGCCGCCCCGCGGGGTAGCGGTGAAAGCCCAGCGGATTGAGATCCTCCTCGCCCATCACGTTGTTGACGTGGATGCCGGTGCCCGGCACGATCACGCCGGAGCCCTCACCGATCGTGGCCGTGACGCTGCACGCGCAGCCGTCTGCGTCGAGCACCGAGATGTGCGTCGTGCATCCCAGCCGCCCGGCGAGGAAGCGCTCGAGGAAGCCTTCCTCGTCGAGCCCCTCCACGAAAGCCGGGGTGCGCTCGGATTGCGCGGCCGCCATCGCGTCGACGACGTCCGCCAGCGACGGTGGCGAGAGGCGGCGGTCGAGCAGCGCAAGCGCGTAGGCGATCAGCGTGCCCCCCGCGGACGGTGGTGGATTGGTGAGCACGACGCGGTCGCGGTAGCGCATGCGCACGGGCTCGCGTGCGACCGCTCGGTAGCCGGCAAGCTCCTCCCGCGTCAGCGTGCCGCCACGCGCCTGCAGCCACTCGCACACCGCGTGCGCGATGTCGCCGCTGTAGAACGGCGCCTCGCCCTCCGCGCCCAACCGATGCAGCGCCTCGCCGAGCTCGGGGTTGCGCAGCAGCTCACCCGCCTCGAGGATGTGGCCATGCGGGGCCCACAGCGCCTCGCACTCCGGCGTGCTGCGGAGCAGCTCGGCGAGGATGTTGGCGATGTATGCCTGCTGCGAGTTGAGCACCACGCCCTCGCTCGCAAGCCGCGACGCGGGCGCGACCAGCTCGTTCAGCGGCATCGAGCCCCAGCGCCGCGACGCCTCGCACACGCCGGCCGGCGCGCCGTAGATGCCGCACGAGGCAGGCCCGATGTGAAACACCTGCGCGGCATCGCCGAACGACACGTCGATCGCCTCGAGCACCGCGCCCGAGCCGTCAGGCGGCGGCGCCGGTGCCTCGACGAAGAAGTCCAGCAGCGCAGGCTCGCGCCCGCCGCCGGCCACGAGCATGTAACCGCCGGCGCCCAGCCCTGTGAGCAGCGGCTCGGCGGCGAAGGACGTCAGCATCGCCGCGAGCGCCGCGTCGACCGCGTTTCCGCCCTCGCGCAGCGTGGCCGCGCCGGCCTGTGCGGTCAGCGGATGCCCTGCGGCGACCACGCCCCTGCCCCGTGCGTTCATTCCCCAGCGATAGCACAGCGCAGCGCGCGAGGGACGCGCTGCGCGGGCAAAGCGCTCGAGGTTCGCGCGCCTAGAAGTCGGGGATGAACTCGGGCACGTCCAGCTCGCCCACTGTCAGGCCACGACGCGTGCCGCTGGGGCTGACTACCCCGAGGCGTTCGCGGCGCTGCCCGCGCGCCGGGCTGGTGCGCTGGATCGTGGGCTCGCCGTCAGGCTCCTGCAGCCTGTTGAGACTGCGCCGCCGCCCCTGATCGCCGTAGCCGGTGGCCACGACCGTCACCCACACCTGGTCGTCGAGCTTGTCGTCGACCATCGCGCCGAAAATGATGTTGGCGTCAGGGTGAGCCGCAGCCGACACCGACTTGGCGGCCTCGTTGACCTCCCACAGCGACAGCCCGGGACCGCCGGTGATCGACAACAGAATCGAGCGCGCTCCCTCCATCGAGGTCTCGAGCAGCGGCGACGACACCGCCTGCGCCGCAGCCTCGGTGGCGCGGTTCTCGCCGACGCCCATGCCGATCCCGAGAAGCGCGTTGCCGGCCTCGCTCATGATCGTGCGCACGTCGGCGAAGTCGAGGTTGATCAGGCCGGGGAGCGTGACCAGGTCGGAGATGCCCTGCACCCCCTGTCGCAGCACGTCGTCTGCCACGCGGAAGGCCTCGACGATCGCGGTCTGCTTGTCGAGCACCGCCAGCAGGCGGTTGTTCGGCACGACGATCAGGGTGTCGACCTCGCCCGCGAGGGCCTCCACGCCGCGCTCGGCCTGCTCGCCGCGGCGTGACCCCTCAAAGCCGAAGGGCTTGGTCACGATCGCAACCGTAAGCGCGCCGACTTCGCGCGCGATGCGCGCGACGACCGGCGCGGCGCCGCTGCCGGTGCCGCCGCCCGCGCCGGCGGCGATAAAGATCATGTCAGAGCTCTTGAGCAACGCCTTGATGCGGTCGTAGTCGTCCATCGCCGCCTGGCGCCCGACGCTCGGATCAGAGCCCGAGCCGAGGCCCCTGGTCATCTCGGCACCGATGTGCAGCGTGGCGTCGGCGCCGGAGTGCTCCAGCGACTGCATGTCGGTGTTGATCGCCACGAACTCCACGCCGTGCACCTCGGCTTCGACCATGCGGTTGACGGCGTTGACGCCGGCGCCGCCCACGCCCACGACGCGAATCAGGGGCTGGCCGTTTGCGGATCGCGCGGGTTCGGCGATCGGAAGCGGTTGCTCGCGCGCCGACGCCGCGGCCACGCCGCCGGAGTCCATCATGTTCAGCGGGATCTCCGACGAGAACGCGTGGCGCAGCCGCTCGCGCGGTGTGGGCACGGCCGCGCGTTCGGCTCCTTCCTCGGCGGCGGCGGTCTGCGCCCTCGGGCTCGGACGCGCCGCCTCCTGCGGCGCGGATGCTGCCGCGCGCTTGGGGGTCGCGGGCTCGGCGGCTGCGGGCTCGGGTTGCGCCGGCGGCGCGTCTGCGTGCTGCTCGCCGGGCGGCGCGTCGGCGGCCGGGTCATCGAGCTCTTCGGTCCTGCGAAAGAGGGCCGCCAGCGGCCCTTCGCGCATGCTGGCGCGCTTAGCGTTTGTCACCGTCGAGAACCTCCTGAGCCAATTGGCGGTAGGACTGCGCGGCGACCCCGTCCGGCTCGTACTTGAGCACCGACATGCCCTTCACGGGCGCCTCAGCGAAGCGAATCGTCTTGCGGATCCGTGACGCGAACACACGATCGCCGAAGTTTTCCTCGAGGATCTCGATCGCCTCCTTGGCGTGGATCGTGCGCGAGTCCACCAACGTCGGGAGAATACCCTCGATGTCGACGCCAGGATTGAGGTTCTCGCGGATCATCGCGAGCGTGTTCTGCAGCTGGATGAGGCCACGCATCGACAAATACTCGCATTGAACGGGGACGATCACCTTGTGTGCCGCAGTGAGCGCGTTGATCGTCAGCAAACCGAGGCTCGGCGGAGTGTCGATGCAGATGAAGTCGTAGTCGTCGAGCACCGGCGCGAGCGCCTTCTGCAGCGCGCGCTCGCGGCCGATCATCGTCGACATCGCGATCTCAGCGCCGGCGAGATCGATCGAGGCACACGCGATGTCGATCTCGCGGCGGCGGATCACCTCGCGGACGGAGACCTTGTGAACGAGCACGTCGTACATCGATTTCTCGAGCGTGTCGGGGTCGATCCCCTGCGACATCGTGAGGTTGCCCTGAGGGTCCATGTCCACGCACAGCACGCGATGGCCCTCCTCGGCGAACGCCGCCGCCAGGTTCAGCGTTGTGGTGGTCTTCGCCACGCCGCCCTTCTGGTTGGCGAAGGCGATGACCTTGGCTTGTCCGTCCACGGTGGGCTCCGATGCTCGCTTGCTCGAGGATGCCGTCGGGTGCGATATTCGGATACCGCTGGTCGATTCCTGCACGCGCGCACGATGATCGCGCGATGAGCCGTGCCCGGCGTCCGCGCGTGCTTTCGCGCCTGCTCGAGGCGCGCACGCGACAGGTGTGCATCTGCCTCGGCGCGGGTGGCGTGGGCAAGACGACGACGTCAGCAGCTCTGGCGCTCGGGCTGGCGGGCGCCGGGGCGAAGGTCGCGGTGGTCACGATCGACCCGGCGGCGCGGCTGGCGCAGGCGCTCGGGCTGCAGGAGCTGTCGGCCGAGCCGCGGCTGCTCGACCCAGCGTCGTTCGCGCGGCAGGGCGTGCGCATGCGCGGCGAGCTGTGGGCGATGGTGCTCGACGTCAAGCGCACGCTCGACGACGCCGTGGCAGGGCTTGCGGCGGACGAGCGCAGTCGCGACGAGATCCTCTCAAACCCCATCTACCGCGAGCTCTCCTCCGCGGTGGCGGGCTCACAGGAGCTGAGCGCGATCGCGAAGCTCTATGAGCTGTGCCACGAGCGCGACTTCGACGTCATCGTGCTGGACACGCCGCCGTCGCGCAACGCGGTCGACTTCATCGAGGCGCCCGCGCGCCTGCTCGGCTTTCTCGAAGGGCGCGCGCTCAAGCTGTTCCTCGCGCCCGGAAGCCTTGCGGCGCGGGCGCTTGGCCGCTCGACGGGCCTCGCGCTCGGGATCTTCTCGCGCCTCACCGGCGTGGACATGTTCGGCGAGCTGTCGACGTTCTTTCGCTCGTCGGCTGGGGTGCTCGACGGCTTCAGCGAGCGCACGCGCAGCGTGGCGGCGCTGCTGCGCGACCCCGCCACGACGTTTCTGCTCGTGACCTCACCCGAGCCCGAGCCGGCGCGCGAGGCGATCTTCCTCGCCGACAGGCTGGACGCGGCACAGATGCGCTGCGGCGGGCTGATAGTCAACCGGCTGCACGTCGACTATCTCGGCGGGCGCACCCCTCGGCAGGTGAGCGACCACCTCGCGCAAACGCTCGCACCCTCCCTTGCCGCGCGCCTTGGCGCCAACCTCGCCGATTTCGACGTGCTCGCGCAGCGCGATCGCGAGACCGTTGCGCGACTGTCCACGCGCCTGGCAGAGCCCGAGCCGCTGCTCGTGCCAGAACTCGCGGGCGACGTCACCGACATCGCCGGGCTCGCCCGCGTGGCCGAGCACCTCTTCTCGGGCCACCATGGGCGCTAACGCGCGCGGCGCGATCCCGGCCGCGGCTCAGCGCGACTGCGTGGCCAGTCGCTCGCTCTCCTCCGCGTCGTCGTGCTCGCCCGCGCCGGGCGCGTCCCCGGGCGCGGTGGCGTCGGTCTCAGGCGCGGCGGCGGCGGTCTCAGGCGCGGCGGCGGCGGTCGCGGGCGTGGCGGCGGCGGTCTCGGGCGTGGCGGCGGCGGTCTCGGCAGCTGGCACCTGCTCGGCGGCCTGGGGCTTGTCGGCGGCCTCGACGGCGCTGGGCTGCTCGGCGAGATCGGCCTCTGCCGCATCGGGCCCGTCGGCCGCCGGCTCCGGCTCGCTCACCTCGGCATCCTGGGCGTCGATGCCGGCGAGCAAAAGCTCGTCGGCGAGCGCCGGGAGGTCGGGCTCGAGATGACCGCAGATGACATCGCTGAGCAGGGCGCGCAGGTGTTGGGCGAGCTCGTCGGAAGCCGCGGCGATGGCGGGCTGCTTGACCGCGGTGCCTTCGATCAGCGCCTGCTCGAGCTCCACGGCCTGCGCGACTCGTTGCGCGAGCGCGGCGCGCTCCTGGGGCTTGGCGCACAGCGTGGCCACGCGCCCCGCGAGCATCGCCACCTGCGCGCCCTCGGGCTCAAGCACCGCGCGCAGCGCGAGGAGATGGTCGGTGAGCGCGTCGCGCGCATTGACGCGATCGCAACCAAGTTCGAAGCGGCGCAGCGCCCAAGCGACGCGGTCGCCCCTCGGCGCTCGCCGCGAGACGAGGTTGAAGAAGGCGCGCAGCTCGTCCTCCTGCTCGACAGTCACCACGAGCATCCCGCGCGCGACCGCGCCGCTGCCGAGTGCCACAGGGACCCAGGAACCGGCTCCCACCCGAGCCCAGGCGAGCGGCGCAAACGCGACGCGGCCGTCGCCGAACAGGCGCAGTGCGCGCAGCAGCGCGACGAGCCGCTCGCGGCCCGCGGCCAGGGCCCCATCGAGGTCGCCCTTCTCGGCGCTGTGGAGCACCAGCACCCTCTGTGCGTCGTCGGCGTCGTTCTCGCCCGCTGCCAGCACCTGCGCGGGGACGTCCTCGAGCGCACCCGCCTGCGCGATGCTCAGCCCCGTCGCCATCGCCACTTGGGGCGAGGAGATGACCACCCCCTGCAACGCTGCCACCAGGGTCAGCTCTTTGGGGCCGGCGATGGCCGAGCTCTCCAGCCGCTCCAGCGCCCCGCGCACCCGCTCGGGCCGCAGGTCGAAGTCGCTCTGCTCGGCGAAGACGTCCTCGAGCAGCGCCTTGAGCGCGAGCCGCGCACGGCCGCGGCTGCGGCCCGGGCGCACGTCGGGCGCGACAGACGCCAGGTAGCGGTCGAGCCCGTCGAATTCCTCGAGCGCCTTGGCAGCCGCGGCGTGTGAGGGCAGCCGCTGCAGGGCGGCCTCGCGCTCTGCGATGAAACCACCGGTCAGAGCGCGGTAGCAGTACAGCGGCGTTCCGCGCCCCGCACCGCGGCTGGACTGCGAGCCGATCTCAAAGGGAACCTCCGCGCCACCCGCGATCTCGCCTCGCAGATGTGCCGCCGCGGCGTCAACGTATTCGTTCAGCGAGCTGTGCAGCTGGCGGGAGCGCATCGGCGCCTCCCTTCGCTGCTGCGCGTGGCGCTCCTGCTCGGCGCAGCGAGCGTTGCACCCTGCGCGCGCACGCTTGGGAGCGTCGGGCGACCGCCCGCGTCAGGCGACGGCGAGCGTCAACGGCGGGGCGACTTGGCGCGTCAGGCGACCCGCGCGCGTCACGCGACCGCGAGCGCGTCGGTCGCGAAAGGCCCGCTGTCGGAGCCGCCGTCCTGTCCGAGCCACTGTTCGCCGTAAGCGCGCATGTCGTCGATGATCGGCAGCAGCGCTCGTCCCTTTTCGGTCAGCGCGTACTCCACGCGCGGCGGCACCTCGGGGTAGGTGTGGCGGGCGACGATTCCCTCGTCCTCGAGCGCCCGCAGGCGCAACGACAGCGTACGTGGGCTGATCCCGGCCAGCGAGCGTTCGAGCTCACAGAAACGCGAGCAGCCGTCGGCCAGATCGCGCACCAGCAGCAAAGTCCACTTTCCGCACACGACATCAGCCGTGCGACACACCGGGCATGTCGCGTCATACGCCATTTCAGCCTTTACTTTACCAACTGAAGTGCCGGCGACCGCCGCGGCGGCCCGTAAGGCCCGGGCGAGCGAGTGCGGACGTGCGGCGTCAGCCGACCACGGCCGGCGCGCGTCCCGCGCCGCCGGCCGGAGGCTCGGCGTCGGCCTCGCGGCGGCTCTCGGCCTGCGCCACGTCCTCCATCGTGGTGCCCTTGCGCCCGTCGGCCTGCATCAGCAGCTTGAAGTCGTGCGGACTGGACGCGATGGCCATCGCGTCCTCGAAGGTCACCCGCCCCGCCTTGACGTGCCCGAACAGCGCTTGATCGAAGGTCTGCATCCCGTAGTAGGCGCCAGTGGAGATCACCTCGATCAGGTTGCCGGTCTGCGCGGGGTCGATGATCATGTCGCGCACGCGGCCGGTCATGCGCAGGATCTCGCACACCGCCACGCGCCCGCCATCCGCGCCGGGCACCAGGCGTTGGGAGATCACGCCCTTGAGCGTGCCGGCGATCATGCTGCGCGCCTGCGCGTGCTGGTGCGGCGGAAAGAAGTCGAGCATGCGGTTGATCGACTCGCTCGCGTCGACGGTGTGAATCGTGGACAGCACCAGGTGCCCGGTCTCGGCCGCAGAGAGCGCGGTGTGCACCGTCTCCTCGTCGCGCATCTCGCCTATCAGGATCACGTCCGGGTCCTGGCGCAGCACGCGGCGCAGCGCGCGCCTGAAAGACGCGGTGTCCATTCCCACCTCGCGCTGGTTGATGGCCGAGCGCCGGTCGGAGTGCACGAACTCGATCGGGTCCTCGATCGTCACGATGTGCTTGCACATCGTGCTGTTCATGTGGTCGATCATCGCCGCCAACGTGGTCGACTTGCCGGAGCCTGTGGTGCCGGTGAGCAGAACGATTCCGCGCTCCTCCTCGGCGAGTGCGGTCACGACCTCGGGCAGCGCGAGCTCTTCGATCGTGGAGATCTTGTGCGGGATCAGGCGGCAGGCCAGCGAGACCAGGCCGCGCTGCTGAAAGGCGTTGACGCGAAAGCGACCCACGCCGGGGATTTCGTGGGAGAAGTCCACCTCGCGCTGCTCGGCGAACTCCGCCAGCTTGGCCTCGTCGTTGAGCAGCGCCGGCAGCGCCTTCTGCGTGTCTTCGGCGCACAGCGCCTCGCGCTTGTCGTCCGGTGCAAGCTGCCCGTGGACGCGAAACAGCGGCGGCGCGCCGACTTTGAGGTGCAGATCGGAGCCGCGTCTGGACGCAAGCTCGCGCAGCGCCTCCATGACGTCGAACATGCCCCGATGATCGGCACCGCCGCCGCAGGTCTTGAACCGCGGTCGGGGCCGTGGACGAACTACGCCACGTCGCGCAGCTTCTGCGCCTCTGCGAGGCTCTGCAGCTTCTTCAGCGACTGATTCTCGATCTGGCGGATGCGCTCGCGGGTGACGTTGAAGGTCCGGCCGACCTCGTCGAGCGTGCGCGGGTGCTCGCCACCGAGTCCGTAACGCAGCTCGAGCACACGCCGTTCGCGGTAGGAGAGATTCTCAAGCGCCTCTCTCAGCGCCTCCTTCGTGAGAATCTCCGCGGCGCGCTCATAGGGAGACTCGGCGCGCTCGTCGGCGATGAACTGACCGAACTCCGACTCCTCCTCGTCGCCCACCGGCTTCTCGAGCGACACCGGCGCCTGTGCGGAACGCTTGATCGAGTCGACCTCCTCGGGGTCGATGCCGGTCACCTCTGCGATCTCATCGGCGGTGGGCTCGCGGCCAAGCTCGGTAACGAGCTTGCGCTCGGCGCGGCCGATCTTGTTGAGCTTCTCCACCACGTGCACCGGGATGCGGATCGTGCGCGCCTTGTCCGCGAGCGCGCGTGCGATCGCTTGCCTGATCCACCACGTCGCGTACGTGGAGAACTTGAAGCCCTTGCGGTAGTCGAACTTCTCCGCCGCGCGCACGAGGCCCAGCGTGCCCTCCTGGATCAGGTCCAGAAACGGCAGGCCCTGGTTGCGGTAGTTCTTTGCGATCGACACGACCAGGCGCAGGTTGGACTCCACCATCTTCTGCTTGGCGTCCAGGTCTCCGCGCTCGATGCGCTTGGCGAGATCGACCTCCTCCTGCGCGGTGAGCAGACGCACCTTGCCGATGTCCTTGAGGAACAGCTGCAGCGAGTCGGTGGTCATGTCCGGCTTGAGGTCGAGCTGGGTTTTCACTTTGCGACGACCGCGTTTGTCGGGCGCGCGCTCCAGCTGCGCGGCGGCGAGCGCCGGGTCGATGTCCTCAACGAGCTCGATCTCGGAGCGCTCGAGGAAACCGTGCAGCTCTTCGACGTCTGACTCGTCGAGGTCGAGCTCTGACATCGCCTTGGAGATCTCGGCGTACGACAGCACGCCAACCTGCTGACCCTTGGCCAGGAGCCCCTTCACCTCATCGAGCTCTTGGAGTTCGACTACAGACATCGGATCCCGTTTCGCTAAGTCGACCACAACCCGCGCGAGCATTAGCCCGCGATCCCATGCTAACGCCTTGGTGGCCTCGTCCGCGCGCGCTCACGTTCGCGCTTGCAACGCGGCCTTAAGCAATCATGTGGCGATGGCTGACCCCGATGCAAGCGACGGCGCGGCGCAGAACAGCAGCAACGACCACGGGGTGCTGGCCAACCTTCCGCGCACCCGCCCGCAGCGCTCCACGCCGAGGCGCGCCGCGGCACGCGGCGGCGGATCGTCGCGCACCGGCGGCCCGGCGCGCACCACGAGCAACGGCTCGCCGCGCAAGCGCGCCCGCGCCGATAAGGCGCCGACACGCGAGCGCGCGCGAACGGCCGCGCGACCCAAGCCTGCCGCCGCCTCCTCCAAGCGGGCACCCGTTCAGGGCTACGACTCAGATAGCGAAACCGCGAGCGGCAGCGTCCAGCCCCCCGGGGCGATCGAGCTGCTCGGATCGGCCGCCGAGCTCGTGGGCGAGCTGGCCAAGTCCGGCTTGTCACGCAGCGAGCGGCTGATCAAAGACATCGCCTCGCGGCTGCCGCTGTCCTAATCGGGCGCAACTGGCGCGCCGGCGGGCGCGTGTATACTCGCGCCGACGCCGAGCTCCCGCGAGCCTGCTCGCGGGGGGCGGGGGACCCAATGCGGCCCGACTGATGGGCCGCTGGGGCGAATCGGCCCACGTGGGCCGTAGCGCGACTTTCATCGCGCGAGCCCGTCAGCTCACCCCGTAGGCGCGACAACCATGCACAAGGCGTTTACCAAGACGGCTACGCTCGCGCTGCTCGCGCTCACCGCCTGCCTGGCGGCGGGCCCGGCGCCGGCGTTCGCCGGTGCGCAAGCCGCGACGGGCGGCGCACCGCCCAGCGCGCCGCAGCCTGCGCCCCTCGCCCAGCCGGTGTCCCACCGCGGCACGCTCGCGACCTGGTTCGGCCCCGGCTTCTATGGGCGACGCACGGCCTGCGGACAGATCCTCACGCCGGCGGTGGTTGGCGTTGCAAATCGCACGCTGCCGTGCGGCACGCTGGTTGCGGTGTCCTACCACGGCCGCCGTCTCACGCTGCCGGTGATCGACCGCGGTCCCTACGCCGGCAACGGCGCCGAATGGGACCTCACGCTGCAGGCCGCGCGCGCTCTGGGGATCACCGCCACGGCCAGGATCGCGACACGGGTTGTCGGCCGCACGCGCAACACGCCCGCGCTGGGAGCGCCCCCGGTGATCCCGATCCAGGCGTCGACCGGCGGCATCAGCGCGGGCTGAGCCCGCATCTTGCTACCCGCCGGGGTCGTAGCGCGACCGCCGCGGCTGTGAGCGCAGCGGCGGGTCCCACGGCAGCGGGCGCGCCCGCGGCGTCCGCTTCCGCGGCGCCGCGGCAGGCGGGGTGGCGCCTGTAACGCGCTCGCCGCCACTGCGCGCGTGTTCCCGATCGACCGCCCGCCAGATGCGAGGCGGCGGCGGCGGCGCTTCGTCGACGATCGACACGCCGTCGGCGAGCAGCAGCGACGGATGGGCCGCCGGCTCGCCCGCGCGCAGCGGAGAGAGCACGGGCTCGCGCAACGCAGGCTCGCGCGCCGCAGGCTCGCGCCGCGCGGGCTCCCCGAGCTCTGGCTCGCGCGGCCCGGCCTTGCGAGGGCTCGACGCCGCTCCGTTGGCCGCGCGCCCCACGAACTGAGGCCGGGCGGACGGCGCCGGCGCGGACAGCGAGCAGGCCGCGGCGCTGGAGCACACGTACGCCAGCCGGTCCGCGAGGTCGGCCATCTCGCGGGTTGCAGAGCGCTCCGCGCTGCTGCAGCCCACCTCATCCACGAGCGCGTCCCACAGTACGCCGCGCAGAGCCTCCATCGCCTCGACCACCGCGGTGGAGTCGCGCGCGCCAGTTACCTCGGCAAGCCGCAGCCCCGGCGGTCCGCCCCCCGCGGCGCGCGCCGAGCCGTCGCAGATCTGGTCGAGCTGCTCGTCGGAGCTCAGCGCGCGCACCACTTGCGCGCACAGCAGCGGCGCCTCACGAGCGAAGCTCTCCAACGGCAGTTCGCCGAGGCGCTCCAGCGGCAGAGCGAGGATGAGCGCGATGGCCCAGCGGCGCGCGAGCTCGTCCGCGCGCACGACGAGCGCCTCGACAGGGGCGTCCGCGACCACGCGCGGGCGCGGCGCGGTGTGCGGGCGAGCGACGCTTGACATGCGGCTTGAATATCACCAAGCCAGGACGCAACGCGGCTAGCCTGCAGAACACATGACCGGCATCTGGGTCGCTGTGGCTGCCGCGATCGCGCTGGCGGTGGCGGCTGCGCTCGCGGTGGCGCGACGTGTCGGCGGGCGCGACGCGGTCGCGAAGACAGTGATCTCGACCGGGCCCGACTCGTGCACGGCCGATGAGCGCTCCGGCGCGGTGCGCTCGGTTCAGACCGCCGACATCTTCCTGCCGGCGCAGGCGCTGCAGGAGATCTGGACGCCGGTGTATCTCGAGCGGCTGGCGCGCACGTACTGGCGCTATCTGTCGCGCGTCACGCTTGGCCTTATCCGGGTCGTGTACACCGAGCGCGAGCGCTACGTGGTGCTGCTGTCCAAGCGGTTGAAGCTGATCACCTTCCAGGCCCCCGAATACGAGATGGACGCGACGCGCGGGGTCGTGCGCTGGCGCATCGCGCGCGGCCTGTTGGTGGCGCGTCGCGGGCGCGATCTCGGCTACCTGCAGATCGAGGTTTGCCGCCGTTCGGCGCAACCCGGCGCGACGCGCGCGCAGCTGCACGTGGAGGTCGAGGTAGCCAACTTCTACCCCGCGATCGCGTTCGGCCTCAGCCGGCGCATCTACGACGCGACGCAGTCACACATCCACGTGCTCATCACGCACGGCTTTCTGCGCTCGCTGGCGCGACTGGACCTCGCCGAATCGCGCGTAGGCCGCATTTCTGCGCAGCCCGCGTCCGAGCAGGGGGGCTAGGCGGGGCCCGGAGACGCCGGCCGCTGCTGGCAACGTGGCATGCCAGTCACGGCAATCGTCCTAGCCAGGATGGACGAATCGGGCCTCGCGCTGCGAAAGCCGCAGGTGCACTTACGCGGCGAGGGCTGTTTGGCTGCCCCGGAGCGCGCGAGTCCGTCTCAGCGTTATGTGGCCCGTCGTTAGACTGGCGCTGGAATGAGGGCGTTGCAGAGGTCGCGCGACCAGTGGGAGCGATGGGGCGCGTTGGATCCGTATTTCGCCGTCATAACGGAGCCCTGCTATCACCGCGAGCACCTCGATGCGGCAAGCCGCAAGCAGTTCTTCACCACTGGGCAAAGGCAGGTCGAGAAACTGCTCCTCGCAATCGAGGACTGCACCGGAGCCTTCCCGACCGGAACGCGTGCGATTGATTTCGGCTGTGGCGTAGGACGCTTGACGTTGCCGTTGGCCGAACGATTCGAATGTGTCTACGGCGTTGATATCTCGACGGAAATGCTGCGCGAGGCGGCACGCAACGCCAAGGAGTTTCGAATTGACAACGTGCGTTGGGCTGAGTCCCCGGGGCTAGCCCAGCTGAGCGGGCAGTACGACTTGGTTGTGTCGGCGATTGCCTTCCAGCACATTCCTGTGCGGGAGGGCGAGCGGCTATTCACCGCGCTCGTGGAGGGACTGCGTCCAGGAGGCTTCGGGTGGATCTCTGTGACTCTGGGCCCCGGACACCCGGCCGCTCGGGCGCTTCGTTGGCTGCGCAAGTCGGTCCCGCTGGCGCACAACATCGTCAACGTGTCGTTCTTAGGGCGCAACTGGTCCTACCCCTACATGGAAGTAAACGGCTACTCGCTCAACCGCCTAGGTGTGCTGCTGGCGGACGCCGGCATCAAACAGTGGCACGTCCGATTCGGACCCGCCCGGACGTGGCGGAAGCTGAGCATCGCCAACATCATCTTTCGCAAGGGCGACGCGGCCGGCGACCCGAGTGAAGAGCTAGCACCCGGTCGCGGCTGACAGAGCCGCGCGACGCGGGTTCACTGTGAAGTGCAAACAGGCCTGGTCAGTAGCGCGCGCCGCCGATCGCGCGCAGCTTCGCGCGGTCGTGGCTCGCGCTGATCCGGCGGCTCGTGCCGGAGCGCGAGCGCGTGACCAGTGATTCGGTGGTGGCGCCCCCCGCGCTCGGGTAGCGCACGCCCTCGAGCACGTCTCCATCGGTGACGCCGGTGGCCGAGAAGAACACGTCCTCGCCCGCCACCAGGTCATCGCGCGTGAGCACCCGGTCGAGCTCGTAGCCCGCCTCGAGAGCGGCGCGGCGCTCGGCGTCGTCGCGGGGCCACAGGCGTCCCAGCAGCTGCCCGCCCAGGCACTTCACGGCGGCCGCCGAGATCACGCCCTCGGGCGTGCCGCCGATCCCCCACAGCAGATCCACCGGCGAGCGCTCGGTCACCGCGAGCAGCGCCGCCGAGACGTCACCGTGCGGGATCAGCCGTACGCGCGCGCCCGCGCCCCGGATCGCGGCGATGCCCTGCTCGTGGCGCGGCCGGTCGAGCACGACGACCATGACGTCGCTCACCGCGCAATGCTTGCGCTGCGCCACGAGCCGCATCGTCTCGTCCAGCGGCCGGTCGAGATCGAGCAGGTCCGCGACCTCGGGTGAGCCCGCCATCTTTTCCATGTACACCACCGGGCCCGGGTCGAACATCGTGCCGCGGCTGGACAGCGCGATCACCGCCAGCGCGCTCGGCATGCCGTTTGCCGCCAGCGCGGTGCCCTCGAGCGGGTCGACCGCGATGTCGACCTGCGGCGGCGACCCATCGCCGATCTGCTCGCCGTTGTAGAGCATCGGCGCCTCGTCCTTCTCGCCCTCGCCGATCACCACCACGCCGTCCATGCTCACCGAGTGCAGCATGTAGCGCATGCCATCCACCGCCGCCTGGTCGGCGGCCTCCTTGTCGCCCATCCCCACCAGCGGGGCCGTCGCGAGCGCCGCGGCCTCGGTGACGCGTACCAGCTCGAGCGCGAGGTTGCGATCAGGGAGCTGCTGCGTCGGGTCTTGAGGTGCGGTTTGCTGGTGAGACATGCTCGTGCGGTGCTCGTGCGCGGTCGCGGGCGTGCGGGCGAGCCAGCCGCGACCGGCGGGGCCGTGGCGCTTGGCGCCGCCAACGCCGCAAAGCTACACCAGCCTCCGCCGAGCGGGTCGCTGCGTCTACGATCAACGCGTGAGCGACGCCGCACTCACGGTCCTCATCCCGCCGGGCGGCGTTCGCGGCGCCGGCGCGACCGACGCCTCGATCACGGCGCGCGGCGGCTGATGGCCCAGGCGGTTGCCAGCATCGGCGACGGATCGCCCGGGGCTCCGGCCGCAGAGCAGAATCCGCTCACCGCGGGTCTGGAGCGCCTGCCTGTCCCCCCCACTTCGCTTGTGATCTTCGGCGCCACGGGCGACCTCGCGCGGCGCAAAATCCTGCCCGCTCTGTACAACCTCGCGCACGAGGGCGCGCTGCCGGAGCGCTTTCACATGGTCGGCGTGGCGCGGCGCGAGAAATCCGACGACGAATACCGCGGCGAATGCAGCGAAGCGATCCGCACGTTCTCCCGGCGTACGCCCGACGAGGACGTGCTCACGGGTCTGCTCGAGAACGTGCTCTACGTGGCGGGCGGCTTCGATGACGACTCGGTGTACAGCGCGCTGTCGGGCATGCTCGACGGCTTCGACCAGCACGCAAGCGATCCGCTCAACCGCGCCTTCTACCTGTCCACGGCGCCCGAGTTCTTCGGCGTGATAATCGGCCACCTCGGCGGCAGCGGGCTCTCGCGGCGGCGCGGCGCGGAGGTGCGGGTGATCATCGAGAAGCCGTTCGGCACGACGCTCGAAGAGGCGCAGGCGCTCAACAGGCGCGTGCTGAGCGTGTTCGACGAGCCGCAGGTCTTCCGCATCGACCACTACCTCGGCAAGGAGACGGTGCAGAACCTGCTGGCGTTTCGCTTTGCCAACGGCATGTTCGAGCCGCTGTGGAACCGCAACTACATCGACAGCGTGCAGATCACCGCGGCCGAGGACATCGGTATCGGCAGCCGCGCCGGCTACTACGACCACGCGGGCGCGCTGCGCGACCTGATCCAGAACCACATGCTGCAGCTGCTCTGCCAGGTGGCGATGGAGCCGCCGGTGAACTTCGCCGCCGAAGAGGTGCGCAACGAGAAGGTCAAGGTGCTGGAGGCGATCCCCCCGCCGCTGCCCGAGCAGGTAGACGAGATGGCCGTGCGCGCGCAGTACGCCGCCGGCCACGCGGGCGGCGAGGACGTGCCTGGCTACACCGAAGAGGAGGGAGTGCCCGCGGACTCCAGCACCGAGACGTACGCGGCGCTGCGCCTGGAGGTGGACAACTGGCGCTGGGCCGGCGTGCCGTTTTACATACGTACGGGCAAGCGGCTGGCGCGCAAGCTCACCGAGATCGCGGTCGCGCTCAAGCCCGTTCCCCACCTCGCCTTCAGCCAGGAAGGGTCGCTCGGCGTTCGTCCCAACCAGATCGTGCTCATGGTGCAGCCCAACGAGGGCGTGACTCTGCAGCTGGGAGCCAAGATCCCCGGCACGCGCATGGTGATCCGCCCGGTGAATATGGAGTTCCTCTATGGCAGCTCGTTTCTGTCGCAGTCTCCGGAGGCCTACGAGCGGCTGATCACCGACGCTATGCGCGGCGACGCCACGCTTTTCACGCGCAACGACGAGGTCGAGGCGCAGTGGCGTATCTGCGACCCGGTGCTGGCGGGGTGGGCGTCAAAAGGCGGGCCGCTGCCGCAGTACGAAGCCGGTTCGCAGGGACCGCCCGAGGCCCAAAAGCTGCTGCGCGAAGGCGATCGGTGGAGAGCCATCTGAGCGCCGCGACCGCGGCGAGCGCGACCGATGGCGCGCTCGGCGACGCGCTGTGGAGCGCCCAGGGCACCACGCCCGACGCGATCGAAGCGGCGCTGCGCGACCTGGAGTGCCAGCGCGCGATACAAGACACGAGCTTCGTCCCGGCGCGCGTGCTGAACATGATCGCGTTCGTCGATCATGCGTGGAGCGGCGAAATCGCAAACCGCCTGGGCGGCGTGGGGCGCTACCACGCTTCGCGCCTCGTCGTGCTCGAGTACGAGCCGCGGCGCGAGCGCCTCGACGCGCGCGTGGCGCTCGAGTCCGAACGTCGCGCGCCGGGCGAGGTGGGCCTGCTGCGCGAGACCGTCACGGTGCAGATCGGCCGCCGGCACCTCGACGACCTGGTCACGATCGCAGACCCGCTGGTGATCAGCGACCTGCCCACGCTGCTGTGGTCTCCGCACGGCCATCCCGACGCCGTCGACGCGCTGCTGCCGCTCGCGCAGCAGGTGCTGGTGGACTCCGTCGATGAGCCGGTGTGGCGCGAGGCCATAGAGCGAGCCGCGCAGCTCAGCGAGCAGGCATACGTGGTCGATCTGGCGTGGCTGCGCTCGACCCCCTGGCGCGAGCGCATCGCCGCGATCTTCGATCCGCCGACGCCGCGGCGCGAGCTGCAGCAGATCACCAAGATCGCCGTTCGCCACCACCCCGCATCCACGGTGGCAGCACTGTTTCTGATCGGCTGGCTTGCGTCGCGGCTGGGCTGGGGCGTGGAAGCGCTGCTGAGCCACGGAGACGCGTTGATCGGCAAGGCACACGCGCGCCGAACCGACGTCGCGCTGCGGCTGCAGGCGGCGCCCGAGCAGCAGGTGCGCGGGCTGGCGGGGCTGACGATCGAGACGTCCTCGGGACGGCACCTGGCGCTTGACCGGGGGCCCGGCGGGCTGCACGCACATGTGGCACAGCGCAATGGCAGCGATCGCAGCTGGACGCTGCTTGGCGCCTCGCGCGGCGAGCCCGGCATCCTCGGCGAGGGCATCCGCCAGGCGCTGCTGCGCGACCCCACCTACCTGCCCGCGCTGCGCGCCGCGCAGGCGATGCTGCCATGACGCGGCTGACCAGCTGCGCCGACGCCGAGGCGGTGGCAGCGCGCGCGGCGGAGGAGGTATCGCGCCACCTCGCCACGGCGCGCGCCCAGCGCGGGAGCGCCCACGTGGCGCTCAGCGGCGGGCGCACCCCCGGGCGCACCTTCGAGCTGCTCGCGCGCGACCCGGACCAGTGGCAGTCGGTGGACGTGTGGTTCGCCGACGAGCGCTGCGTCGCGCCGGAGGACGAGCAGAGCAACTTCCGGCTGGCGCGCGAGCTGCTGCTGGACCCCGCGGGCATAGACGCGAGCCGCGTGCACCGCATGCAGGGCGAGCTCGGTCCCGACGAGGGCGCGGCGCGCTACGCCGAGGAGCTGCTCGGCGGGCTGCCGCGCGAGACGCAGCCGCACAACGGCGCCGCCCAGCCGGTCCTCGACGTGGTGGTGCTGGGCATCGGCGAGGACGGACACGTGGCGTCGTTGTTTCCCGATGCGCCCACCCTGGCCGATCGCACAAGTGCGTGCCTGGGCGTGCACGACTCGCCCAAGCCGCCGCCGCAGCGCATCACGCTGGGCCTGCCGGTGCTCCTGGCCGCCCGGCGCTGCGTTCTGCTGGCCACAGGCGCGGGAAAGTCCGCCCCGCTCGCGGCGATGCTCGGCGCGCCCACGCCGCACGTGCCCGCGAGCCTGCTCGCGCGCGACCGGCTCACGGTGATCGCGGACGACGCGGCCTCGCCCGACCCGCCCCTGTCGTGAGCGGCGCCGACCCGCAGGCGGAGCACCAGATCGTGCTGGTGCGCCACGCAGAGACCGAGTGGAGCCGCAACGGCCGCCACACCGGGCTCACGGACCTGCCGCTGACCGAGCGAGGGCGTGAGGTCGCGCGCGGCCTCGCGCCAAGGCTCCAGAACCGGCGCTTTGCGCTCGTGCTCACCAGCCCGTCGCTGCGGGCGCGCGAAACGTGCGAGCTGTGCGGGCTGGGCAAAGACGCGGTCGTGTGCGAGGACCTGCACGAGTGGGACTACGGCGACTACGAGGGCCTCACCACGCCGCAGATCCACGAGCAGCGCCCCGACTGGAGCCTGTGGCGGGACGGCTGCCCCAACGGCGAGACGGCGGCGATGGTGGGCGCTCGCGCGGACGCGGTGATCGAACTGATGCGCCGCGGCGCGGGCGACGTTGCGGCGTTCTCGCACGGGCACATGCTGCGCGTGCTGGGAGCGCGCTGGATCGAACTGCAGCCGCAACACGGCGCAAGCCTGATGCTGGCGACTGGCGCGCTGTCGGTGCTCGGCTACGAGCACGGCCAACCGGCGCTCGCGAGCTGGAGCTGCACGAGTTCCTAGAGTGGGTCACTGACCGCGATGGCGCTGCAGACCCTCAACCCGGCGGCGGACGTGCAGGACGTGCTCGCGGCGCTCGCGCAGGCCCGCGAGCGCACGCTCGCGCTGGTGGCGCATCTGTCCGACGCGCAGCTGGAGAACGCGTACTCGCCGATCATGAGCCCGCTGGTGTGGGACCTCGCGCACATCGCCGCCTACGAAGACCTGTGGCTCGCGCAGCGGCTGTGCGGCCTGGAGCTTTTGCGCCCGGATCTGGCCGAGCTCTACGACGCGTTCGAGACGCCGCGCGCGCTGCGCAGCGAGATCGAGATCCTCGGCCACGCCGACGCGCGCGCGTACATGGACGAGGTGCGCGAGCGCGTGGCACAGGCGCTGAGCGGGCACGGCGTCGGCGACGGCGTGGTGTGCGAGATGGTGGTGCGCCACGAGCTGCAACACACAGAGACGATGCGCCAGGCGATGGCGATCGCGTGCCTGCTGCCCGACGGCGAGCCGCCGCTGAACGCGATGACCGGACGCAACGGCTGGGTCGAGATCCCGCGCGGGAGCTTTTTGATGGGAGCCGGCCAGGAGGGGTTCGCGTATGACAACGAGCGCCCGCGCCACGCCGTGGCGCTGGAGGCGTTTGCGATCGCGCGCCGCCCCGTGAGCAACGGCGCCTGGCTTGAGTTCTTCGCAGACGGCGGCTATGACGAGCGCCGCTGGTGGTCGCAGCAGGGCTGGGAATGGAGAACCGACAACGACGCCACGCCGCACCCGGCGATCGCGGCCGGCGATCCGCGCGCCGCGGCGTGTCACGTGTGCTTCTTCGAGGCGGAGGCGTTCGCGCGCGCGCACGGCGCGCGGCTGCCGGCCGAGGCCGAGTGGGAGCGCGCGGCGCGCGGTGTGGGCGGAGACGCCGGCTCGCAAGGCCGCGCGGACGCAGCTGTGGGGCCGGACGGCGCCGCCGGCGCGCTCGAGGCGACCGGACAGGTGTGGGAGTGGACGCGCAGCGCGTTTGGCGGCTACCCGGGGTTTCGCGCACACCCCTACCGCGAGTATTCCGAGGTGTTCTTCGGCGACGGCTACCGCGTGCTGCGCGGGGGCTCGTGGGCGACCTCCCCGCGCGTGGCCACTGTGACGTTTCGCAACTGGGACCTGCCCCAGCGCCGCCAGATATTCGCCGGCGTGCGCCTCGCGCGCGACCTCACGTGAGCGCGTTCGCGCGCGTTTAAGAGCTAGTTCACGACTGGACCCCCCGGCCCGCGGGCGATCTTCGCTAGGTTCTGCGGCGACGGGAATCGATGGAGCCCTTCACGCCCACCACCCGCCTCGCCGACCCGGCAGTCCGCATCGAGTCGCATCTGTCCGCGTCGGACGAGCGCTCGCTCGCCGACGACGCGCTCGACGGCCTCACGCGGCCGTTCAAGGAACTGCCGCCCAAGCACTTCTACGACGAACGCGGAGCGCAGCTGTTCGACCAGATCTGCGAGCTGCCCGAGTACTACCCAACGCGCGCCGAGCGCTCGATCCTGCAGCGACGCGCAGACGAGCTGGCGAAGGTAACCGGCGCGCGCGAGCTGGTCGAGCTTGGCTCGGGTACGGCGGCGAAGACGCGGGTACTGCTGGACGCGTTGAGCGCGGCGGGAACGCTCGAGCGTTACGTGCCGATGGACGTCACCGAGCAGATGGTGCGCGACTGCGCCGCGCAGCTCACCGAGGAGTACCCGGGGCTGCAGGTGCACGGCGTGATCGGCGACTTCGAGCGCCACCTGGACCGCGTCCCGGCCGCGATCGGCCCGCGCATCGTGGCGTTCCTCGGCGGCACGATCGGCAACTTCCAGCCCGGCAGCCGGCGACGCGTGCTGCGCGACATCAGGCGCCTGCTCGGGCCGCACGACCACCTGCTGTTGGGGACGGACCTGGTGAAGGACCCGGCCATTCTCGAGGCTGCCTACGACGACGCCGGTGGCCTCACGGCAGAGTTCAACCGCAACCTGCTCAGCGTGCTCAACCGCGAGCTCGACGCGGACTTCGATCCCGACGACTTCGACCACGTGGCGCTGTTCAACCGCGAGCACGAGTGGATCGAAATGCGCCTGCGCGCGCGCCGCGAGCACACCGCGCAGGTACGCGCGCTGGACCTGCCGGTGCACTTCGACGCGGGCGAGGAGATGCGCACGGAGATCAGCGCGAAGTTCACGCCCGAGCGGCTGCGCGGCGACCTCGCCGCCGCGGGCCTGTCGCTGGTGCGTTGGTTCACCGACGACGACGGCCTCTTCGCGCTGACGCTCTCGCGCCCGGCGCCGTCGGCCATCGCCACGGTGCGCCGGCCGGCTGGGGCGCGATGAGGATCGAGGGCTCCGCAGCGCTGGTGGCGGGCGGCGCCTCCGGGCTGGGCGAGGCCACCGCGCGCGAGCTGCACGGGCGCGGGGCTGTAGTGACGATCGCCGACGTGAACGCGGAGAAGGCTTCGGCGCTGGCGTCCGAGCTCGGCATCGGCGCGGTCGCCTGCGACGTGCGCGAGGAGGGCCAGGTGCAGGACGCGGTAGCGACCGCGACCGCGACCGCGGCCGAGGCCGAGGGTGGGCTGCGGATCGCCGTGTGCTGTGCCGGTACCGGCTGGGCGCAGAAGGTGGCCGGCTCCAAGGGGCCGCACCCGCTGCTGCCGTTTGAGACGATCTTGCAGATCAACCTGATTGGCACCTTCAACGTCATGCGCTTCGCGGCGGCGGCGATGATCGGCAACGACCCACTCGACGACGGCGAACGCGGTGTGTGCGTGAACACGGCGTCGATCGCCGCCTTCGACGGTCAGGTTGGGCAGATCGCCTACTCCGCCTCCAAGGGCGGCGTGGTCGCGATGACGCTGCCCGCCGCGCGCGACCTGGCGCAGTACGGCATCCGCGTCAACACCATCGCGCCCGGCCTGTTCGACACGCCGCTGCTGGCGGCGCTGCCCGAGGAGGCGCGCCAGAAGCTCGGCGCCGGCGTGCCCTACCCGCAGCGGCTGGGCAAACCCGACGAGTACGCCCAGCTCGCCTGCCAGCTGATCGAGAACACGATGCTCAACGGCGAGACGATCCGCCTCGACGGCGCGCTGCGGATGCCGCCGCGCTAGCGCCGGCTCCCGGGCAGCACCGCACACGCGCCGCACAGTCACTCGCGCCGAGCGGCGCGCGGCG
>DASZFR010000071.1:0-5678 GCA_035939635.1 Solirubrobacteraceae bacterium
CTGGGGATCGGTGCATCCGGCGGCGGGGTACGGGTCGGTGTCGGTGTAAGCGCCGCGGAAGCTGTAGTGGTAAGCGGCCGGCTGGTTTGAGCGGTCGGTGTACTGCGCGTCGACGGCGAAGACGCTGCCGAGCGAGCCACTGGCGGCGCCCACGCTCTGCATGAACGTGTCGATGAGGTGCTGCCAGTCGGCGTGGTAGTGATCGGTGGGATCCCAGTAGAGCACGAAGATCTGGTCGCCGTGCAGGACCGGGTTGCCACTTGCGTTGGCAAAGAGTTCGGGTTCGGCGCCGGGCGTGCTTTCGGTGACGAAGTTGGCTGGTTCGCTGCGAGGTTGCACCCCGAAGCTGGCGCCGCCGACTTCCCTCACCACCGCGCCCGCGGGCATGGTGGCGAACGCCAGCGAGAGCGTGAGGACGCCTGTCGCCGCGCCCGCGATCGCCGCGATCCTCCGCGGCGCGCGCGCAGCGGTGCCCAACCGAGGTGTCGGCAGGCTTTTCAGGCGAGCGACGATGGCCACGAAGCCATCATCGGCAGCACACTGGCGATCCCTTAGCGCCGGCGGACGGCCTCAGGGGCTTCCCGACACCCCCTCCTGCCCGGCCACCGCGGACCCGTCGTCAGTGACTGCCAGCGCGGAGTCGCCGGCTACGGCCACATGGCCATCGTAAGGGGCTTGCGCCGAGCCCGGCGCTGCGCGCAACCACGGACGCGAGATCCAGAGCCACATCGACACGCTGACGAGGAGCATGCCGCACAGCAGCCAGCCGAGCGTGGAGGTGGCGATGCCGACGTACTTCAGGCCTGAGGCGGCGATTACGAACGTGATCGCGGGGCGCACGTAGCGGTCGGGCGCGGTCGAGGAGAAGAGCGATCCGACGAACACCGCCGGAATGCTGCCGATCGCGAGAGAGGCCGTCACGCCGAACGAGACGTGGCCAAACGCCAGCGCGCCGAGCGCGGCGGCGGCCGTCAGCGGCACCGCCTGTGTGAGATCTGTGCCGACGAGTTGGTTGGCGCCGATGGCGGGGTACAGGAACAGCAGCATCACGATCATCAGCGAGCCCGAGCCGACGGAGGTCAGGCCGACGATCACTCCGCCGATCATCCCAATCAGGACGGTGCGCAAAGGCCGGGGCACGACGTCGTGGACGAGCGCGCTGCGTCCGCGTCCGGTGCGCCGGTCGAGCGCGTAGCGTAGGACCATCGCGCCGGCGCCCACCAGCAGTGCGACGCCGAGCGCGACCTCGATTTTGTTCTGCGCGGCCTTGGCATGCGACAACACGTGCAGCAGATACGCCCCCACGAACGCCATCGGGACCGAGCCCAGCACCATCCAGCCGACGAGCCGCAGGTTCACGGTTCGCTTGCGCAGATGCACGATCGCGCCAACCGGTCGCATCAAAACCGCGGCGACGAGATCGCTGGAGATCGCGGTCGACGGCGTGACGCCGAAGATCAGGATCAGCATCGGCGTCATCAGCGCTCCGCCACCCGCTCCCGTCATGCCGACGAGGAACCCGACGATTGCGCTTCCGAGAATGATGTAAGGATCCACGTGCATTAGAACTCCACACCTACCGCATAGCCACTCGACAGCTACGGCATAGAACTCGACAGCTACTGCCTACCACAAGCGAAGGGACCAAGCTCACGATGCCCGACAGCAAACCACAGAGGAAAGCCAGCCGGACCAAAGCCGCCAAAGCGCCGGCGAAACGCAAAGCCGCGAGCGCCACCGCGAAACGCAAAGCGACGACCACGAAACGCAAAGCTGCGAGCGCCACCGCGAAACGCAAAACCACCACGGCCAAAGGCAAAGCCGCGACCGCGAAACGCAAAGCGACGACCACGAAACGCAAAGCTGCGACGACCAAACGCAAAGCCGCGAGCGCCACCGCGAAACGCAAAACCTCCACGGCCAAACGCAAAAGCCCGGCCACGAAACGCAAAGCTTCGTCGGCGGGCAAAAGCAAATCCACCGCCACCGCGAAACGCAAAACCTCCACGGCCAAACGCAAAGCGGCCAAACGCAAAGCGGGCTCGAAAGCTGCGGGCAAAGCCGGCGCCTCGGCGGCCGCGTTAGCCGGCGGGGGTCGCTCGCGGTCGGGTGCGCGCGCAACGCACCGTCCGGCGGGCCTCCCCCGTGATGTGCTGCGCTCCTTCGAAGACGGCCAGAAGACGGCCTTGGAAGCGGTGCGCAGGTTCGTCGAGACGGTCGAGGACGCAATTCCCAATCGCCCGGGTGCACCCCCGCGAGGACAGGAGATCATCGATTCCGCGCTGGAGATGGCGGAGCGCCTCGTGCAGACGCAATACGACCTCCTGCGCAAGGCCGTGCAAAGCGCCGGCAAGACGCTCGGGGACTCGGTGAAAAGGAGCTGACAGACCCGGCTCGCGCGGCGCCGCCTGCGGGCCCACACAGATACAGGGGAGGTTGGAGATGAGCAAGGTGGTCACCCGCTTCTGCATGCCGGCACTCGTGCTGCTGGTGCTTGCCGGCTGCGGCAGCAGCAAATCGAAATCGACGGCGAGCACGACCGAAAGCACCCCGTCGACGAGCGTGAACTCGTCGATCGCGGCCCAGGTGCCGTCGCGCTACAAAACGAAAGGCTCGCTGATCGTGGCGACCGAAGCGCAGTATGCGCCCAACGAGTTCATCGCCCCGGACGGGCACACGATCATCGGGATGGATCCCGACCTCGTGCGCGCGCTGGCCACCACGATGGGGCTAAGGGCCGAATTCATCAACGCCAACTTCGAAGCGATCATTCCCGGCCTGGCCGCGGGACGCTACGACCTCGGCGCTTCCTCCTTCACCGACACCAAAGAACGAGAGAAGACAGTCGACTTCGTCACGTACTTCACGGCCGGGATCTCCTTCTACGCCAAGACGTCGGCCAACCCTGGTGTCAAAACGGTCGCCGACCTGTGCGGCAAGACGGTCGCGGTCGAGAAGGGCACCGTCGAGCTGGAAGAAGCGACCAAGCAGAGCGGCAAGTGCACCAAAGAAGGCAAGAAGGCGGTGAGCGTGCTCACGTTCCCGGGCCAGAACCCCGTCAACCTCGCGATCCTGAGCGGTCGCGCCGAAGTGGGCATGGCCGACTCGCCCGTGGTCGCCTACCAGATCAAGCAGAACGGCGAACAGCTGAAGCTCGTCGGCGAAAGCTACAACTTCGCGCCCTACGGGCTGGCGCTCCCAAAGAACTCTGGCCTCGCCGAACCGGTGCTCGCAGCGCTCAAGCAGCTGATGGCCAACGGCACCTACACGCGGATCCTCACCAAGTGGGGAATCCAGTCGGGGGCGATCAACAACCCGAAGATCAACGGCGCGATCAGCTGAGCTGATTGGCGGTGTCCTCCGGGGAGGTCACCGGTACACAGGGACGGCCCGAGGACATCCGGGCCGTCCCGGTGAGGCGTCCCGGTCGCTGGATCGCTGCCGCGGTGATCCTCGTGATCGCGGCCTCGCTGGTGCGGTCGGCAGCGACCAACCCGCACTTCGAATGGAGCGTCGTCGGTCACTATCTGTTCGACGAACGCATCCTCGAAGGGGTGCGCGTGACGCTCGAGCTGACCGTGATCGCGATGGCCATCGGCATCGTGCTCGGAATCGTGCTCGCGGTCATGCGCCTGTCGCCCAACCCGCTGGTCTCGGGCTCGAGCTGGCTGTACGTGTGGTTCTTCCGCGGCACGCCGGTGCTCGTGCAGCTCTTCTTCTGGTACTACATCTCGGCGCTGTACCCGAGAATCGATCTCGGCATCCCGTTCGGCCTGTCGTTCATTCACATCAACGCCAACCAGGCGATCACCGCGTTCACCGCGGCGATCCTCGCGTTCGGCCTCAACGAGGGCGCCTACATGTCCGAGATCGTGCGCGCCGGCATCATCTCGGTGCCCGAGGGACAGTCCGATGCCGCGCGCTCGCTGGGCATGACACGCCTGCAAACGATCCGGCGCATCGTGCTGCCGCAGGCGATGCGCGTGATCATCCCGCCGACCGGCAACGAGACGATCTCGATGCTCAAGACCACATCGCTGGCGAGCGCGATCGCCGTGGCTGAGCTGCTCTACGCCGCATCGTCGATCTACTCGGTCAACTTCAAAACGATCCCGCTGCTGATCGTGGCGAGCATCTGGTACCTGGTGTGCACGAGCGTGCTCTACGTCGGCCAGTACTACCTCGAGCGCTACTACGCGCGCGGCTCGATGCGCGAGTTGGCGATGACGCCGCTGCAGCGCGCGCGCATCGGTCTGCTGTCTGTGGGGCGCCGCGAATGGAGATGAGCGAGCCGATGGTCAGCGCCGAAGCCGTTCGCAAGCGCTTCGGCCGCCAAGAGGTGCTCAAGGGCATCACGCTGCAGGTGATGCCCCGTGAGGTCGCCTGCCTGCTCGGCCCGTCGGGGTCGGGCAAGTCGACGTTTCTGCGCTGCATCAACCACCTGGAGAAGATCAACTCCGGGCGCCTGTCGGTGGACGGCGAGCTCGTCGGGTATCGCCAGGTCGGCACGCGCCTGCACGAGCTGCGCGAAACCGAGGTCGCGCGCAAGCGCGCTGAGATCGGCATGGTGTTCCAGCACTTCAACCTGTTCCCGAACATGACCGCGCTGGAGAACGTCACCTGCGCGCCGCTGCTCGTCAAGGGCGTGCCGCGCGAGCGGGCCGGCGCGCGCGCCCGCGAGCTGTTGGCACGCGTCGGACTACCCGAGAAGCTCGGCGCCTACCCGTCGCAGCTGTCGGGCGGGCAGCAGCAGCGCGTGGCGATCGCGCGCGCGCTTGCGATGGACCCCAAGCTGATGCTCTTCGACGAGCCCACCTCGGCGCTCGATCCCGAGCTCGTCGGCGAGGTGCTTCAGGTGATGCAGCAGCTCGCCCGCGACGGCATGACGATGATCGTGGTCACGCACGAGATGGGGTTCGCGCGCGAGGTGGCAGACGAGGTGTTCTTCATGGACGACGGTGTCGTCGTCGAGTCGGGCAAGCCGGCCGACGTGCTGGACAGCCCGCGCGAGGAGCGTACGCGGGCCTTTCTGTCAAAGGTGCTCTAGGTAGCCGTCCAGGCGGCTCACCGCCTGTTGCAGGTTCGCGCGTCCGAAGCCGAGGCGCACGTGCGACGGCTCGCCGTAGACCGACCCGGGCAAGAGCAGAACGCCGGCCTCGGCCGCGATCCGCTCACACCACGCCGTGACATCGTCCACGCCGCTCACGTGCGCGAACCCGATCGGCCCCGCGCCTGGCGCCACCCATGCAAACGTCTCGCCGTGGCGGTCCAGGAACGCCTGCAGCACCGGCAGGTTTGCGAGCAGGAGCTCGCGGCTTTGGCCGATCAGACGATCCGCATGGCGCAGCGCGAGCGCGACGAGCAGTTCGCTGGGGGCGCTGCAGCAGATCGTCGTGTACAGCTTCAGCTCCTTTATGCGCTCCATCGGCTCGCGGCTGCGTCCGGCCAGCCATCCCACGCGCAGGCCGGGCAACCCGTGCGCCTTTGAGACCGCACCCAGCGAGATCGCGCGCGCGTAGTGGTCGCACGCCGCCGGCAGCCTGTCGGCGCCGTCGTGCTCGAGCCCGCGGTAAACCTCGTCGCAGAGCACCACGATCTCGCGCTCGGCCGCCAGCTCGAGCACGCGCTCGAACACCTCGCCACGCATCTGCGTGCCGGTCGGGTTGTGCGGGGTGTTG
>DASZFR010000072.1:0-5208 GCA_035939635.1 Solirubrobacteraceae bacterium
AAAAGGCGATGCCCGAGCGCTACTTCGACGTGGGGATCGCAGAGCAGCAGGCAATCCTCTTCGCCGCGGGGCTCGCGCTGCAGGGCGTCAAGCCCGTCGCCGCGATCTACTCAACGTTCCTCCAGCGCGCCTACGACCAGCTGGTGCACGACGTGTGCCTGCAAAAGCTCAACGTGGTGCTCGCCATGGACCGCGCAGGTCTCGTGGGTGACGACGGCCCGACTCACCACGGCGCATTTGACATCGCCTACCTGCGTTGTCTGCCGAACATCGTGCTGATGGCGCCGCGCGACGAGGCGATGCTCGTGCACATGCTGCGCACGGCGCTCGCCTATGACGAGGGTCCGATCGCGCTGCGCTATCCGCGCGGCGAGGGCGAGGGTGTGCCGCTGCCGCGCGCGCCAACAGAGATCCCGATCGGCCGCGGCGAGATCCTCAGCGAGCAACCCGAGGGCGGTGTGCCGGGATTGCGCGTGGCGCTGATCGGCTACGGCACGGGCGTGGGCAAGGCGCTTGGCGCCGCCGAGCTGCTCGCCGGCAACGGCGTGTCGGTGACGGTCGCGGACGCGAGGTTTGCCAAGCCGATCGACGCCGGACTGATGGCTCAGCTCGCCGCCGAGCACGACCTGCTCGTGACAGTCGAGGAGGGCGTGCTCGCCGGCGGCTTCGGGTCCGCCGTGTGGGAGACCCTGAGCGAGGCTGGCGCCACGCCGCGAATCCTGCGCGTGGGCCTGCCCGACCGCTACGTGACGCACGGCAAGCCGGCGCTGCTGCACGAGGAGGTTGGCTACACGCCCGAGCGGATCGCCGAGCGGGTGCTGGCCGCGCTCGGAGGCCGCGACCAGCGGCTGCGCATCGCCGGATCGTCTGCGGGCGCGTCCGCGGCCGTCCGGGCCTGAGCGCCGCCCAACTCCTAGAAAGGAAACGGCCCGCCGGGGAAGCGGGCCGTTTCGAGGGAGGAGGGATACTGCAGTGCTGCGGGTACGAAATCATGATGCCCCGGCGGCGCGCCGGTAAGTGTGACGTTGATCACACTTCGTCCGCGGTCTTTGCGTCTGTTCTGCCCACCTCCGCCGAACGCGCGGACACGCGCGCCACGAGAACGCGCTCCCGCAACGCGGGCGGTGCGAGCTGCGCGAAATCGACGAAATCGCTTTACACCGGCCGCGGTGTGCGCTGTAATGTGTGGGACCGTTTCATTCTGATCCGCCTCCCTGACGGCGAAAGCCTCTCTCGAGAAGGGCGACGCTCGGCGACACTCCTTGGCAAATGCGCCCGGTGCTCCGGGCGCATTTGTGTGCAAGGGTTTCGTCCGTTTTGATGCCGAAGCGGCGCCTGGACACCTTGCTCACCGAACGCGGACTGTTCGAGTCGCGCAGTCGCGCCGCTGCCTCGGTGATGGCCGGCAGCGTGCGGGTCGGCGCCCACGGCCGCCGCGCCGCCAAGCCCGGTGAACTGGTCGACAGCGACGAGCGGCTGAGTATCGACCAAGCGCTGCCGTTCGTCTCGCGAGGCGGGATCAAGCTGGACAACGCGTTGCGATTGTCCGGGCTGCGGGTGCAGGGGCGGCGTGCGCTTGACGTGGGCGCCTCCACGGGTGGCTTTACCGACTGCCTGCTGCAGCGCGGTGCGCGGGAGGTGATCGCGCTCGACGTGGGTTACGGCGACCTGGCGTGGCGGCTGCGCAACGACCCGCGCGTGCACCTGCTGGAGCGAACGAATGCGCGCATGCTCGAGCCCGGGCAGCTCCCATACCGCCCCGATCTGGCGGTTGTCGACGTGTCGTTCATCTCTCTGACGAAGGTGCTCGGTGCGATTCTCGACTGCACCGCCGACACCTATGACATCCTCGCGCTGATCAAGCCGCAATTCGAGGTGGGGCGCGGGCGCGTGGGCAAAGGCGGCGTGGTGCGCAGCGCCGAGGACCGCCGCGCCGCGCTTGTTGCGGTGGGCGACGCGGCGACCGAGCTGGGCGCGGTTGTGCTGGGCTACTACTCCTCCGGCCTGGCGGGGCCCAAGGGCAACCTCGAGACGTTCATCCGGCTGTCGGACACGTCGCGCCACAAGTCCGCCGGCGACCTGCGCCGGCTGATCGCGAAGGTGGAGCCGTGAGGGAGATCACGGTGGTGACGCACCGCCACCCGGCGGAGACGACGCCGGCGTTGCGCGAGCTCGCGCATCAGGCCGCCGCGGCCGGGGTGGTGCTGCGGCTCGACGCGGAGGAGACCCGCAAGCACGGGCTCCAGGCGGGCGAGGGCCTGCTTTTGGATGCGCCGATGAACGACGACGTAGACCTGTGCGTGGTGCTGGGAGGCGACGGCACGATCCTGCGCGCGCTGCAGCGCTATGCCGGGACCGAAGTGCCGGTGTTCGCAGTGAACTTCGGCGAGATCGGGTTCCTGGCTACGGTCGAGCCCGAGCAGCTACAGGACGGAATTCGTCGCGCGCTCAGCGGCGACTTCGAGCTGCTGCGCCTGCCGGCGATTGTGCTCGAGTCGCCGCTGCCCAGCGCCATCAATGACGTTGCGGTCCACCGCAAGGTCGGCGAGCGAGTCGCGGACATCGCCTATCGGCTGGAGGGCGAGGAGGTCGGAAGCGTGCGCTGCGACGGCCTCGTGGTATCGACGCCAGCCGGGTCCACCGGCTACAACCTCGCAAACGGCGGTCCCGTGATGGCGTGGGGGGTGGCGGGGCTCGTCGTTTCATTCATCGCCCCGCACTCGCTTTCGGCCCGCGCGCTTGTGGTGGCGCCGGGCGATCGCCTCACGATCCAGAACCGCTCGCGCGACCCGCTCGACATCGCGGTCGACGGGCGGCCGGTGGGGGAGCTCCCCGCCGGGGAGTCCGTCGACGCACGATTCGTCAACGACCTGGCCACGATCGCCCAGCTGCCGGGGACGTCGTTCTACAGACGCCTGCGCGAGAAGTTCGGCAGGCTCGCGAGCTGAGTGCGGCCGGAAAAGTTCGGCAGGCTCGCGAGCTGAGAGCGGCCGGAGCTGGCTAGGCGGCGCTGGCGCCGTTCACGCGAGCGCTGTCGTCGCCGTAATCCTCGTTGCCGCCGTTGCCGTCGCGGTACATCGAGGTCACGAACACGTCCAGCTGCTCACGGGCGAATCGGCGCTGACCGCCCGGCGTGCGGTAGCAGCTGATGTGCCCGGCGTCCGTCCAGCGGCGGATCGTCGCCAGCGACACGCCCAGGTAGCGGGCGGCCTGCGAGCTGGTGAAGACCAGGCGCCTGTCGTTGCGCGGGAAAGTTGCAGTGGGAGTCATGCGTGCTGCTTCGACGGCTCGACCGGAGAAGTTGAGTACCGCCATGCTTTGTGGACGTTCGTCCACAGATTGAGCGACCTGCTTGCCGGCGAGCGCCTACGGGGTCCACCAACGCGCCCGTCCTGCGTGCAAGGGCCGCTGCAGAAGCTACGCAAACTGGACATTACGCCGCGTCCTGCGCTATGTTGACGCAGACCTACTCATAGGTGGCGTTGCTTCTCAGGATGGAGCCACCAGAAGTTCCGCTGCCCGACCTGCCGGCAAGGCTGGAGAAGGAGCACACTATGGCGGAATGGGCAAGCCGTTAGTCAAGCTCAGGGGGCGATCCGCAAGGACGCCCCCGGAGTGTTTAACGAGCCAATCGCCGCGACTACCGCCTGACGGCAACGCGCGCGCCCGCCACCAGCGCGCGCGAGCGCGACCCGAGCGTGCGCGCGCGCGAGCGCAAGCGTGAAGCGGCGGGGAGCGAGCGGCCGGTCACGCCGGCGCGGGGCTCGGCCATCATGCGTACGCGTCGCTCGAATTCGAGCTCGACCTCGAAGTCGGAATCCTGGCCAAAAACGGCGCCCTCGCGCCCCAGCACCGTGATGAAGGTCTCGACCATCTCGCCGTCGAGCTGGCCGTTCCTGGCCGCGCTGCGCAGCTCCTCCATTGCCTCCTCGGGTGCGATCGCGGGGCGATAGGTGCCCTGTGCGGTGAGCGTGTCGTAGGTCGAACAGATCGCCAGCACGCGTGACATCAGCGGTATCTCGTTGCCGATCAGCCCCGCGGGATAGCCGCGACCGTCGACGCGCTCGTGGTGGTGCAGGATCGCCTCGGCCGCCTCGCCGTAGCCATCCAGCGCCCCGACCAGCATCGCCCCCTCCTGCGGGTGGTTGCGCACGATCGTCAGGTCCTGCTCCTCGACGACGCTTGCGTGCAGCACGCGGTCTGGCCAGGTGAACTTGCCGATCTCGTGCAGCAGCCCGGCCGCGCGAGCAACATCGCGCTGCTCCTCGCTGCAGTTGAGCGCGATCGACAGAGCCTCCGCGTAACGCGCCACGGCGGCGGCGTGGCGCCCGGTCGTCTCATCGCGCTTCTCCAGCGCCTTCACGAGCGTGGACAGCACGCCCAGCTGCAGGCGCACGAGCTGTGTGGAGCGCGCGAGTAGCTGCTCGGCGCGGTCCTCCGAGCGCAGCAGCGCGACGGTGAGCTGCTGGAAGATCAACAACACGACGATGGACCCGAACAGCAGCGGCAGCCCGACAGCCGTGTAGCCGAGCGCCAGCATCGTCGCGATAGCGCCCGCCGCCAGCTCGCCTGGGAGCAGCGGCACCAGCTCGCCGAGCACGCGTAGCAGCGAGCGTCCCTCGTCGACGAAAACGTCCAGCGCGAAGAACAGGAAGTTGAGCCCGGTCGCGAACAGGAACACGAGGAACACCACCACGCCGAACGTGAGGCTGTTCGACAGGCCGTGGCTGTGCGCCTGGTGCACGTTGCCGACAAGGGCGCGAACCAACAGTCCCCCGGCGAATGGGATCACCGCGAACGTAGTGAGGTTGCTCAACCACTGTGCCGGCGCGAGCCGCCGCACGGCCGATTTGAGGATCATCGCAGCGATGCCGCAGGCGGCGGCCGCCACCGGCCCGAGCAGGCTCATCGCGAGTACGATGGCGATCAGGGAGGCGCTGAGCTGCCCACCCCTGATCTCGACGCTGAAGAACTGCCCGAGCAGCGCGAGAGACAGCAGCAAGACAACCAAGATTGCCGGGCGCCATTCCTGCGCGCTTGACACGCGCGTGGACGCGCCCACCGTACCTGCCAGCAGCAGCAGCTCGACCGCCCAGAACAGGCGTCTGTTTCTCCGTGCCATGAACATTCGCGTCGGCCTTGTCGTACTTAACGGCCGATTTGCGTCTGCACTTAAAGGTCGGCGCAACCGCGCCAAAGCGACCGACG
>DASZFR010000073.1:0-5284 GCA_035939635.1 Solirubrobacteraceae bacterium
TCCTCGCCCTCGTCGTGGGAGGCCGCCTCGACAAGATCCGCGATCTCGGCAGGGTGCAGGTTGGCGAGCTTACGGTGCGACAGGCGCAGGCGCGCGCTTGGCACGTGCCCGACGAACGGCTCCATGTCCGACCAGTCCAGCAGCGGGCCGGCCTTTAGCCGGCTGCGCGCGCGCCGTGGCAGTAGCCGCCGCAGCCGCGCGCGCCGGCTCGGGTCCACGGCGACCACACGCCACCAGCCGTCGATGCAGGCGAGCTCGATCTCTTGCGCCGCGACCAGGCGGGGTGGCTCGGCCTCGACGTACACGAGCTTGCGACCGAGCACGTCCTGGCCGAGCAGCAGCTCTCCGGCGCGGCGATCAAAGCGCCCGAGGCTGAGCGTCTCCCCCGCCAGGCGCACCGCGCCCGGGGTCAGCTCGGCGACGCGGTCCACGGGCACGAACAGGTCGCGCCCGGCGATCCTCGCCTTCAGTCCGGTCAGCGGCGGATAGCCGCCGTCGGCCAGACGCACGATCAGGTCTTCGACGCGACCCAACCGCTCGCCCGCGCGATCGAGCAGCGGACTGTGCAGGACCGACGAGACGTGCACCACTGGCTGCTGCACTGCGCCACTCACGTTACTCGCCTGCACTCAGGCGACCGGGCCGGATGCCGGCACCGCCGCCACGGACGCGCCGGCGCGTGGCGCCGGTGCCAGCAGCAGCGAGGCCCCGATCGCGCCGCCGAGGTCGCCCAGCGCCGCGACGCGGACGTCGGGCGGGCGCCAGTCGATGAACAGGTGGGGGTGCATCTCGCGCACGATGCGCTTCGCGTAAGGCTCGCCGAGGCGGACGCCAAGGCCGCCGCCGATGATCACGCACTCTAGGTCGAGCACGTTGACCACCGACGCCACGCCGGCGCCCAGAGCGCGTACGGCGCGGTCGATCGCGTGCACCGCGAGCTTGTCCTTGCGCGCGAGCGCCCGCGCCCAGATGCTGCTCGTCAGGCGCGCGCGGCCGTGTTGCTTTGCCAGCTTGAACAGGTCGGTGGCCT
This sequence comes from Solirubrobacteraceae bacterium, assembly GCA_035939635.1. Classification (GTDB taxonomy): domain Bacteria; phylum Actinomycetota; class Thermoleophilia; order Solirubrobacterales; family Solirubrobacteraceae; genus Palsa-744. The sequence goes on from DASZFR010000073.1 coordinate 1,031, forward strand.
GCCCCTTTTGCTCGTGCAGCTCGCGCACGTGAAGTTCCATCGCGAGGCGCCCGGCGTACGCCTCCATGCAGCCCCGCCGCCCGCACGTGCACCGCGCTCCGTCGATCTCGACCACCACGTGGCCGATCTCGCCCGCGCCGCCGCGGCCGACCCAGGGATGGCCATCGAGGATCAGCCCGCCGCCCACGCCCGTGCCCCAGAAGACGCCGACGAGCGAGCTGTAGCCGCGACCCGCGCCGAGGCGGAACTCGGCGTCGGTGGCCACCTGCACGTCGTTGCCGAGCTTAACCGGGCAGCCGAGCGCGGCGCTGAGGCGATCGCCGAGCGGAAACGACCCGTTCCAGTTGGGCAGGTTGCGCGCGTCGCTCACGCTGGCGCCTTCGATCGTGCCGGGCGAGCCGACGCCGACGCCGGCGAGCTGGCCGACGACGAGCGCGCCCTGCTCCGCGGCGTCGCGCAGCGCAGCCTCCATCTCGCTGGCGACCTGCTCGGGGCCGCCGTCCGTCGGCGTGGGCCTGCGCGCGGCGCTCAGCACTTTGTGATCGGAGTCGACGATCGCCGCCTGGATCTTGGTGCCGCCCAGGTCGATCCCTCCCAGCATGGACATGCCGCTGATGATCATGCCAGACGTCCCAGCGGTCTCCGGCAGCTGCAAAGCGCGCCGCAGCAGGCGCCGCCGGCGGACCTATACCGCGGCGCCAGCGGTCCGTTTCAGTGCAGCGGGTGCGCGGGGCTCGCCGGGCGGTCGGGAACGGCAGCCGAGCTGCGCGCGACCGGCACCGACGGCGCGTGCAGCGTTGCGATCTGGCCGAACAGCCGGCCCCACTCGGAGGAGCTGAGGTCTTCACCGACGAGCAGCGGCGCGGGCGCGGGCGCGCTGCGGCGCGCAGCGTGGGCGACCGCCGCGGCTGCCGCCGGGCTTGCCTGCGCGGCGCGGGGAATCGGGTGGAAGGACAGACGCAGATGGTCCCACTCGTTCGGGCTTGCCACCGTGCTGGGCGAGCCCGGGTACTGCATGAGGCTGACGATCAGGCGCGGGCGGAATTCGCCGCGGAGAGTGAGCAGCGTGCGGATCGCGACGTCGGTGATCGTCCCGGGGCCCTGGTTGCCGGCGATCGGAATGCCGTCGATCGCCGAGATGTTTACCTCCTCGCCCGATGCGTGCGTCGCCGGCAGCCCAGAGGCTGTGCAGCGCAGCGCGCTCACGGTCGGCTTGAGCCCGCTGCGGGAGAGAAATGCCAACGCGGCGAGGACGCGACGGTCAACCGAGCCGCTAGCGACCTGGTGACGGGCGCACTCGGGAAGGCGAATGCCGGGATCCGACAGCACGTCGCGCTGCAGGTCGCTCTTTGAGAGCAGGAACACTCCGCTCGCGGTGGCGCCGACCAATTCGGCTTCGCCGTGCGCGCCCTGCGGGTGCAGCGCTGCTGCCAGCTGGGACCAGTTCTCGAGAATCGGTCGCGGATCAACCGTGCCGAGGTCGCCCGCTGGTCGGATCGCGAAGCGCAGGTGACCATCGCGCGCACCGACCGGGGTGCGCACGTGGCCGAGCACGGTGCCCTTGCTGATGATCGCCCCGGTGCGAAGCGCCAGCCAGCCGCTGCCCGCGTGCGAGCGCGTGCCCGTGTGCAGCCGGGCGCCCGCGGTGCCCGCGTCGGCCTTGCCGGGATGCGCGAACAGGCGCAGCTTGCCCAGGGGCGACGCGGCGCCGGGGGCGGCGGCTGACGCCGGCAGCGATTCGAATGCGCTGCCGAGCTGTGAGCCGAATGCCGATCCGGCCGCCCGGCCGGCGGCGGGCGCTTGGCCGCCGGAGCGCTTTGCGACGCGCAGCGTCAGCGGCACGCTCGTGCCGCCACCGGGCACGCCCCGCTGCGCGGCGGCGCCCGCGGAGCCCGGCAGCGACGCGCCCGCGAGCGGGCTGAGCGGCTGCGGTTTGGCCGGACGGTAGCGGGGGGCGATGCTGCCCAGGCCTGCGTAGGTGAACACGTCGCCGTAGACGTCGCGCAGGACCACGTATTTGCCGAGCTCGGGCGAGCTGCCCACCTTCACGATGCGCCCGTCCTGCACCGCGACCACAGTCGCGTTGGGGCTGGTCGCGAGATCGATCAGCTGCAGCGGCTGTTCGCCGCCGGCCGCTGCCGCGGTCGCGGCGCTGGTCGGCGACGGTGCGCGCGTGTTCGCGGCGCTCGTGCCGGAAGCCGAGCTCGTCCCCGGCGTCGTCCCGGTGCCGAGCAGCGCACCCGCGCCCAGCGCGCTGGAGCCGCCCACGGCGGTCGCCTGAGCGGTTGCGCTGGAGGGCGAGATCAGGCGCGCGATCGAGTCCCACGCGACCTGTCCGTTTCGCACGGGTAGACGCCCGTCGCCGAGCCCCGTGAGTGTGGAGATGACCGGGTTGGGATAGCTCGAGATCAGCTTCGCGCGCAGCAGCACCGAGCTGACGTATTCGGCCGAGTGGTTGTAGGCGAGGATCGCGGCGCGCAGGTTGGTCGAGGCACCGGCGGCGCGCAGGTAGCGGGCCGCGGCGAAGATCGCGTCGACGGGGTTGTAGGGGTCCGCGTAACCGGCGTTGAGCGCGTCGACGCCGTACTGGATCCAGGTGGCGGGCATGAACTGCATCCACCCCACCGCGCCGGCGGTGGACACCGACAGGTCGTTGCCGTAGTCGGTCTCGATTTCGTTGATCGCCGCGAGGATCTGCCACGGGACTCCGTACTGCGCGGCCGCCGCCTGGTAGATCGGCAGCAGGAAGAGCGGAATGCGGTAGAAGGCCAGCGCCTGCACCGATGCGGCCGAGCCCGCGAGCTCGGCTGCGAGCACCCCGGCCTGCGCGGCCACGAGCTGTGGCGCGAGCGCGACATTGTTCTGGCCGGCCGCGGCGCCGGATTTGCCCGCCTTGGCGTGTGCCGCGGTGTTGGGCGCGGTCGCCGTGGTGCTCTTGGCCGGCGGCGCTTTGGTCACCTGCTGCTTGCGCTGCACCGCCACAGCGGGCGCGCCGGATTTCGAGGGGGTGACCTCCGGTGTGACGACGAGCGGCCCCTGCTTTGTTTCGGGCGAGGGCGCGGGCGACGGCGCGGGCGTGGTCGTCGAGGGCGTGCCGCTCGTGGCGGTTTGCGAGGGGTTGGCCTGCGTGCTGCCGGTCGTCCCTTCGCCGCCGGATTCGCTGACGCTAAGCGGCACGTTGCCGGCGGCGTGTGAGCGTTTGGACGCCGCCGCCCCGAAGACCTTCTGCGCGAGCGGCCCCGCCAGCCCAGCCGCGGTCAGACCGCCTCCGGCCAGCGCCGACACCGCGACGCGCAGCGCGCGCGCTCGCCGGCCCCCCGGCGCGTGTTCGCCCGTTGCCCCTTGTCGATCGTCGCGGTCGTCCATAGTCCCTCGGCGGCGCATTTTGACCACAAAGGCGGCTACGCCCGCCGGCAATTCATACCGGCAGCCAAACAGAGGCGCGTAAAGAGTTCGTAACGACGCGTAAATGATTCGTAACGGCGCGGCGGACGCCTGTCGCCGTCACTGTCAAACGTTGCGCGCCTCCCCCCCTTGCGCGGCTCTCCCCGCAGCAGCCAGTCTCTCCTTTCCCTCGGCGCACCCGCCGACGCGATCCGTGCTTTTTGAGCTTCTGCAATGGCGGTTGCGAGTGGCAACGATACCCGATCGCAGCGGCGAAATTGCAAGCAGCTATGCTGCCGCCACAGGTGGAAACGCTGTTCTCGATACTGCAGGTGATCATCTCGGTGGTCGTCGTGCTGCTCGTGCTGATGCACTCGGGCAAGGACTCGGGGCTGTCTGGAGCGTTCGGCGTCGGCAGCGGAACGGGGCCGCTGGGCGGCGGCTCGATGGTGGAGCGCAACCTGAATCGCTGGACGATCTTCTTCGCGATCCTGTTTTTGCTCAACGCGGTGATCCTGCTCAAGCGACCCTGGGCTTAGGCTCAGACCCACCCCACTCCGCGCACGTCGATTCGGGCGCACGCTGACCCGCAGCGCACGCCACACGCGGAGCGCACGCCACACCCCGCGTCGACACAGCGCGACCGCCACGCCTCACTCGCTCGCGCTGCGCTCGAGCGCCGCTAAGCGGTCGAGGATCTCGACGGCCTCGGCTCGCAGCGAAGCGCTGAGCTGCTCGAAGTCCTCGCGCGAGAGCTTGCCGGTGTTGAAGTCGAGCTCTGCGTCTTTGATCTCGCGGTACTTGGCCTCGCGCGCTGCCTCGAGCGCGCCTCGCTGATTGGCGGCCGGCGTAGGCGAGCCGCCCGACCGC
>DASZFR010000074.1:0-4695 GCA_035939635.1 Solirubrobacteraceae bacterium
CTTTTGGATGTTGTTGACCGCGGTGAGGTTGACGCCGGGCACCGGCACGTGTGAGCCGAGCCTGTAGATCAGCAGCATCGCCGCGGTGAACGCGATCTTGCGCCGGATGTCGGCGACCGCGAACGCGGTGAGGATCGTCGCGAGCATCGTGCGCGCCTAGCGCTCCACCACCTGGCAGCTGCCGCCGGCCGCCTCGATGCGCTCCCGCGCGCCGGCGCTGAAGGCGTGCGCGTGGACGGTGAGCGCCTTGCTCAGCTCGCCCTTCGCGAGCACCTTGACCGGTACGTCCTTGCGCGTGGCCAGACCGCGCGCGCGCATCAGCTCGGGCGTGACCTCGCTGCCGGCGTCGAACACGCGCTGCAGCTCTGCGATGTTCACCGGCTGCGTGCGCGTACGGAAGGGCTCAAACGGCATCGACTTCTTCATGTGCGGCCCGCGCAGCTTTCGCATGCGCATGTGGATCGGCATCTGGCCACCCTCCAGCCGCGCGCGGCGTTTTGCCCCCGAGCGCGCCCCGGCGCCCTTCTGTCCGCGCCCGGCCGTCTTGCCGGTGCCAGACCCCTCTCCGCGCCCCACGCGCTTGCGCGGACGGCGGCTACCGGGCGCCGGCGCCAGGCTGTGCAGGCCGATGCGGTCCGCCGGGCGCGCGGGCGGGCTCACTTCTGCTCCCGCACCTCGACGAGGTGGCGGACCGCGTGCAGCATGCCGCGCGCCTGCTCGCCGTCCTGGATCTGCACCGTGTGGCCGATGCGGCGCAGGCCGAGCGAGCGCAGCGTGTCGAGCTGTTTGCGGTTGGCGCCGTTGCGCGAACGCCGTTGCGTGACCGCCAGCGTGGCCATCACGCGCGCTCCTGGCCGACCGCCGCTGCCCCCTCGGCTGCGGCGGGCTCCCCGGCGTCACGCTCGGCGCCTGCCAGCCCGGCGCCATCGCCGCTCGCGGGGGCATCGGCGAGTCCAGCGGCGCCCTGGCCGTTTGCGGCCGTGGCCGGCGCTGCTGCATTCGGCGCCGGCTCAACGCCGCCGCCGAGACCCAGAACCTCGCTCACCGATAGCCCGCGCAGCGTGGCAACCTCGGCGGGCGTGCGCAGGTTGCGCAGACCGTCCACGGTGGCCTTCACGAGATTGATCGGATTCTGCGTGCCCAGGCTCTTGGACAGGATGTCGTGGATCCCCGCCAGCTCGAGCACCGCGCGCACGCCTCCGCCCGCTATCACACCGGTGCCCGGCGAGGCGGGCTTGAGAAATACGCGCCCGGCGCCGAACACGCCGGTCGTCTGGTGGGTGATCGTGCTGCCGTGGCGCGGTACGCGGAAGAGGTCCTTCTTCGCGCGCTCGACGCCCTTTTGGATCGCGAGCGGCACCTCGTTGGCCTTGCCGTAACCGACGCCCACCACGTCGCGTTCGTCTCCCACCACCACCAGCGCGGTGAACGAGAAACGGCGGCCGCCCTTGACCACCTTGGCGACGCGGTTTATCTCCACCACGCGCTCCTGCAGGTCAAGGCCGGCGGCGCTGACTGTTCGATCGGTCGAGTTTGCCATGGGTATCGGACCCTAGACGGTCAGGCCAGCCTCTCGGATCGCCTCTGCGAACGCGCGCACATGTCCGTGATAACGGTAGCCGCCTCGATCGAAGACCGCTTCAGACACCCCCGCGGCCTTGGCGCGCTGCGCCAGCGCCTCGCCGGAGCGGCGCGTGCGCTCGCCCTTGGCAAGCGCCCGCAGATCGGGCTCAAACCAGCTCACCGCCGCGAGGGTGTGCCCGGAAGCGTCGTCGATGAGCTGCGCGCAGAGTCCCTTGTTGGAGCGAAACACCGACACGCGCGGGCGCGCAGCGGTGCCCGAGATCTTCGCGCGCACGCGCCGGCGCCGGCGCAGACGGCGCTGTTCGCGGCTGAGCGAGCTCATGCGCGCTTGCCCACCTTGCGCGGCACGTGCTCGCCCTCGTAGCGGATCCCCTTGCCCTTGTAGGGCTCGGGCGGGCGCTGCTTGCGGATCAGCGCGGCGGTCTCGCCGACGAGGTGCTTTGAGATCCCGCGCACAACGATGCGCGTCGGCTGGGGCACCTCGAATTCGATCCCCTGTGGCGCGGCGATCGGCACCGAGTGCGAATACCCGAGCGCGAGCTCGAGGTTTGCGCCGCGCAGCTGTGCCCGGTAGCCCACCCCCTGGATTTCCAGGCGCTTTTCGTATCCGGCGGTGACGCCCTGCACCATGTTGGCCACGAGCGAGCGCGTGAGGCCGTGCAGCGCGCGGTGCTCGCCGCGATTGGTTGGGCGCGATACGAGCAGCTGCTCGCCGTCCTGCTTGACGGTGATGTCGCGGGGGATGCGCTCGACGAGTTCGCCTTTGGGGCCGTTCACGCGCACGTGTTCGGGGTCGATCGCGACGGTCACGCCGGCGGGCACGTCGATGGGCTGTCTTCCGATCCGCGACACACCCGGTCACCACACCTGCGCGAGCACCTCGCCGCCGATGCCCGCGGCGCGCGCGTCGTGACCGGTCATCACACCGTGTGAGGTGGACACGATCGAGGTGCCCATGCCGCCGAGCACGCGCGGAATCTGCTTGGCGTCGACGTACGTGCGCCGACCCGGGCGCGACACGCGGCGCAGCCCCGAGATCGCCGAGCGTCTGTCGTCGGTGTACTTGAGGCGGATCTGGATCACCTGCCCCGCTTTCTCCCCCGCGGGCAGCAGCGACCACGATTCGATGTAGCCCTGCTCGGCGAGAATCCGCGCCACCTCGCCCTTCAGCTTTGAGGCGGGGATATCGACGGTCTCGTGCGCGGCGTGGATCCCGTTGCGCACGCGCGTGAGGAGGTCGGCGATGGGATCGGTCATCGACATGACGTCTGCTCCTGGAGTTGCCGCTTCGACGCGCCTACCACGAGGACTTCGTCATTCCCGGGATCTGGCCGTTGTGGGCGAGTTCGCGCAGGCAGATGCGGCACAGCCCGAAGCGCCGGTACACGGCGCGCGGGCGCCCGCAGCGCGTGCAGCGCGTGTAGGCGCGCGTTTTGAACTTCGGTGGCAGCGTCTGCTTGTAGCGAAGCGACGTCTTGGCCATCAGGCAGCCTCCTGCTCGTCGAGCACCAGATCCTCGAATTCGCGCGGGCGCCCCTGCTGTGCGAAGGGCAGCCCCAGCGCGAGCAGCAGCGCGAATGCCTCGCGATTGCTGGCCGCGGAGGTGGTAATCGTGACGTCCATGCCGCGCACCTCGTCGATCGCGTCGTAGTCGATCTCGGGGAAGATGATCTGCTCGCGCACCCCCAGCGAGTAGTTGCCGCGCCCGTCGAAGGAGCGCGGGTTCAGCCCGCGGAAGTCGCGGATGCGGGGGATCGCGACCGAGATCAGGCGGTCAAGGAACTCGTACGCGCGCTCGCCGCGCAGCGTGACCGATACGCCCACGGGCATGCCGGCGCGCAGTTTGAAGGCCGCGATCGACTTGCGCGCGCGGCGTACGCTCGGCTGCTGGCCGGCGATCGTCGCGAGTTGCCCCTGCGCCGCTTTGAGCATTTTGGAGTCCTGCTTTGCGTTGCCCACGCCCATGTTCACCGTGATCTTCTCGATCCGTGGCGCCTGCATGTCAGACGAGTAGCCGAAGCGCGAGATCAGCTGCGGGCGGATCTCGTCCAGGTATCTCACCTTCAGGCGCGCGGGCGGCGTGGCGCCGGCGCCGTTGCCCGCATCGGGTGCGCCGTTGCTGTCAGCGGTCACTCGATCCTCGCTTTGGTTGTCTTTGCGACGCGGTAAGGCCTGCCGTCCTCGCGCTCGGTGCCCACGCGCGTCGGGTGGCCTTTGGGGTCGAGCAGCATCACGTTTGAAACGTGGATCGGCCCCTCGCGGTCGATCACGCCGCCGATTTCTCCCCGGGTCCCAGTGACCTGCTGCGGGCGCATGTGGCGCTTGACCATGTTGAGCCCCTCGACGTACAGGCGGTTGGCGGAGGGCTCCACGCGCAACACACGCCCGGTCTTGCCACGATCCTTGCCGGCGATCACCTTGACCTGGTCGCCGGAGCGGATCTTCAGGGTGTGGCGCCTGCGCTTGGCGGCGGCGGGGCGGACGCGGGTCATCACAACACCTCCGGCGCCAACGAGACGATCTTCATGAAGTTGCGCTCGCGAAGTTCGCGCGCGACCGGGCCGAAGACGCGCGTGCCGCGCGGGTTGTTCTGGTCGTCGATGATCACCGCGGCGTTCTCGTCGAAGGCGATGTAGGTGCCGTCGTCGCGCCCGATCGGCTTCTTCGTCCGCACCACCACCGCTGTTACCACTTCGCCCTTTTTGATCGCGCCGTGGGGGTTGGCCTGCTTGACCGTGGCGGTGATCACGTCTCCCACGCCGGCGTAGCGCCGCCGCGAGCCGCCGCGCACGCGGATGCAGAGGATCTCGCGCGCGCCGGTGTTGTCGGCCACGCGCAGGCGAGTCTCGTTCTGGATCATTGCGCGCGCTCCAGCACCTCGACCAGACGCCAGCGCTTGGTGCGCGACAGCGGCCGGCTCTCGACCACTCGCACCATGTCGCCCTCGCGCGCATCGTTGCTCTCGTCGTGCGCGTGCAGCGTGTTCGAGCTGCGCACGATCTTCTCGTAGCGGCGGTGGCGCCGGGCGACGTCGATGCGCACCACGATCGTCTTGTTGGCCTTGTTGGACACCACGATGCCCTGGCGCACCTTGCGCGCGCCGCTCGCGGC
>DASZFR010000075.1:0-7005 GCA_035939635.1 Solirubrobacteraceae bacterium
TTAATTGCAACGAATCTCGAGATGCTCGAGTCGGAGGGCATCGCAAACTTCAAGCGCACCGTCTCCAACAACTATTACAACTGGGTTGTTCACACGGCTGGCGATCCTCAGCTCAAGCGGGCCGTCGCCAACTGGTTACGACACCCGACACCGGGGCCACTGATAAACCGGATGGGCACAGCGGACGGACTGCGCATGCTCGGACGTCCCGACAAGATCACATTGCAGGGCAGAGAGCGGTGGCGCTACAAGTTCTTTGTAGGCGAGGCATGGGAAGTCGCCCGCCGCAACGATTCGCTGGGTTTGACAGACCGGTTGGCCGAGCCGGAAGTGGGCAACCCGATCCGCATTTGGTACCGCGGCCGATTGATCTCTCAAGACCTGGCCAACAGCATCCTCGAGTTGTCGTTTATCGCGCGTGCGGGCATCGTGCGATCCGGAGCGCGGATCGCCGAGCTGGGAGCGGGCTACGGCCGCTTGGCTTTTGCGTTCGCCGAAGCGTGCCCACTCACGTACTGCATCTTTGACATTCCACCCGCGCTCGCCGTCGCGCAGTGGTATCTCACAGCCGTATTCGGGGAGGATCGGGTCGTCGGCTACGCGCCTACGAACACGTTTGACTCGGTGGCGGCGCGCCTCGTCCCCGGAGTTGTTGCGCTTTTCACGCCCGACCAGTTAGACACGTTTCCCGACGACTGGTTCGATGGAATACAAACCATCAGCACGCTGCCCGAGATGCCGCGATCGCAGTCGTCACGCTACCTCGAGCTATTCGCGAGCAAGTCCTCGGACGCGATCTTTCTGAAGCAATGGCAGTACTGGCGCAACGAGGCCGACGACGCCGCCCTCGACGAGAGCCAGTATGCGCTGCCTGCGCCGTGGCAGCTCACAGCCCGCCGCGTCGATCCGCTGCAGCCGGCCTTCTTCAACCAGCTCTGGACGAAGGCAGCCACCCGCGCTTCCTAAACACACCTGCCGGTCGCCGAGCGATCCGAGGTCACTCCTGAGGTTCACGCTAAGCGAGCTGGCTCGCGAGGCTCAGCGCTGCGCTACGGTCGCGGCAGTGAAGAGGCATATTGCGATCACGCTGTTGGTGCTTGTCGCGATGGCTCTCGCACCGGCTCAGAGCTCCGCGGCCACGCGCACAAAACTTCTCGCCCGCGCCCAGGTCCTCAAGATCGCGCTGCGCGTGGCCAAGGCCGATGGCGAAGCCCGCCCCACACGCATCGAACTGGCCAGCGGAAAGCTGAAGGCGGCCGTCAAGGTGTTCGATCCGCGCGCCCACCCGACGGCCGCCGGCCTGCGCGCGCTGGGCGGCGCCAAGAGCGCAGTCGACGTCGTCGCGATGCGCGGACACTTCACAAGCCATGGCCCGCATCCGCACAACAAGCCGGAGCCCAAAGGCCGGGCCCTGGAGCTGATCATGAACGCACGTACCGGCACGGTGTTTGGCGTCTCGCTCGGGCCCAAGGTGCCGGTGGCGCTCTCGCGTCTGGGTCACGTCACCCGGCTGCGATGATGCCGCTGCGTGCCGTCCGCCGCAGACGATTCTGAGGACCCGCTCGCAGCCGCGTACGAGCGGCGGACCGAGCAGGTCCACGAAGCGCGGGCCGCGCTCGCCGAGGCCGTAAGCGCCTTGACGTCGGAGCTCGCGCAGCGCCGCCAGGAGCTCGCGTCGCTTCGTGACGAGCAGCGCGCACGCGACGAGTACGTCCAGAGCCTGCAGCGTGAGGCGAGCAAGCAGCGCGAGCGCGCCGTCGCGCTGGAAGCGGAGCTCAGGGGGATAAGCGAGCAGGCGGCGCGGCTGCATGCGCAACTGCTCGGCGCCAACGAGCGGCTCCCGGCAAAGCTCGTCCGGCGGGTGCGCGCACGTCGCCGCTCGCGCGGCACCGGTGCGTAACCGTTCGCGATGACCGCCGCCCTTCCCCAATGCGCCGAGCCCGAGCTCTCGGTGGTGATGGTCACGCATGGGCGCTGGCGTCTGACCGAGCGGGCGATCGCGGCGTTGGTGGCCAACACGCGTTCGTGCTTTGAGCTGATCGTCGTGGACAACGCCTCTCCCGACCAGACCCGCGCGCAGCTGTCCAAGCTCGGGGTCGCCACGCTCATCTGCAACGAGCGCAATGTCGGCTTCGGACCTGCCGTCAACCAGGGCGTGCAGCACGCACGCGCCCAGCACCTGCTGCTGCTCAACACAGACGCGTTCGTGCACTGTGGCTGGCTTGAGCCGCTGCTCGAAACGCTCGCGGAAGCCGGCGTGGCCGCCGTCGTCCCCCGCTACCTGCATCTCGACGGCACGCTCCAGGAGGCTGGCGCTCTGCTCGCGCGGGACGGAACGGTGCGCGTGTACGGCGACGGCGACGACGCGCGCAAGTCGTCGTATCGATTCCGGCGCGACATCGATTTCGGGGGCGCCGCGTGCATGCTGATGCGACGGCGCGCGTTCCAAGACGCGGGCGGATTCGACGAGGTGTTCGCGCCCGCGTACTACGAGGACGTCGACCTGTGCATGCGATTCGCGCAGCTCGGCCTGAGGGTGCGCTACGAGCCCCGCTCATCGGTCACGCACGCCAGGTACGGCTCCGGCGCAGCGGAGCAGGCCGAACAGCTGAGCCGCCGCAACCGTCGCGTGTTCGCCGATCGTTGGCGCGACCATCTCGCGCCTCGGCCGGTCACCTTCCTGCACGCAAGCGAGCAGGCAGTGATATCGGCGCGCGACGCGCTCGCGACTCCCAGAGTGCTGCTGTGTCACGAGCCGCGAGAGCCCGCCGGCAGCGAGATTGTCCAGGCGATGCTGAAATGGTGGCCGCGCGCGCGACTCACGTGGCTGCTGAAGCCTCCGACAGACGGCGGCTTCGATCTCGAGACATGGCTGGAAGCCGGGGTCGAGCTGCTTCTGGTGGATGACGCCGCTCTGCTCGAGCAGCGGCTCTTTCACTACGACCTCGTTGTTCGCGATGCCCGCTGGGAGGCCGGTCTCGAGGCGCTCGTGCATCGCACGCAACCCCAGGCGCACGCGATCGCCGCAGACGAGCTGGGCTCCGACGCCGGCGTCATGTTGGAGAGCTCCACCCGCACGCTCGCGCGCGCGGGGATCCGCTGAGCCGCAGTCTGAAATCAGTTGACAGCCTACGGCCCGTAGGCTACGTTGCGCAACTGACGGGATGTAGACTACTCGGCGTAGGTGGGAGGGCGACGCTTTGTTTGGGCAACGCAAGGGCTGGGCAGCAGTGGTCGGCATCGTCGCGCTCTCGCTGAGCCCCGCCGTCGCGCTTTCCTCCGCGCGCCCCTCGCATGTTCGCCTCGGTTCCGGTGCGAGCCCCCACGCCAAGCGCCGCGGGCGGGTCGTGATCAGGCGCACCGAATTCGGCATCCCGCACATCGAATCCAAGAGCTTCGAAGGCGCCGGCGAAGGCTACGGCTACGCGTTCGCCCAGGACGACCTCTGCACGATCGCCAACGACTACATCACCGTCGACGCGGAACGCTCGCGCTTCTTCGGCCCGAGCGAAGAATACGAGCAGCGCGGCAACGCCGTTTCTGTGACCAACGTCAACTCGGACTTCTTCTTTCAGCAGATCATCGACTCCGGCGTGATCGAAAAACTGCTCAACACACCGCCGCCACTGGGACCGAAGCCCGAAGTCAAGGAACTCGTCAACGGCTACGTCGCCGGCTACAACCGCTATCTGGAATCCGTCGGCGGGTCCGCCGGCGTGCCCGACGCGCGCTGCCGCGGAGCGGCGTGGGTGCGCCCGATCACCACCGTGGACGTGTACCGGCGCTTCTACCAGCTGATCGAGCTCGCAAGCGGCGACGTCGTCATCTCGGGCATCGCCGAAGCTGCGCCGACCGGAGGAAGCGCCACACCCCCACCCGAACAGACCGCTCACGAACTCGCAGAACGCCTGCCGCAGGGAGGCATCGGGGGAATCGGCTCAAACGCCGTCGCGGTGGGCCGCGCCGGCACGCGCGACAAAAAGCACGGGCTGCTGCTTGGCAACCCCCACTTCCCCTGGATCGGCACCGAGCGCTTCTACCAAGCGCAGCTAACGATCCCGCACCGCCTCAGCGTCGAGGGCGCCTCGCTGTATGGCGTGCCGCTGGTCCTGATCGGGCACACCGCCAACCTCGCCTGGAGCCACACCGTCTCCACCGCCTTCCGGTTCACGCCCTTCCAGCTCACGCTCGTGCCCGGCAAACCGACCGAATATCTCTACAACGGCACGCCCACGCCGATGACAAGCCGCCAGGTCACCGTGCAGGTCAAGCAGTCAAACGGCACGCTCGCGCCGATGACGCGCACGCTCTACTCGACCCGCTTCGGCCCGGTCTTCACCTCGATCGAGGGCATCCCGCTGCCGTGGACAAACGCCGAGGCGTTCGCGCTCGGCGACGCCAACGCCGACAACTTCCGCGTCTTTAACCACTTCCTCGACGTCGATTCCGCGCAGTCTGTGCCCGAAGTGCTCGCGATACTCGAGAAGTACCAGGGCATTCCCTGGGTCAACACGATCGCCGCCGACAAGCAGGGCAACGCGCTTTACGCCGACATCGGCGTCGTGCCGAACGTGTCCGACGCCCATGCCGAAGCCTGCGACAGCGCGCTCGGCGCGGCCACCTTCAAAGTGCTCGGGCTGCCGATCCTCGACGGCTCGAGGTCCGAATGCAACTGGGAAAACGACGCCGATGCGGTCAAACCCGGGCTGTTCGGCCCCGGCCACCTGCCGCACCTGGAGCGCGAAGACTTCGTCACCAACTCCAACGACAGCTTCTGGCTTGCAAACCCGCACCATCCGCTCGAAGGATTCGCGCGCATCATCGGAACGGAACGCACCGCGCGCACACTGCGCACCCGCATCGGTCTGGTCATGGCCCAGCAGCGCGTGTCGGGAACCGACGGCCTCGGACCCGCCGGCTTCACTCTGCAGGACATGCAGAACATGGTCTTCTCCGACCGCCAGTACGCCGGCGAATTGACACGCAACGAACTCGTTGCCATGTGTCGCGAATTCCCCGGCGGCCTCGCGCCCACCTCCGAAGGCGGCACGGTGCCCGTCGGCGAAGCCTGCAACGTGCTCGCCGGCTGGGACGTGCACGAGAACCTCAACTCCAAGGGCGCCGTGCTGTTCCGCCGCTTCTGGGACCACGCAAGCGAAGCTAAAACCTCGCTCTGGAGCCACGAATTCAACGTCAACGAACCCGTCACCACCCCCTACGGGCTCAACACCACCAACGCCGAAGTCAAGGCCGCCCTCGGCGATGCGATCAGCGACCTCAACGGCGCTCACATCCCGCTCGATGCCGCGCCGGGCGAAGTCCAGGCCGTCACGCGCAACGGCCAGCGCATCCCCATCCACGGGGGTGCCGGAGACCCCAACGGCGAGTTCAACGCGATCTGGACCACGTTCACCAAGGGCGCCGGCTTCAGCGAAGTCGTCGGAGGGTCCTCTTTCGTGCAGGCCGTGACGTGGGGCAAGGGCAAATGCCCGCTGGCCGCCACGATCCTCACCTACTCCGAGTCCGACAACCCGGAATCGCCCTTCTACGCCGACCAGACGCACCTGTTCAGCAAAAAGGAATGGGCCCCCGACCACTTCTGCAAGGCAGACGTGGTCGCACATACCAAGAGCACCACGCTGCTGCCGGGATAACACCTGTGTATCGCCTGGCGCGCGGCTCCGCGCGGGTGGCCAATCTTCACAACTTCCGTACTGCGAGAGGGTTTGTGTGGCCAGGAAGCGGTGCAACTGAAAGAGGGGGCTATGAGGGGGTCGAGCGGACTCGCTTCACGACTCGCACAGTGGGTCATGGCGACTGCCGTCGTGATGTGCGCTGCGCTCGCATCGGCGAACGGCGCAGCCGCCGCGGGCACCGTAGCCCTGGCCCCGCTGCCCAATGTCGCTCAGAACCTGACGGCCTACGGCGGCTACGTCGTGTTCAGCGAGTACCAACCGACCGAGCGAGACTGGCGGCTGATGGCATGGCACCGGGGCACGATCACGGCGCTGCCCGTGCCGGCTCGCCGCACCTCGTTTGACGCCAACGCCGGTCCAGGTGCGAACGGAACGCCCACGGTCGTCTACTCGGTGTGCGCGCGCGATCCAGTGCGCCTGGTTGCGCAAGTGACTCCGGGGCTTCCGAATCCTCACGCGCCCCGACACGAAGAACCAGAAGCCAGGCCCGACTGGACACGCGCCGGCGGGTGCCGAATCTGGGAGCTGTCGCTCGTACACGGGTCACCCGCGCCCGTCAACGCTATCCACGCGCGCGGTGCGTCGGACTACATGCCCGCGATATGGAACGGAGAGATCGCATTTGCGAGGACCGTGGCGCGCGCGCACGTACCGAGGATCTACCTCTGGAGGCACGCCGATCGCAGGTTGGTGTCACTCGGCGGAGGTCCGGCGCCGTCGTGCCCTGGGCACCCGGGCAAGCGTCGGTGCCTCTCAGAAGAAGGCGGTCCACTGTCTGCCTGGGTGACACGCATGTCTCTAAGCGATGGTGCGCTCGCGTATGAATGGTTCAGCGAAACCGCCGAACCCGGATTTGGCAAAGAAGAGTCGACCCCGGCGATCCGCGTCGATCCCCTTCGTCACGGTCGCCAGTCCGGTCCCAGCCAGGTGCTCGAACTGCACTGGGCTAGCGGCACGTGCGGCTTTGTCAGCGGCAGCTCGCCGGACGCCGTGGGGAGCAACGTGCTCTACATGAGGATCGGCGGCGGCTGCGACCAGATCTTCTCGTGGTTCACCAGCTACTCGCCGTCTACTCGTAAGTGGCGCATCTCGCAGCCCAGCGCCGGAGCCGCGGTAGCGCTCGCGCAGGATCGCGGCACGACCTACTGGATCCGAGACCTGCCGGCGTCACAGCGCGCTCCGCTGCCCTTCGAAGACATCGACTGCAGCCCGGGCGCAAGCGTTTGCAGCCCAAATCCGGAATTCGCGGACACCTGCAATCCGACCGACGGCACCTGCACGCTCATGCAGACCAGCGATCTGTCACTCG
>DASZFR010000076.1:0-19025 GCA_035939635.1 Solirubrobacteraceae bacterium
GGGGTCAGGATGCGGGCGCAGAGGCGGGCGCAGGCGTCGCGCGCAGGCGCTCCACCAGGTCGAGGATCCGCTCGGCTACCTGTACCTTGGACGCGCGCGCCACCGTGAGCGCGTCACCGGCGTCGGGCTCTGCGCGATCGCCGTCGCCCTGGCCGGACAGCGATGGCTGCGACAGCCGGCTCGCGGTGAGGATCGTGACCTCGTTGAGCTCGGAGTCAAAGCCGATGTCCGCGCGCGAGATGTCGTTGACCACGATCGCGTCAAGCCCCTTCGCGCGCAGCTTGGCGCGAGCGGTCGCGATCGCCCCCTCGCCGTGCTCGGCTGCGAAGCCGACGAGGACCTGGCCGGGGCGCCGCCGCGCGGTCAGCTGCGCGAGGACGTCCGCCGTGGGCACGAGCTCGAGCACCAACTCATCGCGGTCCGCCTTGGCGATCTTGCCGTGCTGCGCGGCGGCCGGCCTGAAGTCCGCTACGGCGGCGGCCATCAGCAGCACGTCGCTGTGGTCGAACTCCCGCTCGCACGCATCTCTGAGCTGCTCGGCGGTGATCACGCGACGGCACTCCACCCCGGGCGGCACAGGCACGGCGAGGTTTGCCGCGACCAGCGTCACCGCGGCGCCGCGCAGCTGCGCCGCCTGGGCGAGCGCCACCCCCATGCGTCCTGACGAGCTGTTGCCGATGAAGCGCACGCTGTCGATCGGCTCGCGTGTGCCGCCGGCGCTGACCAGCACCCGCACCCCCGCGAGCCCATCAGGCGCGCGGGCGGCGTCGCTCTGGGCCATCGCCGCCTCGCACGTGGCGAGCAGCTGTTCGGGCTCGGCGAGGCGGCCGATGCCGTGCTCGCCGATCGTCGCCAGCCGGCCGCTGCCCGGCTCGATCACCTGAACCCCCCGCGCGCGCAGCGTGCTCAGGTTCGCCTGCACGGCGGCGTGCGCGTACATACGGTTGTTCATCGCGGGCGCCACCAGCACAGGGCTGGTCGCTGCGAGGGCGCAGCTGCAGAGGAGGTTGTCGGCCGCGCCTGCGGCGAGCTTGGCGATCGTGTTGGCGGTGGCCGGGGCGATCAGGAACGCATCCGCGCGCGCGGCGAGCTCGAGATGGCTGGCTGGATCGTGGGGCGGCAGCGGCTCGCCGGGGAAGCTCCCGCGCGCGGGATCGCGCTCGAACTCGCTCGCGAGCACCGGCCCCCCGCTCAGCGCTGCAAACGAGGCCGCGCCGACGAAGCGCCGGCTGGCCGGAGTCTGCACCACGCGCACCGCGTGTCCGGCGGCGGTCGCGAGGCGCACGAACTCAAGCGCCTTGTACGCGGCGACGCCGCCGCTCACGCCGAGCAGAATCCGTGCCATGGCGGGAAGTGTGTGTCCGGCGCGCTCGTCCAGCAAGCCGTGGCGCGCCCGTTGCGCGCCTTAGCGGTAGTGGTAGGCGAGCTTGCCCGCCGCTACCTCCTCGAGCGCGATCGTCAAATAGTTTTTCGACGCCGTCTCGACCATGGGCGGCGGGAACTCGTCGAACGTCCCCTCGCCGAGGTTGTGGTAGTAGCTGTTGATCTGGCGCGCGCGCTTGGCGGCGACCACGACGCTGGCGTAGTTGGAATCAACGTTCTCCAGCAGCCTGTCGATGCGGGGTGAGATCACGTGCGTGCCTTTCCTTGGGAGCCACCCAGTTTAGTAGCCTCGCCGCCGCCCGCCGGCGGCGGGCGATCGAGCTCGGCGAGCACGATCGCGCTCAGCTGCTCCAGGGCGTCCTCGAGCCGATCGTTGACCACGACGTGGCCGAACTCGTCGCGCGCTCCCAGCTCCTGCTCGGCGACCCGCAGGCGCCGCCCGACCTCCTCCGGATCGTCGGTGCCGCGGCCGACGAGGCGCGCTCGCAGCGCCTCAAGCGACGGCGGAGCGATAAACACCAGCACCGCGTCGTGCATCGCGGCCCGCACCTGGCGCGCGCCCTGGACCTCGATCTCGAGCACCACCGGCACCCCGGCGCGCAGGCGCTGATCGAGCTCGCTGCGCAGGGTGCCGTAGCTGCGCCCGGCGTAGTCCGCGTGCTCGACGAACGCGCCCTCGCGCACGCGCCGGTCGAACTCCGGCTCGGTGAGGAAGTGGTAGTCCACCCCGTCGCGCTCCCCGGCCCGTGGCGCCCGCGTGGTGGCCGAGACGGACAGCTCGAGGTCCGGGATGCGCTGCATGAGGCCGCGTATCAGCGTCCCCTTTCCGACCCCAGACGGGCCGGTGATGACCAGGACGCGCGCCACGAGACAGTCCACCCTAGTCAGCCGCGCGGCCGCAACTTGCGCGAATCGGGGCGGCCGCGGCTAGCGGTGCAGCAACGAGGTCAGCTCGCTGCGCTGGCGCTCGGACAGCCCGCCGATGGTCTTCGACGGCGCGATGCGGCAGTGCGCGAGCACCTTGTTGACCTTCACGCGCCCGTACTTGGGCACCGCGAGCAGCATGTCGAAGACCTTCGCGGTCTCGACGTACTCGGGCGGATTGAGTAGCAGCGTGTGGATGGACAGGCGCCCGGCCTTCAGATCGCGCTTCAGCTGAGCTCGCTTGATGCGTATCTGATTAGCCCTCGCAAGCGCGTCCATCCGCTGGTTTAGGGATCGCTGTGGTGCCATGGAGGAGTTAGAAGACGTCGCCCGCGTCGCCGTCGTCATGGGCGGCGAGTCTACACACCAGCGCGAGTCGATCAAGGCCACGCCTGGAATTCATCTTCACCTCAACCTAAGGTCAAGTCTCGTCGAGCTTAGTGGACGCCCACGCGCCCGCGCAAACCGAGTTTTACCCCGTAGTTGCGGGCTCTGCAGACCCGGCCGCGGCTGGCTCCGCAGCCAGTGCCGACCCGCGCGCGCGCCGGAGCCGACCCTTCGCCCGCCGGGGCCGGCGCTGACGTTCAGGCCAGCTCGCGAGCGATCCGCGCGGCGGCTTGCGGGTCGCGAAAGCTGGCGGTGCCGACGGCCACGAGCGTGGCGCCCGCGTCAAGCATGTCGCGCGCGTGCGACGCGGTCTCCACGCCGCCCATGCCCACCACGGGCACCTCGACGCGCTCGGCGACGGCGCAAACCTGTGCGAGCGCGACGGTTCGCACCGCCGGGCCCGACAGCCCTCCCGTGCCGCCACCGAGCCAGGGGCTTGGGCGCCCGTTAGCGCGTGCAGGCGCGAGTGCCATCGCGCGCAGCGTGTTGATCAGCGACACGGCGTCGGCACCGGCGGCCTGTGCCGCGGCGGCGCAGCTGGCCGCGTCTGCCGTGTTAGGTGTGAGCTTGACGATCAACGGCTTTTGCGTACGCGGACGCACGCGCGCGATCATCTGCCCAAGCGCCGTGGGGTCGGCCCCGATGTCCAGCCCCGTGCTGACGTTCGGACACGACACGTTGAGCTCGATGGCGTCGATCTGCTCGTGGGAATCGCAGGCGTCCACGAGCGTGCAGAACTCGTCGGCCGTGGAGCCCATGACGTTGGTGACCAGCGGCACGCGCAGCGCCCGCTCGCGCGCAGCGGCGCTCGCCTTCGGGTCGTCTGGCCGGGCCGGCTCCGCGGCGACGAAGCCGCTCAAGCGTGGGAGGTCCTCGGACAGGTAGCCCGCGAGGCCCTTGTTGGGTAGGCCGATCGAGTTGATCAGCCCGCCCGGCGCCTCCCACAGCCGCGGCGGCGGGTTGCCGGGCCGCGCCCGCAACGTGATCGTCTTGGAAACGTAAGCCGCGAACGGGAAGGAGCGCTCGAGCTGCTCGCCGAACACGGTCCGCGCGGCAACAGCGTCAAAGGTGCCCGAGCCGTTGATCACTCGGTGCGCGAGCGAAAGGCCGCAGAACGTCACGCTCACGCCGGCGCCCCCGCGTAGGCGTCGACAGCCGCGAGCTCGCCCGCTTCCAGCACCGGCCCGTCGACGCACACACGCAGATAACCCCCGCCTCGGCGCTCGACGGCGCAGCCATAGCAAGCGCCGAACCCGCACGCCATCGGCGCCTCCAGCGCGAGCTGCCCGGGAACGTCCGCGCGGGCGCACATCGCGCGCACCCCCTCGAGCATCGCCGCGGGCCCGCACGCGTAGACCTCGGCGTGCGGGTCGTTCGCGAGCTCCTCGGAGAGCAGTTCCGTGACCCGTCCGTGATAGCCGGCCGAGCCGTCGTCGGTGGCGATCGCGGCATCGCGCAACAGCCCGGCGCCGGGCACGCGATCGGCGTCGCGAAAGCCCACCAGTACGCTCGCTTGTTGCGAGAGCGAGTCCTGCAAGATCGCGAGCGGCGCAATCCCGGCGCCGCCGCCGACGAGGATCGCGCGCCTGCCGTCGCGCGGCGGCGCGAAGCCTCGGCCGAGCGGGCCGAGCGACCACAGCTCCTCCCCTGCCGACAGCTCGCACAGACGCCTCGTGCCGGGTCCCACGTCCTCGAGCAGGAAATGAGACTCGTCTTCGCGACGGCGAGCGATCGAGAACGCACGCGGCAGGTAGGGGCGCTCGTCATCGCCACCGCCCCAACGCTGCGCGGCCGCCAGCATCGCAAACTGCCCCGCTTGGGGCTCGGGCCCGCCGGCGTCGTTCACGCGCAAGAGGCGGTAAGCCCCGAGCGGCTCGTTCGCGGCGACGGTGAGCAGCCTACGGGCGAACGGGGTGAAGCTCACACGGCCCTCGCCGCGTGCAGCTCCTGCAGGCAGAGCACGCCGGGGCCGCCTTCGCGCGCCGCGCTCGCGATCGCGCGCGCGGCCGAGACGCCTGCCGACAGCGTGGTGAGGCAGGGGATTCCGTGCGCGACCGCGGCGCGGCGGATCTCGTATCCGTCGCTGCGCGCGCCCACACCCGTGGGCGTGTTGACCACGATGTCGACGTCGCCGCGCTCGATCCAGTCGAGCACGTGCGGCGAGCCCTCGCCGATCTTGTTCAGGCTCTCCACCGGCACCCCCATGCGCGCGATCGCTTCGGCGGTCCCGCGCGTGGCGACGATGCGAAAGCCGTTGTCGTGCAGGCTCTGTGCCACCGCGATCGCCCCGGGCTTGTCGGTGTCGGTGACGGTGATGAACGCCGTGCCGCGACGCGGCAGCGGAACCCCGGCGGCGGCCTGAGCCTTTGCGAAGGCAGTTGGGAAGTCGCGGGCGATGCCCATCACCTCGCCGGTGGAGCGCATCTCGACGCCGAGCAGCGCGTCGGAGCCCTCGAAGCGATCGAACGGCAGCACCGCCTCCTTGACCGAGACGTGCTCGCCCTGGCCGAGACCCTCGCGCGAGTGCGGCAGCTCCATGTCGGCGATCTTCTCCCCGAGCATGATGCGGCAGGCGAGCTTGGCCAGCGGCAGTCCCACCGCCTTTGACACGAAAGGCACCGTGCGCGAGGCGCGCGGGTTGGCCTCGATCACCGCCAGCCCTCCCCCGTGCACCGCGTACTGGACGTTGATCAGGCCGATCACGCCGATCGCGAGCGCGATCTCGCGCGTGGCCGCGCGAATCTGCTCGAGCATCTCTTCGCCCAGCGAATGCGGCGGGAGCACGCATGCGCTGTCGCCGGAGTGCACGCCCGCCTCCTCGACGTGTTGCATGATGCCGCCGATCCAGACCTGACTGCCGTCGCAGAGGGCATCCACGTCGACCTCGGTGGCGTTCTCGAGAAAGCGGTCCAGAAAGATCTCGCCGCCGGCGACGGCCTCGCGTTGCAGGTATACCGCGAGCCCCTCGCGCGAGTACACGATCTCCATCGCACGCCCGCCGAGCACGTATGACGGGCGCACGAGCAGGGGGAAACCCACCTGCTCGCTCCTCTGCAGCGCTTCGTCGATCGAGCGCGCGGTGGCAAACGGCGGCGCCTGATAGCCCAGGCGCTCCAGCAGTGCGCCGAAGCGGCCGCGGTCCTCGGCGAGGTCGATCGCGTCCACGCTCGTGCCGAGAAGTGGCACGCCGGCGTCGGCGAGCCCCCGCGCCAGCTTCAGCGGCGTCTGGCCGCCGAACTGCACGATCAGCCCGTTTGGCTGCTCGACCTCGACCACCGCCAGGACGTCCTTCAGCGTCAGCGGCTCGAAGTACAGGCGGTCCGAGGTGTCGTAGTCGGTGGACACCGTCTCGGGGTTGCAATTGACGATCACCGCGTCGCGGCCGGACTCGCGCACGGTCATTGCCGCGTGCACGCAGCAGTAGTCGAACTCGATCCCCTGACCGATGCGATTGGGCCCGGACCCGAGGATCACCACCGACTCGCGCTCGCCGCGGCGCACCTCGTTTGGTGCGCGCCCGGACCGCTGCGCGCGCTCCCAGCCCGAGTAGTAATAGGGCGTGCGCGCGGGAAACTCGGCCGCGCAGGTGTCTACCGCGCGAAACGAGCGCTCGCCGGCGAACGCCTGACGGCCTCCGTCCTGCGCGAGCTGCGCGAGCTCGCGCAGAAACCACGGGTCGATCATCGTGCGCTCGTGCACCTGCGCGACGCTCACCCCGCGCTTGAACAGCTCGAGCACGGTCTCATAGCGCGAATCCTGCGGCGCGCTCAGGGTGTCGAGCAGCGCCTCGTCACTGCGGTTTGTCAGGCACGGCGCCTTGTCCAGCTCGCGGGAGCGCAGCGCCTTGGCAAATGCCTGCTGGAACGTGCGCCCGATCGCCATCGCCTCCCCCACGGACTGCATGTGTGTCGAAAGCGTGGGGTCCACGCCGGGGAACTTCTCAAACGCGAAACGAGGCCACTTCACCACCACGTAGTCGATCGTCGGCTCAAAGCAGGCCGGCGTGACGCCGGTGATGTCGTTGTCGATCTCGTCCAGGCGATAGCCCACCGCCAGCCGCGCGGCGATCTTGGCGATTGGAAAACCAGTGGCCTTGGAGGCCAGCGCCGAGGAACGCGACACGCGCGGGTTCATCTCGATCACCAGCACTTTCTCGCTGGCGGGATCTACAGCGAACTGCACGTTGGAGCCGCCGGTCTCCACGCCCACCGCGCGTATCACCGCGATCGCTTGATCGCGCAGCTGCTGGTAGAGGCAGTCCGGGAGCGTCTGCTGGGGCGCGACCGTCACCGAGTCGCCGGTGTGCACCCCCATTGGGTCGACGTTCTCGATCGAGCACACGATCACCACGTTGTCGGCGCAGTCGCGCATCACCTCCAGCTCGAACTCGCCCCACCCGAGCACCGACTCGTCCAGCAGCACCTGGCCGATCGGGGAAGCCTCGATCCCCTGCGCGACGATGCGCTCGAAGTCCTGCGACGTGCGCGCTATGCCTCCGCCGCGCCCCCCGAGCGTGTACGCCGGCCGCACCACGCAGGGCAACCCGAGCTGCCCGAGCGCGCCGCGGGCCTGCTCCAGGCTCGTGGCGATCGCGCTGCGCGGCGTGCGCAATCCAGCGCGATCCATGGTCTCGGCGAACAGCTCGCGGTCCTCCGCGCACGCGATCGCTTGGTAGTTGGCGCCGATCAGCTCCACGCCGAAGCGCTCCAGCGTGCCGTCGTCATGCAGCTTCTTTGCGATGTTCAAGCCGGTCTGCCCGCCGAGCGTGGCCAGCAGCGCGTCTGGGCGCTCGCGCTCGATCACCTGCGCGACGGGCCCGGGAAGGAGCGGCTCGATATACGTCGCGTCGGCGAATTCGGGGTCGGTCATGATGGTGGCCGGGTTCGAGTTCACGAGCACGATCTCGTAGCCCTCCTCGCGCAGCACCTTGCAAGCCTGCACGCCGGAGTAGTCGAACTCGGCGGCCTGTCCGATCACGATCGGCCCGGACCCCAGGATGAGAATCTTGTGGATGTCGCTACGCCGCGGCAATGCGTGCCAGGAAGCGGTCGAACAGATACAGGCTGTCGTGAGGCCCCGGCCCCGCCTCGGGGTGGTACTGGACCGTGCCGCCCGGAACGTCGAGCAGCTCGAGCCCCTCGACGGTGCGGTCGTAGAGGTTGACGTGCGACAGCGCTGCGGCGCCGAAATCGGTCTCCCAGCGCACGGGCTCGTCGCCGTCGATCGTGCGCGCGCCGTCCGGGCCAAGCGCGGCAAAGCCGTGATTTTGCGACGTGATCTCCACGCGTCCGGTCTGCAGGTCGCGCACGGGGTGGTTTGCGCCTCGGTGCCCGAAGGGCAGCTTGAAGGTCTCGAGCCCCACAGCGCGACACAGCAGCTGGTGGCCGAGACAGATGCCCCACACCGGCGTCCTGCCCACGAGCTCGCGCACGGTGCGCACCAGGTAGTCCAGCGCGGCGGGGTCGCCGGGGCCGTTTGAGAGAAAGACCGCGTCGGGCTCATCCGCGAGCAGCTCCGCGGCGCTGCTGGTGCACGGATACAGGGACACGCGCGCTCCGCGTGCGGCGAGCTCGCGCACCATCGACGCCTTGACGCCGGTATCGAGCACCGCGATGCGCGGGCCGGCGCCGGCGCCGTGGTGGCTGACCTGCGCGGGCGTGACCTCGCCCGCCAGGTCCTGCCCGGCCATCGGTGGCTCGGCCTCGACCAGCTCGAGCGCCTCGGGCTGCGCCAGCTCGGCGGCGAACACGCCGCCGCGCATCGCGCCCGCGTGGCGGATGTGGCGAACCAGCGAACGCGTGTCGACGCCGGTGATCCACATCACGCCGCAGTCGGTGAGCCACTGCAGCCAGCCGCCCTCGGCGCTGGGCGCGTCCTCGCCGTCGCGCGCGTCGCGCATGATCGCCGCCCGCGCCCAGGGCCG
The DNA here is from genome assembly GCA_035939635.1 of Solirubrobacteraceae bacterium. Classification (GTDB taxonomy): domain Bacteria; phylum Actinomycetota; class Thermoleophilia; order Solirubrobacterales; family Solirubrobacteraceae; genus Palsa-744. The sequence continues at coordinate 8,618 of DASZFR010000076.1, forward strand.
CTCGGACTCCATCGCGCGCGAGCTCACCCCGTAGTTGCCGATATGGGGGTAGGTGAACGCGATCAGCTGGCCGGCGAAGGAGGGGTCGGTCATCGACTCCTGATAGCCGGACATGCCCGTCGTGAACACGACCTCGCCCACGGCGTGCCCGTCCAGCGGGCACACCATGCCGTCGAAGCGCGTGCCGTCCTCCAGCAGCACGTAACCTGCGCGCTCGCTCACAGAATCAGCTTCTGCACGGCCTTGAACTCCGGCGTGCCCGCGCGTTCGAGCAGCTCGAACAGGGCAGCCTCGACCGTGGTGACCACCGCGCCGGCACGCTCCATGCGCTCAAGACCCCGTTCGTAGTCGATCGCGTGGCGCGATCCCACCGCGTCGGCCGGCACGTGTACCTGAACGCCGCGGTCGAGCAGGTCGTGGACGGTCTGGCTGACGCACACGTGCGTCTCGATTCCGCACACCACCACCTGCTCGCGCCCGCGCAGGTCAAAGCCGTCGGCGCGCACGGCGGAGAACACGGTCTTTGCGATCGGCTGCTCGTCCTGCAGGCCGACCTCTGGCGCGGTGTGCCCGAGTCCTTTGGGGTACTGCTCGCTGACCAGCCGCGGGACGTCGAGGATGCGCGCCGCCTCGAGCAGCTTGGCGCTCGCGGTGGCGACCTGCTCAAACGAGCCGTAGGGCCGAAAGGCCTCCTGCACGTCCACCACGATCAGGCCCGCCCGATCGCGCTCTAGCAGGCTCATGCCAGCGCCATCGGCGACAGCGCCGGCTCGCGGTGCACGACGGACCCGGCGGCGAGCGTCAGCAGCACGCGCCCGTGAAGGTGCTGTCCGGCAAAGCAGCAGCTGTCCGAGCGGCTCTGCCAGCCGAACTCGCCGGCGATCCAGCCGGCCTCGAGGTCGATCAGCGCGAGGTTCGCCGGCTGCCCCTGCGCGATCGTCGCGGCAGGAAGCCCGAATAGCGGCGCGCCCGCCGTCATCCGCTCGACGAGTAGCCCGAGCGTGAGCGCGCCAGTGCGCACGAGCCCGGTGTAGAGCGCGGCGAACGCGGTCTCGAGTCCGGTCGTGCCCATCGGCGCCTGCTCGAATGGCACCTCCTTCTCGTCGCGGGCGTGCGGCGCGTGATCGGTGGCGACGCAATCGATCGTGCCCTCGCGAAGGCCTGCGACGAGCGCCTGGCGGTCCTGCTCGGTCGCCAGCGGCGGGTGCATCTTCATGCGCGTGTCCATCCCGCGTACGTCTTGCTCGGTGAGCAACAGGTGGTGCGGCGCCGCCTCCGCGCTGACTTGCCAGCCGCGCCGCTTGGCGTCCGCCACTGCCTCCACCGATGCCGCGCAGCTGAGGTGCTGGAAATGCACGCGCGCGCCCTCGTAGCCCGCGAGCGCTGCGTCGCGGGCAACCATGGTGGACTCGCTCAGCGTGGGTATGCCGCCAAGCCCCAGCGCGGCACTGACCACGCCCTCGTTCATGCAGCCGCCGCGCGAGAGCGTGGGATCCTCCTCGTGCAACGCGATCACGCCGCCGCAAAGCCTCTGGTACTGCAGCGCCTTGCGCAGCATCCCGGCGCTCTGCACGGGCTTGCCGTCGTCGGTGAAGCCGGCGGCGCCCACGGCGCGCAGCTCGGCCATCTCCGTGAGCTGCTCGCCCTCGAGGCCGCGCGTGATCGCGGCGAGAAAGCCGACGGGGACCCGCGCCTGGCGGGCGGCCGCCTCATACAACGACCGAAGCAGCGCTGCAGAGTCGAGCACCGGGTCGGTGTTGGGCATGGCCAGCAGCCCCGCGTAGCCTCCTGCCGCGGCGGCGGATGTGCCCGAGTGCAGGTCCTCCTTGTGCTCTTGCCCGGGCGTGCGCAGGTGTACGTGCGGGTCAAAGAAGGCGGGCACCAGCAGCCGCCCGTCGGCGTCGACCACCTCCTCGCCCTCCTCGGGCGACAGCGTGAGCGCGGAGGCCAGCTGCACGACCTCGCCCGCGCGCACGCGCACGTCTAGGCGCGCATCGACCCCGGCGCGCGGGTCAAGCGCCTGGGCGTCGCGCAGCAACAGACCTGCCCCCTGCTGCTGCTCACAGACGAGGCGCGGAGCGCTCATCGCGCTCCCCGGGTGCTCGCGGTCAGCGTTGTCACCTGCGCGTCAGGCTCGTCCGTGCCGGCCGACGGCTGCTCGCCATCGCGCGGCGGGGCATCCGCGCGGCGGCGCCGCGGCGCCGGCGCGTGGGCGCCCGCGAGCAGTTCGTAGAGCACCGCCATGCGCACGACCACACCGGCCTCGACCTGGGCGGTGATCGCGGCCTGCGGAGAGTCGAGCACCTCGCCGGAGAGCTCGACGCCGCGATTGACGGGACCGGGGTGCATCAGCAGCTGGCGCGGGGTGAGTCGCGGCGCGTTGATCTGATACCAGGCCGCGTACTCGCGCAGCGACGGCACCCACGTCTCGCTCATGCGCTCGTGCTGCATGCGCAGCGCGTACACCACATCGGCCGACGGGAGCTCGTCCAGCGTGAAGCGCACGTCGCAACCGAGCGCCTCGATGCCGCGTGGTATCAGGGTTGGCGGCCCGGCCACCGTGACGCTCGCGCCCATGCGCTGGAACGCGATGATGTTGGAGCGCGCCACGCGGGAGTGCGCCACGTCGCCGACGATCCAGATCGAGGCGCCGTCCATTCCGCCGAGTCGCTCGCGCAGCGTGTAGACGTCGAGCAGCGCTTGCGTGGGATGCTCGTGCTTGCCGTCGCCGGCGTTGACGATCGCGGCGCTGCACCAGCGCGAGACGAGCTCGGCGGCGCCGGCCCACGGCGTACGGATCACGATCGCGTCGGGCTTGTGAGCGCTTAGCGTGAGCACGGTGTCCTTCAGCGACTCCCCCTTCTCCACGCTCGAGCCGCTGGCGGCGAAGTTGACAACGTCCGCCGAGAGGCGCTTTGCCGCGAGCTCGAACGAGCTGCGGGTGCGCGTGGACGCCTCGTAGAAGAGGTTGAGCACCATCCTGCCGCGTAGCGCCGGAACCTTCTTGATCTCGCGGTCTGACACCTCGGCAAAGCGCCGCGCGCGCTCGACGATGCGCGAGATCGCATCCCGGTCGAGGTCCTCGATCGACAGCAGGTGCTTCATATCGCGGCTCCCACCGCACCGGCGATCGTGACGTCGTCGACGCCGTCGAGCTCGCGCACGCGGACCTGGACGTGCTCTGAGATAGATGTGGGCAGGTTCTTGCCGACGAAGTCCGGGCGCAGCGGAAGCTCGCGGTGGCCGCGGTCGACGAGCACGGCGAGTTGCACGCGCGCCGGTCGTCCGTAGTCGAACAGGGCCTCGATCGCGGCGCGCGCGGTGCGCCCCGTGAAAAGCACGTCGTCGACCACCACGACGGTGCGCGCGGCGATGTCGAAGTCGATATGCGAAGCGTGCACGATCGGCGACTCGGGGCGCCTGGAGACGTCGTCGCGGTAAAAGCCGATGTCCAGGTCACCGAGCGGCAGCTCGCACTCGACCAGGCCGGTGAGCGTCTCGCGCAGCCGCCGCGCCAGATAGGCACCGCGCCGGTGGATGCCGACGATGCACAGGCTCGCGTCGTCGCCGTTGCGCTCGGCGATCTCGTGCGCGATGCGCGTCAGCGCGCGCCGGATTTCCTCCTCGTGAAGCACAGTGGTGGCGCCGTTGTGGGCGCCCACCGAATCCTGCGCTCGCGAGCGTGGTGCGTCTTGCATCTATTCCTTCCTGGCCTCACGGGACCGGATTAAAGGAGCGCCGTGACTGTATCAGCCGCCAAAGACCGGCTCAGGCGCGGCGGCCGCAGCGCCGGCGGGGCGTTTCAGCTCGTCCGCGACGGGGTCGGCGCGCTCGCGCCGGCGCGCGCTCCAGTGCACGAATCTCGCGGCGCCGCGCTCGGGGAACGGCACCTCGATGGCGTCAAAGTCCCGCGGCGCCTCGCACGCCGCGAACACCTGTCGCGCCTCTGCGAGCACGTCCGCGCCGGCGTAGCGGCTTGACATGTGCGTGAGCGCGAGCAGTCGCACCTTCGCGTCGCGCGCCACCTCGGCCGCCTGGCGTGCGGTGCTGTGACACGTTTCGCGCGCGCGCTGCGCCTCCTCGTGCATGAACGTGGCCTCGTGCACGAGCACGTCGGCCTGGTGCGCTGCGACGGTCAGCGCCTCGCATGGCGCGGTATCGCCGGACAGCACGATCTTTCGGCCGTGGCGCCGCGGACCCAATACCTGCTCGGGCTCCACGCCCGCGACCGCGATGCCCCGCTGGAGGCGCCCGAAGTCCGGCCCCGGCGTGACACCCAGCCGCTCGGCCTCGACCGGGTCGAATTCGCCCGGTCGGTCGTCCTCGACCAGCACGTATCCGTACGCAGCGCGATCGCCGTGGCGGACGGGAACCGCGGCAACGCGATAGCCGTCGCGCTCGAGCGCCTGCGCCGGCTCGAGCTCTTCCACGCTGAGGGCATACGGGAGACGGCCGTAGACGATGCGCATCACGCCCATCAGCTCGCCGAGCCCGCGCGGCCCGTACACGGTCAGCGGCGCGCTGCGCTCGCGCAGGGCCAGCGACTTGAGCATGCCTGGAAGCCCCAGCCAGTGATCAGCGTGAAAGTGCGTGATGAACACGCTGTCGACGTCCACAAGACCGACGGAGCGAAGCAGCTGGCGCTGCGTGCCTTCGCCGCAGTCGAACAGCATCCGATCCCCACCGCGGCGCACCAGCAACGCGGGCAAGCCCCGGCGAGCCGCGGGCGCAGACCCGCCGGTGCCGGCGAAGAACAGCGACAAGTCCATGCGTGAACGGTAGCGGCGGGCCGATGCCGGCGAACGCCGCTGCGCCGCTGATGTACCGTCACTTGGGCAGATGGCTCCAGAGGCCGAGCTGTATGACGCGATCGGCGCCGACTACACGGCCACCCGTCGCGAGGACCCGCGGCTTGCGGCTGCTGTGCAGGCCGCGCTGGGCGATGCGGCGAGCGTGATCAATGTCGGCGCAGGAGCGGGCGCGTACGAGCCGTGTGACCGGCGGGTTGTCGCGGTCGAGCCTGCCGCGCGGATGATCGCCCAGCGCGCGCGCAACGCCGCGCCGGTGATCGTTGCGCACGCCGAAGCGCTGCCCTTCGCCGATGACAGCTTCGACGCGGCGATGGCGGTGCTCAGCGACCACCACTGGCAGGATCGTGCGCGCGGGCTGTGCGAGATGCGCCGAGTGTCGCGCTCGCGCGCGGTGCTGTTCACGTGGGATCAGGATTTCCGGGAGGAGTTCTGGCTCACGCGCGACTATCTCACCGCCTTTGCCGGCCTGCCAGGAGGCATGCTTCTGCGACAGATCGCCGGGCACCTTGGCGCGACGCGGATCGAGCCGTACGCGATCCCGCACGACTTCTGCGACGGCTTCCTCGCCGCGTACTGGCGTCGCCCGCACGCCTATCTCGATCCACGCGTGCGTGCGGGCATATCGGTGTTTCACCGACTGCCGGCGGCCCACGTGCACGAGGCGCTAGCGCGGCTTGCCGCGGACCTGCAAAGCGGACGCTGGCACGAGCGCAACGCCGCTCTCCTCAACGAGGATGAGCACGACCTCGGATACCGCATCCTGATCGCCGATTACCCGGTGTTGCCACGACCCAGCGAACCGCTCCGATAGGCGTGCTCTCGGTGCGACGCGATGCCTGACGGCCGTCAGAAGGTCAATCGCCGCGCGGAAACATTTCGTTCCCCGTCAGCACAAAGAGGAAGGGCACGAGCGGAATGATCACGGCCACAGCCCACGCGAGTTTGGCAAGCACCCCGAGCTCCGTGCGCACAAACAAGCTGACCCAAATGAAGATGACTGCGATCGGGTGCAGGAAGCACAGGACGAGTTCCACCGTTTTTTTCATGGCGCGTTCTCCCTCATTGGCCGTCCAAAGCGCAGCGTAACTTAACTCTTTGGAAGTGATGCGCGACGGCTCGGCGCAGCGAAGGGACCGTGCTCGTGTTCGAGCGCCAGGACAAGGACGGCGCACCTGCAGCGCTACGTGCAAATCGCTCTCGGCGGGACGGCGAGGCGCGTGATTCGCCTACTCCTCCAGGCCCACGGCTTTCAGGGCCTCGGCGCGCCGGTAGAACATCCGCATCCGGATTGCCTGCTTGTTGCAGAACGTCCAGACGAAGAACACGTCGCTTCCAACTTCGGCGCCCCTCGCGTTCATCACCTGCCGACCGGCCTGCAAGACGTGTGGATCGACGTCTTTGAGCTCGATCAACTCGTACCGGTAGCTGTCCCAATTGGACAGCCATTTGGTAAGGGCGTCGGCCGCCGCGGTTGTGCCTTTGACGACGACGCGGTCAGGGTCCTCAGGAGGCGAGACCCACTCGATCTGCTCACCCCAGAATCCGATCGCGCCTGCCTGATCGCCACGGCTCCAGGCTTCTACCGCTCTCTTGACGGCCTCCACGTTTTCCCGCGACACCGCCTACTCCTCCAGCCCGAGGTGGGCGATTTCGAGGGCTCGCTCCTTCGTCCCACACTCCCAGTACTCGATGCACTTTCCGTTCTTGAACCGCACCAGCCACACCTCCTGCATGGAGACCGGAACGGTGCTGACCCTGCCGCTGGCCCTGACTCGGGCAACGACCGCCACATAGTCGCCCAGGTCGATGTACTCGACCGCCTCGATCGAGCGCTCACCCCACGGCTCGCGCGAGCTCCTCGCAAATGCCGCGAATGCGTCGCGGCCTCGGAACGGCGCGGCCTCGGGCTCGCCCTCGGCGGGAAAGCACTCGACATCGCGGTCAAGGAGATCGAGGATCGATCGCAGGTCGCCGGCGTCGGCGAACGCGAGCCACTGCCGAGCGAGGTCCAGGTTCTCCTGCGACACCGCCTACTCGTCCAGCCCCACAGCTTTGAGGGCTTGGTCGGCACCGAGAAAGCCCCGTGTGTGAACGAGCCTTCCACCGCGGTAAGTCCATGTATAGGCGACCCGGAAATCTTGGACGATGCCGCTTTGACGCGCCTTCGACCGGACCCGATGGATCGAAACAAACTGGTCGCCGGAGCCAACGATTCGCTCCAGGTCGTAGGTCAGCTCCTCGAAGGGTTCCACGAAGCCGATCCATGCCCGTCGCAGACCATCGAGGCCGTGATACGTCTCGCCGGCGTGGTCGGGCAAGAAGTCGTCCTCGTAGGCGTAGTCGGGAGCGACGATCGGCGCGATGGTCTGCGAAAACGCCGCCCACGCGGCGTCGTCTCGAACAATGTGTCCCCAGTCGGTACCGTCCGGAAGGAACGTCCGACGAAACGCCTCCTCCAGATCAGACGTCGTGGATTCGTCGGGCATCGTGCGCCGCAGTATCCCGCAGCGTCGACGGCTGTTGAGACGCAAGATCGCGCGCAAGCGCGCGCGCCCGCTCGAACCCTTCGACCTCGCGCTCTCCGTCCTGCGAGACGACGCGAAAGCGCCGATCTCCGACCCGATGGTCAGGAAGGGATCGGGCGTGGCGTCATCCAGGGCTCGGGCTCGGTGCTCATCGCACCCGAAACGCAGCCGGGGCCTAAATCCACCGTCGGAAGGCGTCGACACGAAGGCCGGGAGGCCCCAACAAGCCCGTAGACTCGAGCTCCTGCGCCCGTAGCTCAGTGGATAGAGCGCTCGCCTCCGGAGCGAGAGGTCGGCCGTTCGAATCGGCCCGGGCGCGTTGAGGTTTTGGCCTCCGCCTGACTCCCGAGTTCCGCGCCACTACCAGCTACTGCCAGATAGCGGATGAGCACCAAACCACCGAAGCGCCCGACGAACGCCGCAATACCGCGCTCACGGCTCGATCGGCTCCAGCTCGTCCTCGGAGACACCCAGGTCGCGCAGCGCCTCCCCCCGATCGCGGTATGGCTTCAAGTAGACGATGAGGCCGTCGCGCCACCTTGCAACCTGGGCGATCGGCCTCGCAACCTCCACGCCGCTGCGACGTCCACAAGCGTGCAAGACGTAGAAGCTGAGCGTATGCTCGCCGAGGTCGAAATAGGCCTCGGGTTCGATGCGAATCTCTCCCCAGGCGTGCTCGGAGTCCCGAAAAGACTCCCGCAGGCCATCGTGCCCGTGGTAGACAGCGCCGCCAATCGCGGCGAACCCCGAGTGGACATCGCAGCGCGAATCAAAGTGCGCGACGAGCCCCTCGATGTCGCGCGCGTTGAACGCCTCGATGGCGCGGCGTGCCAGCTCGACGTTACGCTTGGACATCCACGCTCACCGCTCGGAGTCGCCCTCCGGTGCGAGGCCGAGGTCGGCGAGGGCGTGGTCGCGGTCGAAGTAGGTCACGAGGCGCGTCACCTTGCCGCCGCGGATGTGCAGGATGTTGGCTCCCTCGTCGCGGGTCTGCCCGAGTTCCAGGCCGCTTACCTTGCCGCGCCCCCCGACGGCGTGCAAGAGCACGAGGACCTGACTACCGTCGAGTTCGCGGTACTCGTCCGTCTTGATGCGGTAGACCTGCCAGGCGCTCAGGACGTCGCGCCACGCCTCTGCCATCCGGGCAAGTCCCGTCCAGCGCCCGGGTTCAGGGCCATCGGCCACGACAAACTCGATTTCGGGGTGTGCCCAATCCGCACTGCTGAAGTCCCCGCGTTCCCAGTCCGCGTAGATCGAGCGCACGAGGTCGAGGTTTGCACTCACGGGCTCGATCGGCTCCAGCTCCGTCTCGGAGACGCCCAGGTCACTCAGCGCGTCTGCTCTGCGGTTGTAGGACCTGTAGCTGGTAGCAAGTCCGTCACGCCACCTCGCCACCAGTGCGAACGGCATCACGACGTCGGCGCCGCTGTGCCTTCCGCGCCCCTGCAGCAGCGCGAAGGCAAGCGTGTGCTCACCGAGGTCGAAGTACGACTCCGGTTCGATGTGAATCTCATCCCATGCGTCCTCTACGTCTCGGAACAAATTGCGCAGCTCATCGCGCCCGCGATAGACGGCGCCGCTGACGGCCGTGAACGCCGAGTGGAACTCGACGTCCGGATCGAAGCACGCGACGAACGCCTCGACGTCGCGTGTGTTGTAGGCCTCGATGAAGCGTCGATGAAGCTCGATGTTGCGCTGAGACACGCACGCTCACCCGTCGGAGCCACTCTCCGGATCGAGCCCGAGGTCGGCCAGCGCACGGGCGCGGTCGCTGTAAGCAACGAGCCTTGTCACCTTGTCGCCGTGAAGGTGGAACAGGTGTGCTCCCCTGGCACCGACCTGCCCAAGCTCAATTCCGCTCCTCTTGCCGCGTCCTATGCGCTGGAGGAGCACAAGCACCCGCTCGCCGTCCAGCTCGCGGAACTCCTCCGCCGTAAAGCGGTAGCCCTCCCAGGTGCTTAGTCGATCCCGTGCGGCGTCGGCCATCGCGGCCAGCCCCTTCCAACTGCCCGGGTCGGGACCGTCGGGGATCACGTACTCAATCTGCGGATCTGCCCAATCGCTGGAGCTGTAGTCGCCGCGTTCCTGCGCCGCGAAGATCGAGCGCACGAGGTCGAGGTTCTCCGACATCGCCTACTCCGACACGCCCAAAGCTTCGAGGGCCTGCTCGTGCTCAATGAAGAACTCGATGAAGACGCTGCGTCCCTCGCGATAGGTGATTATCGACGAGTAGCGAAACTCGCCTGCGAGGCCGCTGTGGTGTCCGCGAATATTCCAGCAGGAACGAGTGAGCACGCGATCCCCGAGGTCCACGACCTCCTCGACGCGATTCTCAGGTCCCCGCGCCTCCCACGAACCGCGTAGGAACGCGAGCCAGGACTCGCGCCCGTAAAAGCGCTGCTCCGGCCACCGAGAATCGGTTCGGACAGCGATGTGCGGATCTATCATCGCCGCCACCGCGTCCCAGTCGCCGCGCCTGAACGCGTCCCCGAACCTCCCTTGAGCCTCGACGTTCTCCTGCGACATCGCCTACTCCTCCAGGCCGAGGTCGGCGAACGCACGGTCGCGGTCCCAGTACAACGCGAGTCGGCGCACCAAGCCGCCGTCGATCTCGAACACGCCTGCGTTCCTCGTGGACATGGTTCCGATCTCCAAGCCGCTCGCTCTGCCACGCCCGCTGAACCGAAGGAGCACGAGGATGCGCCGCGCATCGATCTCGCGGTACTCCTCCACAGTGACCGAGAAGTCGTCATAGGCGGAGAGGAAGTCTCCCCACACCCGTGCCATCCCGGCCAGGCCGCTCCCGCTGTCCGGCGTGGGCCCGTCCACCATCATGCACACGATCTCGGGGTGCGCCCACTCGGCGCGCGCGAAGAACTCGCCGCGTTCAAATTTGTCGCGGTGGAGCGAGCGCACGAGGTCCAGGTTCTCCGACACCGCCTACCCCCGTTCCTGCGCGAGGCATTCGGCGGCCGCACGGGCCTCGTCGATGTCGGTGTACATCGTCTGCCGCGAGATCAGGCCATCCGACGACACGGTGACGCCCGCGGAACGCATTTCGACGCGACCGTT
>DASZFR010000077.1:0-7401 GCA_035939635.1 Solirubrobacteraceae bacterium
TCGGTGCTGATGCCGCCATGCACGTGCTGCTGCGGCGCCAGCCCCAGCTGCGCTCGGGTGGCGTTGAGCTCGGCGCGCCCGCGGCGAAGCCCTTTCTGCACCGGCCGCTGGAGCGTGCGCCACGCGGCTCGGCCGGCCGCGCTTCGCGGCATGCGCCCGCCCAGCGAGTACACGGGGAAGTCCGCCTCGTGATGCGGGTAGACGTGGGGAATCAGCGTGGCCCACTTGCGGCCGTCGAGCTCGGCGGCAAGCGCGGGCGCGAGCGTGAGGATGTCCGCGACTACAACGTCGGGCGACGCGTCGCGAACGAGCGGCACCGTCTCGCGAGCGGCGTGCACGACGGCCTCGTAGAAGTCAAGCGGCTCGGAGCTGGAAGGGAACACCTGGTACTCGGGCGCCGCCGCGAACGCCATGCCCTCGCGTTCCACGTGCGGCTGCCAGCGCCGCCACGTTTGAAGCGTGACGTCGTGGCCGCGCGCGTCCAGTGCGCGGCCGAGCGCGATCATGGGAAACGCGTGACCAGGGTCGCCGAAGGCGCCCAGCAGGATCCGCATCGTCGTCGGCCTTACGCCGCGGCGAGCTCTGCGACCAAGCGCAGCTGCTCCAGGCGCTCGTCCAGCGTGAACGCGGTTGGCGTCACACCGAGCGTGCCCACGCCCGCGTCGCGGTACACCGCCAGGCGCTCGCGCACGTGGTCGGGCGGGCCGCACAGCGACACCGTGTCGATCAGCTCGTCGGGAATCGCGGCCATCGCCTCGTCGCGCTTTCCTTCGAGGTACAGGTCCTGGATGCGTTTCGCGTCGTCTTCATAGCCGTAGCGGCTGACGAGCTGGTTGTAGAAGTTCTGCTTGCGCGAACCCATCCCGCCGACGTACAGCGCTATGAACGGGCGCATTGCGTCGCGCGCCTGTTGCAGGTCGTCGGTGACGAACACGTTGACCGTTGGCGCGATGTCGAAGTTGTCGAGCGTTTTGCCCGAACGCGCGGCGCCTTCCTCGAGCAGCGTGCGCAGCTGGGAAAGGTGCTCGGGAGACAGCAACGTGGGAATCCAGCCGTCTGCGATCTCTCCAGCGAGGCGGGTGTTGTTGGGTCCGATCGCCGCCAGGTAGATCGGGATCTGCTCCTGCACCGGCGAGATGATCAGCTTGAGCGCCTTGCCCGGGCCGTCGGGCAATGGCAGCTCAAGCGTCTCGCCGTGGAACTCCACGCGTTCGCGCGCGAGCGCCATGCGGAGCACGGCGACGTACTCGCGGGTGCGCTGTAGCTGGTGCGCGAAGCGCTGGCCGTGCCAGCCCTCGGCCACCTGCGGCCCCGAGGACCCGATCCCGAGGATCATGCGTCCGTCCGAGAGCTGGTCGATCGTGGCGGCGGTCATCGCGGTCATCGCGGCGGAACGCCCGGGCATCTGGAAGATCGCCGAGCCAAGCTTGATGCGCGAGGTCTGACCGGCAAGCCAGCCGAGAATCGTCGCCGCATCCGAGCCGTACGCCTCGGCCGTCCACACCGAGTCATAGCCCAAGCGCTCCGCCTCCTGAACGATCTTCAGCTGATCCTCCGAGGTCAGGCCGAGCCCCCAATAGCCAATGTGGACGCCGAGCTTCATGTGCAGGTTTCCTTTCACCGGTCGCGCACCGTTGCCGAGCCCCGCCGCGTGTGGAACCCTTGCCGCCGGCCGACCAAATCGTCTGGGTCGCGCGCGCACCGCGGCGCGCCGGCCGACAGCCTATGGCAAAGCGTCAACGCAAACGCACCGCACCGATCGAGGAGCTTCGCAGCGCCATCGACTGCCTGCCCACTTCGACCCGCGCGGCGATGATCGAAGGGCTGCAGGCGGGAGAGCCGATAATCGCCGGCGCCTACGTCGATGGACGCGGCGGCGTGTGCCCGATGCTCGCGGCGCATCGCCGTGGAGCGCGAACCAACTTTCTCTCATTCGCGCGCGCGTGGGATCGCTTCGCGCGCGCCCGCGGCGCGCGCCGGGCCACGCCTCGCGAGCTAAGCATCCTCACCAACCAGCTGCAGAGCAGCCTGCTCGCCAGCCCAGAGCTCGACCTGCGGCGCGCGATCGCAGCCCACCGAGAGCTGCTCAGGCGAGAGCTTGCCGCGCAGGCGGATCCTCCGGGCGAGATTCAGGCGCTGCGCCTTGTGCCGACGCGTCGCCAGCAGGCACGAAGCGTCCTCCGAAGCGTCGCTGCAGCCTGCGGTGTCGGTGGCGGAAGACGCGACTGAACAGCGCTCGTAGCGGAGCGTCGGGCACCGCGATACGCGGCACGTAGCCGATCCGGTCGGTGAGCACGCAGCCGTGTGACGTTTGCTCGAGCGTGCGCTCGTGTTCCCATACGCGCTGGGACAGCATGCTCGAGCGCTCGCGGAATCCGGCGGGTGGATCGAGTGCCACGAGCGTGATGTCGTCCCAGTCGATCGGCAGCACCCCGCCGAGCAGCACGAACGAGCGACACACGCGACGGCCGACCTCCACCGCGCCAAGGCCGTCGTGGCGCAGCCGCGCAGGGGCGGTCATGCGAAACAGCGGCCACAGCTCGTCATTTATCCCCGCGGCGGTGCTCACGCGGGCCCAGACCGCGTCGCGCGGTGCGAGTAGCAGCGAGTGCGTGACGATCGGCCCGCGCAGCTCGCTCAAAGGGCGTCACCAGGGCGGATGAACATGATCTCTGGCACGACGCACGCCGGGGACACCTTCAGCAGGTAGCGCACCGACTCGGCGATGTCCCAAGGGCGGATCATCTCCTCGGGCGGCACGTGCTCCTTGACGAAGTCTGTCATCGGGGTGTCCACGAACGCCGGGCACAGCGCGGTGGACTTGATGCCCTGTGCGGCGAGTTCCCTGTTCATCGATTCCGTCCAGCCCACCACGCCGTGCTTGGCGGCCGCGTACACCGACAGCCAGCCCTCGCCGCGCTTGCCCGCAATTGACGCGGTGTTAACCACGAGCGCGTTTTTGTGCTCGGCTCCCGCGGCCTGGAGCATCGGCAGGCATTCGCGGTAGAAGATGATGATCGAGCGCAGGTTGATGTCGAGCTGCATGTCCAGTCGCTTGGTCTGAATCTCGCCGACCGGCGCGCCCACGCCCACGCCCGCGTTGTTGACCAGCACGTCCAGGCGTCCGTAGCGCTCTTTGTGCGCCGCGGTCACCTTCTGTATCTCAGCCTCGTCGGCCAGATTCGCCGCGACCGCTTGCACGTCGAACTTCTCCTCGGCCAGGCCCGCCGTGGCCGCCTCTAGCTTCTCCGCCCGTCGCGCCGCCATCGTGATGCCGAACCCTTCCTCGCCCAGCATCCTCGCGATCGCCAGCCCGATGCCGCTCGACGCCCCCGTGACAATCGCTGCGCGCTCAGCCATCTGCCCTCCCTTCGCTCGGTGTCAACGCAAAGTCCTGTACCCGGCCCACGCCATGCCAGGCGCGCGGGAGCATCCCACATCTGGTCGCGGCCGCAGCCCTTCGGCCGGCACATGAGCCGCGTCGCGGTCCCGCGACACCCCACTGGTAGCGTCTGGCCCGGCGCGCGGCGCGGCTGCGCGCGGTGCGCTGGCGGGCCCGTAGCTCAGTTGGTCAGAGCTGCCGACTCATAATCGGTAGGTCGCTGGTTCGAGTCCAGCCGGGCCCATGCGGCAAACAGCCTGCTAATCAGTGGTGTCCGCGACCTCGCGGTTGCCGCCGTCGGACTGCAGGGCACCCTCGTTTTGACCGTTTGTGCCCGAGTTTGTGCCCGAAACCTCGGCCGGGGTCTCAGCCTCGAGCCCGACGAGGACAGACAGCCGGTCCTTGGATCGCTGATCGCGGCGCATGCCGTGTCGGTAGACACGCAGGGTGAAGCCGGGGTCTGTGTGCCCGAGTTCGTCCATGACGGCGCCGGGGTCGGTGCCGAGCGCCACAAGCAGCGACGCGAATGTGTCGCGCAGCTTGTGAGGGGTCAGGCCGTGGGGGAGGGGAACCGACCCCACTTTCTCCAGGTGTTCGTTGGCGCGCTCGACCGCCTTGGCAAGGATGCGCTTACGCACGTTGCCGTCGTTGAGTGCGTTGGGTCGCCACCCTCGGGTTAGTTCTAGACGCAACATCGTCCGGAATTAGGTAGCGCTATGTCCCTTCGGGGCACGAGAGTGCGGAGCGTGCAAGCATGGTCAGGCTCGTATCAGCGGTGGTCATCGCCCGAGACGGCGAGCAGACCGATCGCTCGCGAGTACATCAACAAGAAGGGGGCACTCTGATGCGCAAAGCATCGATCTGTCTGGCCGTGCTAGGCCTGATCGCTCTTGGCCCACCGGCCGTTTCGTCGGCGGAACCCACCGCCTCGATCACGAAGTTCAGAGCCAAGGCGATCCCGATCCCCAAGCCCGGCGGCGGCAACTGGCCCGGAACGGGCAATCTGAAGGGCAAGGGCGCCGCGTTTGAACTCGAATACGAACTCGAAGGCTCTGGCTACGGGCCGACCGGCGGTCACCCACAAGGCGGAATCCCGCCGATGTCGAAGCTCAACCTCTACCTGCCACACGGCGTGAAGCTGCACCCGGCCGGGTTCGGGGAATGCACGGAAGCGACGCTGAAGAACAGCGGACCGTTCTCGTGCCCGGAAGACTCGATCGCAAGCGCCCTCGGAAACGTGTTGGGAGAAGTCAGCTTCGGCGGCGAACGTGTTCCCGAGGAATCCGAACTGCGCGCGTTCTTCGGCGAAGGCGGCCTCCTGCTCTACATCGCGGGTCACAGCCCGGTGTCGCTGGAAGTCGTGTCCAAGGGCAAATTCAAGCCGTCCGCCCCACCGTACGGCGAAGAGCTCGAAACGCTCATGCCGCCGGTGGAAAGCCTGCCCGGCGCTCCGCTCTGGTCCATCAAAACTATGCACGGCGATCTCGGTGCCGCGACCACGATTGGCAAGAAGCACAAGGTCGTCCCCTACTTCAAGCTGCCGAAGAAGTGCAAGGGCGGCCTGCCGATCAAGACCGAAGTTGTCTTCGGCGGCCAGGAAGGCGGCTCACGCGAATTCGGCATTCCCGCCAAAACTGTGACCGCCAGCTTCATGGCGCCATGCCCGGCATAGAACACAAGGCGCGTGCGGGGCTCTGATGTGGCGCGGAGAACAGTGCCGGACGTGCTGGCTGCGGCAACTGGAGGAACGCCGCCGCGAGGTCCTCGCGGT
The DNA here is from genome assembly GCA_035939635.1 of Solirubrobacteraceae bacterium. GTDB lineage: Bacteria > Actinomycetota > Thermoleophilia > Solirubrobacterales > Solirubrobacteraceae > Palsa-744. The sequence continues at coordinate 5,154 of DASZFR010000077.1, forward strand.
CTACCACAGGAGGTAGAGACTCTGGGCAAGGCGTACGGCGCCGGGCGCAGAACGGCCGAGCGCCTGGGTGTCAGTCCTGGGTATGTCTCGGACGTGACTCGCGCGCGGTGACGCGGAAGCGGTGAGCGCCGAGACCTGCACCTGCCCGCCGGGCCATCGTGAGGAATGGTCCGCTTGCGCTTGACTCCCACGGCTCGGGCTGTCGATCCGGCATGACGAGACGAGGGTAACCCGCCGCACGCGGTGACGCCTGCTGAGGGAACCCCGGCGACCCGACCGCGAGGGCCGGGAAGCCGTTTGCCCGCGTGTCGTGGCTGGTCTCAGCGACCTGAGGGCAGAGCTGCCCGGCTCCGCCCTTCAGGTCTACTGACGCGGGCTAGTCGAGTTCTACAGAGGAACTCGCGAATTGTTCCGATTCGGTAAAGAGCTGGACGGTGAATCGGACCATCACCGGCTCTTCGCGCTTTACACCGTTGAAGTGCAGGGTGCCATTGCCCTTCTTGTTGGTCGTCAAACGGAGGATACCCTCGGAGATGGGACCGCAGGTGCCGCCATCACTGGAGCTCCCAACGACCACGAGCTTGTACGTAGCGTTTGGCGGTGCGTGCCTGAGCACGACCTTGCCACTCACCGTTGTCTCGTTGCCAGGCGTATTCAAGACGACGAAGCCGAACGTTTTGGGGGTTGGTGCCGCGCCCCCCTGGCATGTGAGTTCTGGGCTCGGGCCGTAGATCGGCGCCTTCTGCGCCCCCTTCGGGGCGGCGGCCAGGGCCGAGCTGACGCCGAGCGCAGACAGCGCCAGCGCCGGGATGATGGACAGGCGAAACCTGCTCATGCTTGCCTCCGTTCCCCGAAGCTAGAGCTATGCGCCCAACTTACCCGCGAGTACGCCAACAGCGACGAGTGCCGAGCAGCGCCCATCCTTCCAGTAGACATGAGGAATCCCCTTCCAGTTGGACCCCCGAATCCGGGCAGGCCCATGGGTGGCGGCGTTTCTGTCGCTGTTGACGAAACGTGCCCGTGAGGTCAGGTGGTCTTGCCCCCGTGGGACCCGCGCGAGATATCGCGCAGTCGCAGCCGAAACGGCCCTTCGCTGCAGGCTACTCCTATCTTTTGGCGTTAGTCCCGCCCGGCTCCTGTATCACCTCAGCGAGCGCTTCCACCCGCATCGCCTCGTCCTCCAGTGCCCGCGCCTCGCCGCCACCGATTAGCCCGTCGTTCTGGGCGGCTCGTCCGCTGCCTGCTGCGCCGCGTCAAAGCCCTCGATCTCAAACTCCTGGGCAGGCGCCTAGTTCGCGTCGTCCTCCGCAGTGAGGCCGAGGTCGGCGAGGGCGCGCTCGCGGTTCCAGTAGGCGACTAGCCTCGTGACCTTGGCCTCGCGGACGTCGAAGACACCTGCTCCGTTCATCGCCAACTCGCCGAGCTCCAGCCCGCTCACCTTGCCGCGTCCGCTGTAACGGAAAAGCACGAGGATGCGTTCGGCGTCGAGCTCGCGGTACTCGTAAGCCTGGACGCGGTAGTCCTCCCATGCGTTCACCCAGTCACGAGAAGCGCCTCGCATCCCGGCCACTCCTCTCCACGCCCCCGGTGCGGGGCCGTCGGCGGTCACCCATTCGATCGACACGTCGGCCCACTCGGTCGAGCTGAAGTCACCACGTTCCCATGCCTCGTAGATCGCGCGCACGAGGTCGAGGTTCTCGGACATGGACTATTCCGCCAGCCCCACGGCTTTGAGAGCTTCGCTCCGCGTCGCGTACTCTCGAACACGCACCAGCTTGCCGTCTCGAATCGTGTAGAGGGCTGCGTAGTGCAACTCGGTTGGGATACCGCTTCGCTTCGCTCGTCCCGCGTTGTGTATGACGGCGACGACTTGATCTCCGCCGACGTCGCAGACCTCCTCAATCTCAGACGTGAAGTCGTCGAACATGTCGCACCAGTCCTGCACGTACCGGCGAGCCGCCTCGATCCCGTTCATCTCCCCGACATCGTCGAGCGCTCCCTCCATTGCCCGCCAGTTGATCTCGGGATGCCAGAACTCGGCGAGGGCGTCGACACCACCCCGCGCGAACGCCAAGAAGCCGCTCTGCACGATCCCCACGTTCTCCGGCGACACCGCCTACCCCCGTTCCTGCGCGAGGCATTCGGCGGCCGCACGGGCCTCGTCGATGTCGGTGTACATCGTCTGCCGCGAGATCAGGCCATCCGACGACACGGTGACGCCCGCGGAACGCATTTCGACGCGACCGTT
>DASZFR010000078.1:0-41680 GCA_035939635.1 Solirubrobacteraceae bacterium
GAGGCCCATTGCGTGTCCTCGCCGGGCTTGTGCGCCTTCCACAGCGCAAAGTCGAGGGGGTCGCGCTTGCGCTCGGTGCCCTCGAGCGCCTCGCCCTGATCCATGTCCTCGAGGCGACGGTGCGAGAGGCTGCCGTAGGCGGAGTCTGAGCGCACGCTGAAGTACACGTCGCCGTCTGCCGCGTACGCATGCCCCGAGCTGATCAGTGCCTGGATATGGGCGATGATCGCCGGCATCGTCTCCGACGCCAACGGCTCGTGATCGGGCCGGCCCAGTCCCAGCGCGTCGGTGTCGGCGCGGTAGCAGGCGATCATCTCCTCCGCCAGCTGCGCGCTCGGACGCCGCTGCGCTGCAGCGGCTTCATAGATCTTGTCGTTTACGTCGGTGATGTTCACCACAAGCGTCACCTCGTAGCCCTCGTGCGCCAGAAAGCGCTTGAGCAGGCTGAAGACCACAAACGGCCGCGCGTTGCCCACGTGGATGCGCGAGTAAACCGTCGGCCCACACGCGTAGATCGAAACCCTGCCCTCGTCCCGCGGCGCGAGCTCCAGCAGCTCGCCGCTGCGCGTGTCGTGCAGCTTGACCGCGCGCATCTCAGCGGCCATCTGCGAGGCTGGCCACCGCCACCGCCGCCACGCCCTCGCCGCGCCCGACGAAGCCAATACCCTCGCCGGTGCTGGCCTTGACGTTGACGCGCGCGACCTGCAGCCCCAGCGCCTCCGCCAGGCGCTCGCGGATCGCCATCCGGTGCGGGCCGAGCTTGGGCCGCTCCATCACCACCGTGCAGTCCACGTTGACGATCTCGTGGCCGCCCGCGGTCACCATCGCCACGGTCGCCGCCAGCAGCTGCATCGAGTCGGCTCCGCGCCAGGCCTCGTCGGTGTCGGGGAAGTGCTCGCCGATGTCGCCCAGCCCAGCCGCGCCGAGCAGCGCGTCGATCACCGCATGCGCGAGCACGTCGGCGTCGGAGTGGCCCTCGAGGCCGAGCTCGTGCGGGATGCGCACGCCGCCGATCACAAGCGGGCGGTCCGCCACCAGGCGATGCGAGTCATAGCCGATGCCCAGGCGCACGCCGCCGCCGCTCATCGCACCCGATCCGGGCCGCCGCCCGCCGGGGCGCGTGCGGGCGCGCTCGGGTGCTCGCCGGGGTGGGACGGGCGCGCCGCGTCACCGAGCGCCACGAGCCTGCGCTCGCGGCGTTCAAAGAGGCACAGCTCGGTCACGCCCAAGCCGGCGAGCAGCTCGAGCGCCTCGTCGTAGTCGGCCCCCACCTGCTTGGGGCTGTGCGCGTCGCTTGAAAGCGCCACCGGAGCGCCCGCTTGCAGCGCCATCTGCAGGAACTCGGGCGCCGGGTAGATCTCGCCGACAGGCTTGCGCAGGCCGGCGGTCGAGACCTCGACCGCGATCTGGGAGGCGGCTATGCCCGGCATGGCGAGCTCGTAGTAGCGGCGCAGATCACCCCGCGGGCGAGGCCGATGCGGACCCCACATCTTCACCAGGTCGGGGTGCGCGAGGACGTCGAACAGCCCGCTCTGCGCGGAGTCGCCGAGCATCTGAAAGTACGAACGCCACACCCGCTCGGGGCTCGGATCGCCGTGCCAGATGCCGTATTCCTCGGTATCGAGCGCACGGTCGCCGACGAAGTGGATCGATCCGACCACGTAGTCGAAATCGCGCGCGGCCAGAAGGCTCGCGATGCGCTCCTCCGAGCCGGGAATGAAGTCCGCCTCGATGCCCAGCCGCAGGTCGGTCTGCTCGCGCACAAACGCGCAGTAGGCGTCGAGATCGTCGTGTGCGTATTGGCGCCAGAACGGGTGGCGCCACACATCCAGCGCCTGGCTGAAGCGATAGATGTGCTCTGAGACGCCTAGCTCTGCGATGCCCCGCGCCTCGGCCGCGGCACGGTAGCGCTGGGCGTTGGTCTGCGTGAAATACTCGGCCGCGGTCGCATCCAGCGCGTCTGAGCGCAGGTGGAGGTGATAGTCGGTCAGCACGCGCGGGTTGCGATTCAAGCAGGATTGGCGCGCTGCAGCGTGGCGTTCGTGCGGACCGCCACCGGCGACCGCGCCCGAGCCCCGCGCAGTGCGCGTCCAGCTGAACGGCTGACCGGCTGCGCTTAGCCTCGCGCGGGAGTGCGCGAGTGCATCACCACCCGTGAGCCGCGCGCGGGGATCATCGTCACGTTGCGGTGGCGGGCGTGCTCGGGTTGCGGGTCGGGGGCGCTCATGTCGGTGCGGCGCGCGACCGCCTCGAGGACGACGCGCTGCTCGGCCATCGCCAGAGCCGCGCCGAGGCAGCGGCGGATACCGCCGCCGAACGGGATCCATGTGTAGGTCCCTGTCTTTGCGCCGAGGAAGCGCTCGGGACGGAAGCCGAAGGGATCCGGGTAGACGTCCGGCCGGTGGTGCAGCAGCAGGATGCTCACGAGCACCGAGGTGCCGGCGGGCACAAACCAGTCGCCGAGCTGCCACGGCACCTCCACACGCCTGCCGATGATCGGGATCACCGGACGGGCACGCATCGCCTCGTGGATGGTCGCCTCGACGTAGTCGCCCCGCGCGCCCTCGCCGTCGCCGGCGCGCACCTCCTCACGCAGGCGGGCGTACGCATGCGGTGTACGCACGAGTCGCTCGAACGCCCACGCCAGCGAGTTGGCGGTCGTCTCGTGCCCGGCGAGCACGAGCGTGAGCAGCTCGTCGCGGAGTTCCTCGTCGCTCATCGGCGAGCCGTCTTCGTGCCGAGCGGCTAGCAGCAGCGAGAGGATGTCGTTGCGCTCGCCGCCGTCGTTCGCGCGCCGCCGAGCGCCGATGATCGCGTATACGCAGCGGTCGATCCAGGCCAGGATGTGGCGGAGGAGCCCGGCTGGCTCGCGACGGCCGATATCGAGCAGTTCCAACAGCTGCGCCGCTGGGTGCGTCGAGATGGTGGCGGCGCGGCGGATCGCTTCCCGCAAGCCCCGCTCGGGGGTGCCGCGGGCAGGCGCGCCTTCGATGCCAAAGATGCCGGACATGATCACGTCGAGCGTGATCGCCTGCATCGCCGGGGCGAGCGCGAAGGGCCGATTCAGCGGCCAACGGTCGATCTCGCGTTCGGCCGCGTCGGCGATCATGGCCGTGTAGCGCTCGATCGCCTCGCCGTGGAAGGCGGGAAGCAGGAGCTTGCGCTGGCGCATGTGCGCGGGGCCGACGAGCGTGAGAACCGAGTTCGGACCGACAATCGGACGTAGCGGCGATTCTCCTGTGAGCGAGGGCGCTAGCGCCGGGTCGGCCGTGAACAGCGAGCGAACATGGTCCGGATGGGATGTGACGACCTCGAGCTCGTCGTCGACGAGGCCGCGGAAGCGGAAGACCTCGCCGAGCTCGCGTCGCGCCCGGAACACGAACTCGATCTGGCGAACGCTGAAGCGCAGCGTCTGCGCGAACCGCGGGAGCGGGAGTGCGGGCGGAAGCGTGACCGGCGCGTCGCCCTCGCCGATGGGGCCTGCCGGCGACGGCCGAGCCTCGCCGAGCAGCGCGTGTTGCGGCTCGGCGGCGGTGCTGGTGTGAGCTGCAACGGTGGTGGCCATGCGCGTGCCTCCGTCGATCGCTTGATCAATCTGCACGCTTGTACAATATGAACGTCCGTTTGTCAAGCTACAGTTGATCGCAATGGCACAGATCAGTCACCGAGAGCAGCTGCTCCAGGGCGCAATCGAGTGCTTGCGCACCAAGGGCTACTCGCGTACCACCGCGCGTGACATCGCCGCGGCCGCAGGCGCCAACCTGGCCTCGATCGGCTACCACTTCGGCTCGAAGGAGGCGCTGCTCAACGAGGCGATCATGCGCACCTGCGATCAGTGGACCGAGCGGTTGGGCGAGGCGGCATTCAGCGGCGGTGCCAACTCGCCCCTTGATCAGATGTCGGCCTCATGGGTCGCGATGCGGGAATCCTTCGACGAGCTGCGGCCTGTCCTGGTCGGACTGATCGAGGCGGTCGCGCAGTCGGCGTGGTCGGATGAGCTGCGCGACAAGCTGGCCGCCCACTACCTCGCGTCCCGCGAGCGCGTGGCCGCGATGGTACGGCAAAGTCTGGGCGAGGAACTCGAGCGGGACGGCGTCGACCCTCGAGTGGTGGCTTCGTTTCTGATCGCCGTCTGCGATGGGCTCGTGCTGCAGTGGTTGCTGGACCCGGACCAGACGCCGAGCGGCGAGCAGCTCGCGTCCTCGCTGGGTGCGGCACTGACGCGCGCGATGTCGCAGGCGTCGCTTCAGGGCTGAGCGCCCCGAAGGGCGTGCGCCACGGCCGCGCGCCTGGCTGGGCTGGTTGGCTGCGCCGCGGGCGGATCGCGCCGTGCGCGCGCCTACGTGCGCGCGGCCAGCAGCAGCTCGGCCAGGCGCAGGTCAAGCGGCGTGGTCACCTTGATGTTCTCCTCGCTGGCGGGCGCGACGATCACCCTGCCGCCGGCACGCTCGACCAGCCACGCGTCGTCGGTGGCCTGCGCGAGCACGTCGGCCGGCACCGACAAGGCGCGCTCCAGCGCGGCGCGACGAAACACTTGCGGCGTCTGGACCGCCCACAGCTCACTGCGCGCCAGAGTTTCGCTGACCACATGTGTAGTGGCGTCGGCGCGCTTGACCGTGTCGGTCACCGGCACCGCGGCGATCGCCGCGTCGGCCTCGTCGTCGCGCGCCAGCGCAGCGAGCACGCTTTCTGCCAGCTCGCGCGTGAGCAGCGGCCGCGCGGCGTCATGGACCAGCACCGGATCGCCGTCGGGGCACGCTTGCAGCGCGAGGCGCACCGACTCCGAGCGCACCGCGCCACCGCGCACGCCGCGCACGCCGGCAGGCGCGCTGACACCCCGGGGCAGCGCCGCGACGACCTGCTCGATCGCGGGCACGACGGCGAGTGCGTCGACGCACCGTTGCAGCATGCTGCGACCACCGATCTCTACGAGCGCCTTGGGTACTCCTGCGCCAAGACGCTCGCCGCTGCCCGCCGCGACGATCAGCGCGACGGTCATCGCGCGGCAGCGTCGCGCACGCCCCCCGCGCCGGCGCGCGGTGGGGGCGTGCGCGAAGCTCCGTTAGTCGGCAGCGGCCCCCGCCAGCTGGCTCGAGGCCGAGTGTTCGAGCAGCTCATCGAGGTATTGCTCTGCCTCGTCCTCGTCCTTGTCGAGCGCGTACATCAACTCGGAGGCGAGGATCTTCTTGGTGCGCGTGAACATCTGCTTCTCTCCCGTCGAGAGCCCCTTCTCGCTCTCGCGTAGGGCCAGGTTGCGCACGACCTCAGCCAGCTCGTAGATGTCGCCGGTCTTGATCTTGTCGCGGTTGTGCTTGAACCGGCGATTCCAGTTCTTTGGCATCTCGGACACTTCGTCCTGAAGCACGTCCAGGACTTTCTTGACCGTCTCTTCGTCGATCACGCGGCGCAGACCGGCCAGCGCGGCGTTTTCGGTGGGCACACGATCGGTCATGTCGTTGTGGAGGATCTTGATCGTGAGGTACTCGCGCTTCTCGCCGAGCATCTCCATCTCCTCCTTCTTCATCACCTTCCCGGCCCCGTGATGCGGGAAGACGACATGGTCGCCAAGCTCGAACTCGATGATCTCCACCTCTTGGGTGACTTCGAGCTCCTCCTCCAGTGTTGTCTCCGGCATTGCTTCTGGGGGAATGACGTCCTCCTTTCTCCCGGCCGACCGGTAGGGCGGCGTGTTGTTCACGTTTGTAGGTAGCGGTCCACGAGGTTGACCTCCTGCAGCCTGCGCAGGCCCTCACGGATCTCCTTGGCACGCAGCTCCCCCACTCCCTCGACCGACTCGAGCTCCGCGTCGGTGGCGGCCAGCAGCTCGTCGAGCCCACCGAACTCGCCGACGATCTGAGTCACGACGAGTTTTGGCAGTCGCGGAATCCGTCCCAGCACGCGATAACCGCGCGCCAACACAGGATAGTCGAGCGTGTTGAGCTTGCGGTCATAACCCAACACCTCTGCCAGGCGGCCGAAGTCGAGCAGATCCTGGTGGTGCAAGCGCCCGATCTCCTCGAGGGCGCCCGCGAAGGCCTCGTCGGAGTAGCTACAGAGAAAGTCGCGCACCAGCGCCGCCTTCTCGGCGGCGGTGCCCACGGTTGTCTCCTCGAGTTGCATCTCCATCAGCCGGCCCTCTGTGCCGAGCTCGACGATGTAGCGCTCGATCTCAACGGCCATGCGCGTGACCAGCTCCGACCGCTGCAGCACGGTGAGCACGTCGTGGAGCGTGACCCCGCCCTCGAATTCGAGCGCGGTGAGCCTCGTCGAGACCTGGTCCAGGCGCGAGCGGTACTTGTCGAGCGTGGCCAGCGCCTGGTTGGCCTTGGCGAGCACCACCGGAATGTCCTCGAGGATGTACTTCACCGCGTCCACGTACACCGACACGACCTCACGTCGCTGAGAGATCGCGATCACCAGCGCGTCTGTCTGCTTTGAGACACGCTCGGCGGTGCGATGCCTGGTGCCCGTCTCGTGCGAGAGGATCGTGGGGTCGGGCATCAGCTGAACGTTTGCCATCGCGATCTTGGTGGCGTTGGCGTTGAGGATGATCGCGCCGTCCATCTTCGCCACCTGGTAGAGGAACGCGGGCGAGTAGTCGATGTCCAGCTTGATGCCGCCCGAGTTGAGAAAGCTCAGGTCGTCGGGCTCGCCGATCACGATGAGCCCGCCCGTGCGGGCGTGCAGGATGCTGTCGATGCCCTCCCGCAGCGCCGTGCCGGGAGCGATCATCTCCAGCGCCCTCATCAATCCCGGCTCTGCCCTTACCTCAGAGTCGAACTCTTCGCCGGACCGGAGCGCCACGGTCTTTCAGTTTACGCGATTTATCATTCTCTTAGCAGCGCAAACGCGCCAGACCGCATCGCAGTCGCGCGTGCGCAACCCCTGCAAAAGCCCTATGCCACGGCCTTCGGTCGCCCCGCAACGGGCGCCGGTAGCGCGATCGCGAGCGCCTGCGCGAGGGTCGCGGCCTCGCACGCGCCGGCGCCGCTTCCGGGTGGCGCGAGCACCGCTTCACAGCCGTGCTTTGCGGCCTCCTCCAAACGCCGCTCGGGGTGACCCACCCAGCGCAGCTCGCCGGTGAGGCCGAGCTCGCCGAAGCACGCCCGCGGCGTTCCGTGCAGCGCGACTCCACGGCTGGCGCTCGCGACCGCGAGCGCCACCGCAAGGTCGCACCCCGGCTCGTCGACGCGCACGCCGCCGACGACGTTCACGAACACGTCGGCGCCGCCGGCGCTGACGCGGCCATGGCGATGCAGGATCGCGAGCACCAGCGCGAGCCGGTTGCGGTCGAGGCCCGACACGACGCGGCGCGGCTGCTCGAGCTCTGATGGGGCGACGAGCGCCTGCACCTCGACCAGCAGCGGCCGCGACCCCTCCATCGCCGCCAGCACCACGCTGCCGGGCGCCGTGGTGGCCTCGGCGACGAAACGCGCCGAGGCGTCGAGCACCTCTACGAGCCCGCCCTGGCGCATCTCGAACAGACCGGCCTCGTTTGTCGAACCGAAGCGGTTCTTCAGCGCGCGAAGCTCGCGGTAGGGGCGCTCGCGCTCGCCCTCGAACTGCAGCACGCAGTCGACCACGTGCTCGAGCACGCGCGGCCCGGCGAGCGCCCCGTCCTTGGTCACGTGCCCCACGAGGATCACCGCGATGTGGCGCTCCTTGGCGAGCTCCATGATCCGCGCAGCCACCTCGCGCACCTGCCCGACCGAGCCCGGCGCGCCCCCGAGCGCGGCCGCGTGCAGCGTGTGCACGGAGTCGATCACGCACACGGCGGGCTGGTGTGCGGCGAGCGTGGCGAGCACGCCGTCGAGGTCTGTCTCGGCGACGATGGGCACCTCCAGGGCGGCAGCGCCCAGACGCTCGGCGCGCAGCCGGACCTGCTCGGCGGACTCCTCGCCGCTCACGTACAGCGTGCGATGGCCGCTTTGCTGCAGGTGCCCGAGGACCATGTTGGTCAGCGTCGACTTGCCGATTCCCGGCGAGCCGCCGAGCAGCACCAGCGACCCCGGAACGACGCCTCCGCCGAGCACGCGGTCGAGCTCGCCGATGCCGGTCGACAGCCGGCGCGTCGCCGCTGCCGGGACCTCGCGCAGCGGCAGCGCCCGCAGCTCGCGCGCGCCCGCGCGCTCGCCGCCGCGCGGGCGCGACCGGCCCGCGCGCGCAGCGGCGCTGGGTCGCGCCTGCTCGACGAGCGTGTTCCATTCACCGCACTGCGGGCACTGCCCGTGCCACTGCGCGGACGAGCAACCGCACTGCGAGCACGAATACACGACGTCAGCTGCCAAGCGCTTGAGGTTAGGCGCCGGTGGGGACGGCGCTTTCACGCGCCGCGCGAGCGGCCAGAGCACGAACGCCAAAAAATTGCCGGGGCCCATATTTCAGGCGCCCCGGCAGAGGGGGCTCCGCGAAGGGCTCGGGGTACCAAGACAGCTACGCGAAGCCGGGAGTGCAGTGCGAATCGGCAAGCCGAAGTGCGGTCTCGACGGCGCGCGCGCGCCAACGGACGGATGTAGGGGAGGCTCCACTCGGCGTACCCGCGCGCTGGCGCGCACTCGGCCCTGTTCAGGCCGGGTGCACGCAACCAGGCGGTCTTGCCAGGGCTCAGCCAGGCGTGAAGTTGCGCACAAACCGTCCTCGGCTGCTCTGGCGCTCATAGCCCAGCGCACGCCACGCGGCCCTCGCAACCTGATCGCCGCAGTCAACGATCGCGTCGACCCTGAGCGCGCCCAGCTCGCGCAGGCGCCGCTCCCCGTCGCGCACGAGGAGCGTGGCGACACCGCGTCGCCGCATGCTCGGCTCGACCGTGAGCCGATAGAAGCTACCCCTCCAGCCGTTCCACGCGGCGATCACCGCGCCGATGAGCCGGCCGTCGGCCTCGGCGACCAACAGCGCGCCCGGGTCACGGACGATCAGCCGCGCGAGCGACTCCGTGGTTTCACCCACGGTGGGCAGCGCCGCAGCGCGCCGCCACAGCGCGAGCACGGCGTGCAGGTCTGATTGGGTGGCGCCGCGGATGCGCGTCACGCCAGCCGCGGCGGCCGGCGTGTGCGGCTGCGCCACGTCTTGCTGCTACTGCTCGCCCGACTCGGGCAGCTGCGGCTGGTCGGGCTCGGGAACGTCGGGGTCGCCCTCGGAGAGCTCCTCGCCACCGCCCTCGGCGCCGACGCCGACCGGCGTCTTCTGCTTCTTGGGCTTGACCACCGACAGGCGCACCTCGCCGTCCTCGGGCGACGGGTCGATCACGACAGTCGCCCCCGGCACGAGCTCCTCGCGCAGCACGAAGTCCGCGAGCGGGTCCTCGACGTAGCGCTGGATCGCGCGGCGCAGCGGCCGCGCGCCCATGGCCGGGTCCCAGCCCTTCTCCACAAGCATGTCCTTGGCCTCTCCGGTGAGCTCCAGCTGCAGCTCGCGCTCGGCCATCGACTCGCGGATGCGCAGCAGCAGCAGCTCGACGATCTGCTTGATCTCGTCCTTCTGCAGCTTGTGAAAGACGATCACGTCGTCGATGCGGTTGAGGAACTCCGGGCGAAAGACCTTCTTGAGCTCGCCCATGATGCGCGCCTTCATGTCGTCGTAGGTGATGCCGGTCTCATCCTCGGAGACGGCAAAGCCCAACGGCGTGTTGCGCGCGATCTCGGCCGCACCGATGTTCGAGGTCATGATCACGATCGCGTGGCGGAAGTCCACCGTGCGGCCCTGCGCGTCGGTCAGGCGGCCGTCCTCGAGTATCTGCAGGAGGATGTTGAACACGTCGGGGTGCGCCTTCTCGATCTCGTCGAGCAACAGCACGCTGTAGGGCTTGCGCCGCACCGCCTCTGTGAGCTGACCGCCCTCGTCGTAGCCGATGTAGCCGGGCGGCGAGCCGACCAGGCGCGAGACCGCGTGCTTCTCCATGTACTCCGACATGTCGATGCGGATCATCGCGTCCTCGTCGCCGAACAAGAACTCCGCGAGCGTGCGCGCAAGCTCCGTCTTGCCCACGCCGGAGGGGCCGAGGAAGATGAACGAGCCGGTGGGGCGCTTGGGGTCCTTCAGCCCGGCGCGCGAACGGCGGATCGCCTTTGAGATCACTTCGATCGCGGGGTGCTGCCCGATCACGCGCTTGTGCAGTTCGTCCTCCATGCGCATCAGCTTCTGCGTCTCGGCCTCGGTGAGCTTGAACACGGGTATGCCGGTCCACATCGAGACGATGTCAGCGATCTCCTCCTCGCCGATCGAGGGGCGCTCGCCGGACTCGCCCGATTCCCACTCTTGCTCGAGCTCGCGTTTCTTGTTTGTCAGCTTGCGCTCTTTGTCGCGCAGCGCGGCCGCCTTCTCGAACTCCTGCGCCTCGATCGCGGCCTCCTTTTCGCGCCGCGTGGTCTCCACTTCGTCCTCGAGCTCCCGGTTGGCGGGCGGCGAGGTCATCGACTTGATGCGCATGCGCGAAGCGGCCTCGTCGATCAGGTCGATGGCCTTGTCGGGCAGGAAGCGGTCGGAGATGTAGCGGCTGGCCAGTTCGCCCGCGGCGCGCAGCGCCTCGTCTGTGATCTGCACCTTGTGGTGTGACTCGTAGCGGTCGCGCAGGCCCTTGAGGATCTCCACCGTCTGGTCGATCGTGGGCTCCTCCACGCGGATCTGCTGGAAGCGGCGCTCCAGCGCAGAGTCGCGCTCGAGGTACTTGCGGTACTCCTCGAGGGTGGTCGCGCCAATCGTCTGCAGCTCACCGCGCGCCAGGGCCGGCTTGAGGATCGAGGCGGCGTCGATCGCGCCCTCCGCGGCGCCCGCGCCCACGAGGTTGTGGAGCTCGTCGATGAACAGGATGATGTCGCCGCGCTGGGTGATCTCCTTCATCACCTTCTTCAGCCGCTCCTCGAACTCGCCGCGGTACTTGGAGCCGGCGACCAGCGCCGCGAGGTCAAGCGTGTAGATCTGCTTGTTCTTGAGCAGCTCCGGCACCTCGGCGCTGGTGATGCGCTGCGCCAGCCCCTCGACGACAGCCGTCTTGCCAACGCCCGGCTCGCCCACCAGCACGGGGTTGTTCTTGGTGCGCCGCGAGAGGATCTGCATGATGCGCTCGATCTCGTTCTCGCGCCCCACGCATGGGTCGAGCTTGCTTTCGGCGGCCAGCTTGGTGAGGTTGCGCCCGAACTGGTCGAGCAGCTTTGAAGACTTTTTGCCCTCGCCCGAGGCCGCGCCCGCACCTGCGCCCGCGCCGGCCGACGCGCCCTGGCGGCGTCCTCCGGGGCCGGACAGCATGCGGATGACCTCGTTGCGGATCTTCTCGGAGTCGGCGTCGAAGTCCAGCAGGATGCGCGCGGCCACGCCCTCGTTCTCGCGCACGAGACCCAGCAGGATGTGCTCGGTGCCGATGTAGTTGTGCCCCAGGCTCAGAGCCTCGCGCAGCGCGAGCTCGAGCACCTTCTTGGCACGCGGCGTGAACGGGATCTGGCCCGAGGTGACCTCCTCGCCGGAGCCCACGATGCGCACGACCTGCGCGCGCACGCGCTCGACGGTGATGTCCAAGCTCTCCAGGACCCGCGCGGCAAGACCCTCCTCCTCACGGAGCAGGCCGAGCAGGATGTGCTCGGTGCCGATGTAGTTGTGCTTGAGCGTTCGCGCCTCCTCCTGCGCGAGAACGACCACCTGCCGGGCCCGTTCTGTGAATCGCTCGAACATGTTGCTTCCTTCCTGCGGGGCGCGTCGTGGCTGGGTTGTCCGATCGAAGGCCTCTTTGGGTGAGTCTACCAACCGGCTACCCGGCCCCCTGAGGGTCAGATCGTCAGCCACGGCGGCCAGCTTGAGGCTTGACAGCAGGCCCGGGCGCACGGACGGCGGCGGCGAATTTTCCCGCGCAAAACGCGCCAAAGCGCCTGCGCAAGCGCCCCCGGAGACCCGTTTACGCGGGCCGGAGCGCGCCGCGCCACCTCCCGCTCGCCGCTGCTGCGAGGGCGCGCCAGAGCCGGTAGCGTGGCGCCAAACGGACCGGGAGGTAAAGGGTGGGACTGGACCTCGACGCATACCGGCGGCAGAGCCGCGACACCTGGGACGAGATGGCGCCCGGGTGGGTGGACAGGCGCGAGTGGCTGCTGCGCGAGACGGCGCCCGTGAGCGACTGGCTGGTGGACAACTGCGACGCCCAGCAGGGACAGACGGTGGTGGAGCTCGCCTGCGGCACCGGCGACCTCGGCCTGCGTGTGGCTGAGAGGGTGGGTTCGAGCGGTCGCGTGATCTCCACCGACTTCGCGCCCGAGATGGTCGATGCCGCGCGGCGCAACGCCCAGGCCTCCGGCGCTGCCAACACAGAGCAGCGCGTGCTCGATGCCGAACGCATGGACTTCGACGACGACAGCGCCGACTGCGTGATCTGCCGCTTCGGCTACATGCTGATGGCCGACCCGGGCCAGGCGCTCAAAGAGTCGCGCCGCGTGCTGCGCGACGGCGCCCCGCTGTGCTTTGCGGTGTGGCGCACTCCCGATCGCAACCCGTGGGCGGCGGTTCCCGCGCTCACGCTCGTGCAGCGCGGCCAGATGCAGCCGCCCGAGCCGGGCAGCCCGGGGATCTTTGCGCTGGGAGACCGCGACCTCACCGTCGAGCTGGTGCGCGCGGCGGGGTTTGGCGAGCCGACGCTCGAGTCGATCGACTTCACGTTCCACTACGCCGACTTCGAGGACGTGTGGGACTCGATCATGCGCCTCGCGGGACCGCTGGCGAGGGCGATCAAAGACGCGCCAGACGCCGACCGCGCCGCCACGCGCAGCGCGATCGAAGACAATTTCGCGAGCTTCCGCGCCGAGGACGGCTCCTACTCGGCGCCGGCCTCTGTGTGGGGCGTCTTGGCGCGCTGAGCGCGCCGTCGCGCCGTCAATCACGCATCGCGGGGAACAGCACCACCTCGCGGATCGATTCGCGCCCGGTCAGCGCCATCACGAGGCGGTCGATGCCCAGCCCGACGCCGCCGGCCGGCGGCATCCCCTGCTCGAGCGCCTGCAGGAAGGCCTCGTCGAAGGGCTGCGCCTCCTCGCCGCGCTGCTGCGCGAGGCGCTGCTGGGCGAAGCGCTCGCGCTGCGCGTCGGCGTCGTTGAGCTCGGAAAACGCGTTCGCGAGCTCCATCCCGCCCGCGAATGCCTCCCAGCGCTCGACAAGCCCGGCGATCGACCGGTGCGCGCGCGCAAAGGGCGACAGCTCCACCGGGTAGTCGACGACGAAGGTCGGTGACAGCAGGCGCGGCTCGACGAACTTGCCGAGCAGGTCGTCGGCCATCTGCGCCCAGCTCGCGTCCGCCGTCGAGATCTCCAGTCCGCGCTGTGCGATGGCCTCGCGCAGCGAGCCCTCGTCCGGCGTCGCCGCGAGGTCGATCCCGCTCGCCTCGCGGATCGCCTCGTGAAAGCTCACCCGTGCCCAACGCGTCTCGAAGTCCAGCGGCCCGTCGTAGTCAATCGCGCGCGCGGCCGCGCGCGCGAGCTCTTCCAAGCGCAGCGCCTCGTCGTTGTAGTCCGCGTAGGCCTCATAGAACTCCACCACGGTGAACTCGGGGTTGTGCTTGGTGGAGACGCCCTCGTTGCGGAAGTCCTTGCCGAGCTCATACACCTTCTCGAGGCCCCCCACGAGCAGCCGCTTCAGGTACAGCTCGGTCGCGATGCGCAGATATAGCGTGCGGTCGAGCGCGTTGTGATGCGTGGTGAACGGGCGCGCGAGCGCGCCGCCGTAGAGCGGCTGCAGCACCGGCGTTTCCACCTCGATGAAGCCCGCCCCGTCGAGGTATGCACGCACCGCGGCGATGATGCGCGCGCGATCCGCAAACACCTTGCGCGCGTCCTCGCTTGCGATCAGGTCAAGCTCGCGGTGGCGGTAGCGCGTCTCCACGTCGCTGAGCCCCCCGCGCTTGTCCGGCGGCGGGCGCAGGGCCTTGGCCAGCAGCCGGAAGTCGTCCACGCGCAGCGACAGCTCGCCCCGCCGCGACCGCAGCACCGCGCCGTCGACGCCCAGCAGATCGCCGAGATCCAGCGACGTGAGGCGCTCGAAGGCCTCGTCACCCAGCACGTCGCGCCGGGCGTGCAGCTGGATTTTGCCGCTGCGGTCGACGAGGTCCATGAACGCAGCCCCGCCGCCCTCGCGGCGTGCGGTCAGCCGGCCGGCGACGCGGTGCTCGTCCTCGGTTTCCTCGCCGGCCTGCAGGTGCTCGTAGGCGCCGAGGATCTGTGCGATCGGCTCGGCCGCGGCGAATGTGTAGGGAAACGCGCGCTCGTCTTCGGCGCGCACGCGCTCGCCCTTCGCCCGGCGCTCCGCGATCAGCTCGGGTAGGCCATGGCGAGCAGGCCCGCCGTCGGCGGGCGGCTCCTCGCTTGCGCTCATCGGCGCCGAGCCTACTTCAGCCCGACGTCGATCTTGGTGATCTTCAGCTTGCGCGCGGGACCGCGCGGAACCTTTACGGCGACGGTCTCGTTGCGTTTGCGCCCGATCAGCGCGCGTCCCACCGGGGACTCGTTTGAGAGCTTGTGTTCCTGGGGCTTGGACTCGGCCGAGCCGACGATCGTGTACTTCACCGACTTGCCGGTCTTTTCGTCTTTGACGTGCACCACCGAGCCGATCTGCACGACGTCGGTGGAGAGCTCCTCGGTCTGGATCACGGTCGCGAGCCTGAGCTTCTCCTGCAGCGCCGCGATGCGGCTCTCGAGCATCGCCTGTTCGTTCTTGGCGTCGTCGTACTCGGAGTTCTCGCTGATATCGCCGAACTCGCGCGCCTCCTTGATGCGCTCAGCGACTTCGCGCCGGCGCTCGGTGGAGAGCACTTCGAGTTCGTCCTTGAGCTTCTGCTGGCCTTCCGGGGTGAGGATTACGTCTTTGGGCATGTGACCCTCGCTGGGGTTTCGATATCCGCCCCGACCACGCAAAACCCCGCCTCGTGAGCGGGGAGAAGCACGGGCGTTGGCTGCTGGCGAGCGCAGCAGTATAGCGGGGGCCAGAGCGGCCGCTGAAAGCCTCAGGAGGCCGCCGCGAGCTGCGGCTGCGCGAACGCGGCGGCGGCCACGGCGGCGTCGAGCAGCCCCCGCGCGTCCGCGATCGTGTCGGCTGTCTGAAGCTCGGCCTGCAGCTGGCGCTGGGCCTCGCGCGACAGCCCCAGGCGCTCGACATACCACGGGTAGAACTTGCGCAGGTAGCGCGTCGCGCGCGGCTCGCCGAGGTGCTCGATCGCGCGCGCGATCGTCCACTGCAGCTCAGCGACGACCTGGGCGCGTGTGGGCTCATTGCTGGGGCCGCCGAGGAGCGCGTCGAACAGCCACGGGTTGCCAAGGGCGCCGCGCGCGAGCATCACCGCGTCCACGCCCGTCGCCTCGAAGGCCTCGTGCACGCGCGGCGCGCTGTCGAGCCCGCCCGTGAGGATGACCGGCGCGGGTAGCGAGCGAGCGAGATCGCCGACGATCGCATAGTCGGGCGAGCCCTTGTGGTGTACCTCGGCCGAGCGGGGGTGGATCGTGATCGCGCACACGCCTGCCTCGGCGACGAGGCGGTGGGCGAGCGCGATGCCGCTGTGGTCGCCGCGCCGCAGCCCGCAGCGCAGCTTGACCGTCACCGGCAGGCGCCGCCCATCGGTCACCGCGCCGTCGACGGCGGCTTCAGCGACCGCGACCGCGCGCTCGGGATCGGCGAGCAGCTCGGCGCCGGCGCCGGTCTTGCGCACCTTCGGCACCGGGCACCCCATGTTGATGTCGATGGCGTCTGCGCCCGCGCGCGCCACGTGGCCGGCGGCCGCGCGCATGACAGTCGGGTCTTCGCCGAAAAGCTGGATCGCCACCGGCCCGGTGCGGCGCTCGCGCTCGTCGATACGCAGCATCTCCGTACACGTCTTGGCGTTTCCGTGATAGATCGCGTGCGAGGAGACCATCTCCGACACGGCCATCCCCGCCCCGTAGCGCTTGGCCTGCAGGCGCACGAACCAGTTCCCGATGCCGGCCAGCGGCGCCAGCAGAACGCGGTTGGGCACCCGCAGCTCGCCGAGCATCCACGCGTCGGTCAGTCGCCGCGGCTGCGCCATCGATTCATTATGGGCGCTCCGCGACCCGGCGCTCGCCTGTGACGCGCGCGCGAGATACTCCCGCCCAAGATGCGCGAGCACCCGACTCGCCCGGGTCTTCGCCCCGAGCTGGCGCTCGGGGTTTTGCTTGCGTTGGTCGCGTGCCAGGCTTGGACTTCCGGCGCGCAGGGCGCCGGCGCCGGCCGGCCCGGGTCGGCAGCGGTTGCAGCGCCAGTGCTGGGGGCGCGCTTCGACGCCTTCCGCGTGAAGGGCACCGTGCTCGTGAAGCTCCCGGGCACCGCGATGACCGCCGTTGCGCGATCGGCGGCGAGCTCTGCCAAGGGGGTCGGCTTCGTCCCTTTGACCAGCCCCCGACAGATTCCCATCGGCTCCGAGCTCGACACAACGCACGGAGTCGTGAGGCTCACCATGGCCACCGCCACGAGCGGCGTTGTTCAAACAGGCGAGTTCGAAGCGGGCATCTTCAAGGTGCTTCAGCGACGCCAACAGCGGGGGCTGACCGAGCTCGACATCATTCACTCGCCGACCCGCGTGCGCTGCGCGAGGCTCGGCAAGGGGGCAAACATTGCGCGCGCGCACCTCAGCGCCAGGGTGCTCGGTCTCCTGAAGGCAGTCGTGCACGGCCACTTCACGACGCGCGGGGAGTACAGCGCCGCAACGGTGCGCGGCACGATCTATTCCGTCACCGACCGCTGCGACGGCACGTTCACGCGTGTGGTCAGAGGCCGGGTGCGAATCGAGGACTTCGTGCTACGCAAGGCTGTGACACTCCTCGCCGGCCAGAGCTATCTCGCACGAGCGCTCGTCGTGACCGGTGAAGCGTCGGCGATCACCCAGACCACCGCGCAGCTCATTGGCTCCGTGACGCCCAACGGGAGCGAAGTGACGGGGTGCGCATTCGAATACGGGCCAAGCCCAAGCTATGGGCACCTAGCAGTCTGCACGCCGGCACCAGGCCAAGGGTTTGGCCCGGTCGTCGTCTCGTCGGCGCTGAGCGGCCTGACGCCGAACTCGACGATCCACTTTCGCACCGTTGCGACCAATCAGGCCGGCACGGCCGAGGGGGCGGACAACTCATTCCACACACCGCCATTCCCGCCGGCAGTTTTCACGTCGTCCGCGGCGCAGATCACCAGCAGCGGCGCGACGCTCGCCGGGACCGTCGAACTTAACGGAGCACCCGCGACGCGCTGTCAGTTCGAATACGGGCCGACGTCGGCGTACGGAAGCACCGTGCTATGCACTGGCTCTCCAGCGACTCGTGGCCCGGTTGTCGTCACGGCGGCGATCGGGGGACTTGCGCCACGCGCAACCGTGCACTTCCGGCTTACCGCCGCCAACTCGGGCGGGAGCACCAGCGGCGCCGACAAAACCGTCCAGACGCACCTGCCTCCCCCGACGATTGCGCTGCGCGAAGCGACCGCAGCGACGACGAAGGCCGTCACGCTCAACGCCATCGTAAATGCCAACGGAGCTGAACTGACGGGGTGCGAATTTGAATTCGGCCCAACGACGGCGTATGGCGAAGCCGCCCCATGCTCGCCAACGCCGAGCGAGGGGTCCGGGCCGGTGCCGGTGTCGGCTCGGATAACCGGGTTGCAACCGAACCAGACACTGCACTTTCGCCTGTTCATCGCCGACAGCGAAGGCCTCGTGGAAACGACCGACGCGACGGCGCGGACGCTGCCCCAGCCGCTGCTCGTCTCGACGGGCCTTCCGACGGGTGTCACCCGCACTAGCGCGACGCTCAACGGCGACATCGCCTCGTTCGGCGCAGAAATCACGCATTGCGAATTCCAGTACGGCGCGACCGAGGCCTATGGAGGCTCGGCGCCATGTTCGCTCTCGGCCGGCGGCGAAGGCCGCGTCGCCGCGACCGCATCGGTGGCGGGACTCAGCCCCACAAGCACCTATCACTTCCGGCTGGTCGCGGCGAACCGCAGCGGAACGACGACGGGCGTCGACAGCACGATCAACACACCACCCAATCCGCTTACGCTCACCGACACGTTCCTCGAACACACGACGGGCGGACCGATCACCCTCACGGCCTCGACCCACGAACCCGCCGTCGCAGGCCTTGCGGTCAGGTTCACGGTGAGCGGCGCAAACCCGCAGACAGCCGTGGTTCGGACAAACCAGGCGGGTGAAGCCAGCTTCGAATACGTCGGGACGAAGGCCGGCGAGGATCACATCGCGGCGTCGATCATCAGCGCAGGCAAAAAATTCGCCGCCGCGCTGACGGCCACCTGGCTTGCTCCGCTTCCGGCTGCGCCGCCGGAACTCGCAGAACCGCGCACGGCGCGCACACCCCGGCGTCCTTTCCCCGCTCCGATGGTGGGGGTGTCGCCGTCCAAAGAGGAAAGAATCTCCCGACGATTGTTTGGCCGGTTCGCGATTGCGGCGCCGGTGAGTGGCGTCGTGCTGGTGACGACGCCAGGCGGCCACACCCGCAGACTCCGCCGCAGACGGCAGCTGCTGATCGGCTCGCTGATCGACGCCAGACGCGGAGCGCTGCGCCTGTTCGTCGAAACCCCGCATGGCGCGGTGCAGTCGGAGGAGATCGCGGGCGGGCTTTTCCGCGTGCATCAGGGAAGCAGGACGCTCGGTGTGGCCGACCTCGAAATAGTGGATCCACGACCGAGCGCGAGCTGCACAGCTGGAGCTCAGACGAGGCTCGGTGGTTTGAACCTCGCCGGCCGCGGCGCGTTCTCGGTGCGCGGACGATTCAGCGTCACGACGTTGCACGGCGCGGCGGTGTCGGTACAGGACCGCTGCAATGCAACGATCACCGTAACCACGCGCGGTGAGGTCCGGGTGCACGACCTGGTCCGAGCCACGACTGTTCTGCTGCACGGCGGGCAGCGCTACATCGCAACGCCGCAATGAGAGGCGTGACAGTGCAACGGCGCGGCTGTGCGCTCAGCTGTTGCGTTCGTAGAGCAGCCGCAGCCCCGTGAGCGTGAGCAGGTCGTCGACCTCGTCGATCTCCTCGGTGTAGGGCACGACCAGGCCCGACAGCCCTCCCGTGGCGATCACGTCCGCGTCGGTGCCGAGCTCCTTGTAGAGGCGACGCAGGATCGCGTCGATCGCGCCGGCGTAGCCGTAGACGACGCCGTAGCGGATCGCGTCGATGGTGTTCTTGCCGATCACACTCTTGGGCGGGGCGAGCTCGACCTTCGGCAGGCGCGCGCCCGCCTCGGTGAGCGCCTCCAGGGAAATCTCGATTCCGGTCATCAACGCGCCGCCGAGGTACTCGCCTTGGTCTGAGATCACGTCGAACGTGGTGGCGGTGCCGAAGTCCACGCACACCGCCGGCCCGCCGAAGCGCTCCCGCATCGCGACCGCGTTGACAAGGCGGTCGGCGCCGATCTCGCGTGGGTTGTCGTAGCGGATCGCGAGCCCGGTCTTGGTTCCTGGCCCAACCGCGAGCATGCGATGGCCGAGGTAGCGCTCGGCCATCGCCAGCCACTCGGGCTCGAGCTGGGGCACGGTCGAGGACACGATCGATCCGTCGAGGTCGGCAAACGCGTACCCGCGCAGGTCGAGCAGGTTGCGCAGCGCGGCCCCGAGCTGATCGGCGGTCGAGGATCTGACGGTGGCAAAGCGCCAGTGCTCGAGCAGCTCGTCGCCGCGCATGATCCCGAAATGGGTCTGGGTGTTGCCGACGTCGACGACGAGCAGCATGCGCGAGCATTATCCTCGCGACATGCCCAGTCGCCCAACGTTGTACGTCCTGCCCGGGTCGCACCCGTGCGCAGCGGTCGAAGCGGCGCTCGCGCTGAAGGGCATCGACTACGCCCGCGTGGAGCTCTTGCCGATCGCGCCGGTCGTGGTCGGCCCGCTGCGCTGGGGCGGGACCACGGTGCCAGGAATGCGGCTGGACGGCGAGCGGCTCGTCGGCTCGCGCACGATCATGCGCCGGCTCGACTCGGTCGTGGCCTCGCCGCCTCTGCTGCCCGCGCGCGACGACCCGGCCCACGACAAGGTGCTCGACGCCGAGCGCTGGGGCGATGAGGTCTTCCAGAGCGTGCCTCGACGCCTGATCGACGCCGCGTTTCTGCGCCGCCCCGGGGCGATGGAGAGCTACGCCGCCGAGGCGAAGCTGCCGCTGCGCCCCGCGCTGATGCGCCCGGCGATGCCGCTCACCGCGCGCCTGATGGCGAGGAAAAACAAGGCCACCGACGAGGCGGCCCGAGCCGATATCGCGGCGCTGCCCGAGCAGCTCCGGCGCATCGAGGGATGGATGCAGGAGGGCTTGATGGGCGGCGAGCAGCCCAACGCCGCAGACCTCCAGATCGGCTCGACGATACGCCTGCTGATGACGATCGGCGACGTGCGACCGATGGTCGACGGCCGTCCTGCCGCGCGCCTGGCGCGCTACTTCCCGCGCATGGTGGGAGCTGTGCCGTCCGGGGTTCTGCCGGCTGAGTGGCTCGCCCAGCCAGCCGCCTGAAGATCTTCGCCGTCGCGCGGGTGATCGCGCGCCTCATGGTCGCAAGAGCACAGCGCGGGTGACCGTGACCGGTTTGGCGCCGGCCGCTTGAAGCGCGACGCGCACAGACACGGCGAGGCGGCGGTGGCGCGCGAGCGCCTCGCGCGCCGTGCGCGACAGCGCTACCGAGAAGCTCACTGCGCCGGCGTGGACATGAGACACAACGAGCCGGCCGATCTTCACCAGCGCGCCGTGGCCGGCGCGGGCCAGCACCGCTGAGCGGACGAGTAGGTCTATCTGCAGGCGTGCGCCTTCGCCGGCGGGGGAGATCACCACCGAGCCACGCACCACGTGGCCGTGCTGGCGTGCGGCCACCTTCACGGCGTTTGCCGTGCTCCCCGCCAGCAGGGCCAGCGCGCTGTGCACAGGTTGCTGGCTACCCGCTTCGTAGCCCGGGTAGGGAGCGTTGCCGCCGCCACCCGGGTTCGCCGGCGGCGGGTAGCCCGGAGTCGACGTGGAGGTGGTTGTCACGGTCGTTTCGCCGGAGGAGTTGACGATCACCTTGCCGCTCATCGAGGGGCCGTGAACGGTGCAGTAGAACGTGTATTCGCCGGCTTTGGCGAACGTGCACGTGCCGCTCCAGCTTGTCGCGAAGCTCGGCTGCCCGGACGACGCTCCAGGGACGCCCGCGCAGGTCGGCGTGGCGGGTCCCCCACTCCAGAACACGCCATGGGCAGTGGACGAACTAGGATTCTTCATCGTCACCTGGCCACCCGAGCTGACGCTCACGGACATCGGAGACCATTCGAAAGGTCCAGTGCCCCTGGCTTCGATGGGGCCGCCTTCCGAGCTGGCGAGCGCGGGCATGACCACCACCGCGGCACCGAGCACGGCCGCGAGGCAAAGAAACAACCACCGCCGCCACCGCCTCGCGTGCCCGTCAACCGGCATCGCCTAACCAGACGCCACGGCGCCGCGATCCTTCCCGGCGCTACTCTCGGCAATGGCGGCGAGACGGTGCCACCGGGTGGCGGCCGCCGCCGCGTGCAATGCGCATCCTGGATCCAGACTCGCTGAGCCAGCACATCGACCGCCTCTACCGCGCCGCGTGGGGTCTGTGCGGCTCGCGCGAGGATGCCGACGATCTCGTACAGGAGACGTTCGCGCGCGTGCTGTCGCGCCCGCGCGTGCTCAAAGGCGACGACGAGCTCTACTACCTTCTTCGCGTGCTGCGCAACACGTTCCTCACGAGCCGGCGCACGGCTGCGCGGCGGCCGCAGACCGTGGCTACGCTCGAGGACGTCGTGACACCGGACTCAAAGCCAATCGCGCGCCCCGACGAGGCGATCGAGATCCAGGAGGTGTACGGCGCGATCGCACAGCTGCCCGAGGACTTCAGGGACGCGCTCGTCGCGGTGGACGTCGTGGGCCTGTCCTACCGCGAGGCCGCGCGAGCGCTGGGCGTGCGCGAGGCGACGATCACTACGCGCCTGTTTCGCGCGCGCAAGCAGGTCGCCGAGCGTCTTGGCGCCGACAGCACGCCGCCGGTACGCGAGTCCGATCGCCGCCCGAGCGCGCGAAGCGCCGGCCAGGCCGAAACACGCGGTGAGCCCGAAACGCACGATGTCATGCGCGCCCGCGCCCATGGGAACTAAACCGCGGGGCGCGGAGTCTTAGGCGGTAGTGAGCTGACATGACGCACAAACGCCCCGAAACCGAGAGCGAGCTGGTCGAGTTCGTCCGCTCGATCGATGTGCGCGCGCCCGCGTCACTTCATGCAGACGTGAACGCGATGGTCGCGCAGCACAACCGTCGGCGCACGCTCGGAGCTCGCGTAGCCGGCGTGTTCGCACGCGGGCTTACGCCGCGACTGGTGGCCGTCGGCGGCGCTGTCGCAGCGGCCGCCGTCGCGCTCGCGATCGCGCTGAGTGTCGGCGGCACGGGCACGTCCGTGCCGACGCTGCGCGCCACAGCGGCGCTGACGCTGTTGCCGGCGACGGCCTCTGCGCCGTCGCACAGCCAGACGCACCGCGCCACCCTGGCTGCGGCCGTGGACGGTGTCTACTTCCCGTACTGGGAGGACAGCCTCGGCTGGCGATCCACCGGGGCGCGTGCCGATCGGCTCGGCGGACGGCCAATCACCACGGTGTTCTACAGCGACCGCAAGGGTGAGCGCGTTGGCTATGCGATCGTCGGCGGCGGCTCGGCGCCGGGCGTGACGGGAGGCACCATCGCGACCCGCGGCGGCGTGTCCTACCGGCTGTTCACGCAGAGCGGCAGAGCTGTCGTCACGTGGGTGCGCGACGGCCACATGTGTGTGTTGTCGGCACATGGACGCGACGTGTCGGCGGCCACGCTGCTCGATCTGGCCAGCTGGCACGCAGCGGCTAGCGCCTGAGCGTCGCGTCGCGTGCGCGCCCGCCTGCTGCGCCGCGCGCCCGGACCCCGCGTGCGGCAGCCTCGTGGGCGCCCGCGCACCGGCGGCGATAGCGTCTGGGCGCTATGGACACGCGCGTGGGCCTGCTCGGGCTCGGCTCCAACGTGGGCGAGCGCCGCGCTCACCTGCAGGCGGCGGTCGATGCGTTGCCGGCGGCGCGCGTGCAGGTGCTCGCTTCATCCTCGACCTACGACACAGACCCGGTGGGCGAGATACGCCAGCAGGCGAACTTCCTCAACGCGTGCGTTCGGGTGCGGACATCGCTCGAGCCGCTGGAGCTGCTCGACGCGGTCAAGGAGCTCGAGCGGGGACTCGGCCGCGGGACCGGCGTGCGCCACGGCCCGCGCGCGATCGACATCGACGTGCTGCTGTTGGGCGACCTGCAGTTGCGCGTCGAGCGCATGTGGGTTCCCCACGCGCAGCTGCTGCATCGGCGGTTTGTGCTGATCCCAGCGCTGGAGCTCGACTTCGAGCTGCGCGTTCCCACCGGCGAGCGCCTCAGCGACGCGCTCGCGGCGCTGCCACTCGACGAGGGCGTGCGCTGGGCGGGCCCGCCGTTGCGCGTCGTGAAAGAAATCGCGACCGCCGGAGTCTGAGCTGGCGAGGATGTCACCAGCGACGACACACCCACCGACTACGTTCCGGCGCCGCGCCACGCGGCCTGCGGCGCTGCTGTCGATCGCGGGAGCCGCGTTTGCAATCGCTGCGACCGGGTGCGGCAGCTCGACCACGCACTCGACGCCCGCGAGCACCGCTGCAAAGGCAGCCGCCCAGGCCGCGACCACCTCCACGACCGCGTCTCACTCGCACCGCCCGGCCTCGCCGGGCTCGCACGCCCACGTGACGAGCACGCCGGCAAGCACACACGCCGCGACGAGCACCCCGGCGCCGACGCCGGCCACGACCGTTGCGCCGGCGACGCCCGCAGCACCGCCCGCCCGCGCCAGCGGCCCCGAACACGCCAAAACGACGCACAGCACGCCGGTCGCCACCGCCCCGCCACCGCACACTTCCTCGGCACCTGCGCCCAGCCCGCCGGCGACCACGGCGCCGGCGGCTCCCGGAGGATCCTCGGGCATCCCCCAGCAAAACGGCGGCGACCACGACAGCGACAACAACGGCGGCCCCAGCGACGGCGACGGAAACGTCTGAGCGCCTGCGCCGGACTGCCGCGGCGACGCAACGCGCACCGCGCGTCGGCGGCCGGCGGCGGGCTACTGGCGCGTTGTGTGCAGGCCCGCCGCCTGCGCGCGCTCGGCCATCGCCTGCGCGAACGGCACCAGCGCCGACATCGGGCGCAGCATCACCGTGAAATCGGCGACGAAACCCTCGTCGTCGAGGCGCAGCAGGTCGAGGCCCTCGATCTCGCGGTCGCCAACGCGGGCGCGGAAGACGAGCCCGTGCGTCGGCCCGTTTGACAGCTCGTCGACGTAGCGAAAGTCCTCGAATACCTGAGCGACCTCGCCGAGCAGCCGGGTTACGGTGTCGCGCCCGATGAACGGGTGAAACGTGACCGGGCTGTGAAAGACGATGTCGTCCGCGAGCAGCTCGCCGGCGGCGTCTATGTCGCCGCCTTCGATCGCGGCGCGCAGGCGGTCTGCGGTGGCCATCAGTCCGGCCTCACTCATGTCGCGTCCCCTCTGTCGGTTGCGTCGGGAGCCTACTGCGATCCGTCGGCCTCCCGCCACACCTCGACCGACACCTCGTCGACCGGGAGCGCGATTGGCGGCTCGGGCTTGGTCGCCTTCACCCACACCGCTTCGAGCTCGTAGTCGGCCAGCAACCGGTTGGCGATCGCCCCGCACAGGCGCTCGAGCGTGCGGTGCGATCGCTGCTGTGCGATCAGCGCCACCAGCTGGCAGACCTCGTTGTAATCGATCGTGTCCTCGATCGCGTCTGTCACGGTGGCGTCGGTCTGCCCGACGTCGAGGCGCAGGTCGAGCACGAGCCGCTGGCCTACCTCGCGCTCGGCCTCGCTGACGCCGTGATGCGTGTACAGCGACAGTCCACTGATCTCGATCGTTACCGCTTCGGCGCTTTCTTCGCCATCATCCTCGAGGCGGTCGCGCTCGTCGTCTAGCTCGTCGGCGTCTTCGCTGTGCTCCTCGCCTTCCATGTGGCGCCCAACGTAGCAGCCGCGACCGCGAGCGCATCGCGTACCGGGGCCACGTCATGGACGCGGAATACGCTCGCCCCACGCTCGAGCGCGAGCACGTTGGAGGCAATCGTGCCCGGCAGGCGTCGGTCGCTGTCAAGGGGCTCCGACAGGCCTCGCGCGCGCGCGGCGACGCGGCCGAGAAAGCTCTTGCGCGAGGTCCCGATCACGATCGGTCGCCCGAGCTGTGAAAACTCGTCCAAGCGGCGCAGCAGCTCGAGGTTGTGCTCGACGGTCTTGCCGAAGCCAATCCCGGGGTCCAGCAGGATCTGCTGCTCGCGCACGCCCTCGCGCACAGCAAACTGCAAGCGCTCGTACAGGAACGCCTTCACATCGTCCACGACGTCGTCGTAGCGCGGCGCAAGCTGCATCGTGCGCGGCTCGCCCTGCATGTGCATCAGGCAGCATTCCGCGCCGCTTTGGGCCACGAGCGCGGCCATCCGCGGATCGGCGCGAAAGGCGCTCACGTCGTTGACGAACTTCGCACCGGCGGTGAGCGCCGCACGCGCCACCGGCGCCTTGGACGTGTCAATCGAGATGCGCGCCGCGGGCGCCGCTGCGCGCAGACCCTCGATTACGGGCACCACACGCTCGAGCTCCTGGGCGGTCTCGACGGCGAGCGCGCCGGGGCGCGTGGACTCGCCGCCGACGTCCACGATGTCCGCCCCCTCGGCGAACAGTGTTCGGCCGTGCTCGATCGCCGCGTCGGGCGCCACGAAGCGCCCGCCGTCGGAGAACGAGTCCGGCGTCACGTTGAGCACGCCCATCAGGCGAAGCTCGCCCGCGGGCGCTGGCCCGGTCAAGTGCGAGGGCGGCCCCGCGATTGCTCGCCGCACGCGGTCGCCCGCGCGGGACGCATCAGCTCAGCCGTGGGCGCCGGGGCGGCGAGCCGCGCATCTCGGCGGTGCCACCCGCGAGGCCCGGCCGCGGAATCGGCCGTGGCGCTTCGCGCTCAGGCGCGCGGTCGGGCGCAACCGGCGGCCCCGCCGGCAGCTCGGGCTTGACCTCCTCCGCGCCGAACACCTCCTGCTCGGTTTTGCCCTCGAGCAGCGCGAGGAACTCCTCCTTCTCGATCGTCTCTCTCTTGACGAGGATTTCGGAGATCTTGACCAGGTCCTGCTGGTGCTCGGCGAGGATGTCCCTCGCGCGCTGGTGCGCGGATTCGATGATGCGGCGAACCTCGTCGTCGATCTCGCGCGCGATCTCGTCGGAGTAGTCGGGCTCCGCGGAGAACTCGCGGCCGAGGAACGGCATGCCGTGGTCGTGGCCGAAAACGCGCGGACCGAGCTTCTCGCTCATGCCGAAGCGCATCACCATCTGCTTTGCGGTGGCGGTGACCTTCTCGAGGTCGTTGGAGGCGCCGGTTGTGATCTCACCAAAGACGAGCTCCTCCGCGGCGCGGCCGCCGAGCGTCATCGCCATCGCGTCGTGCAGCTCCGCGCGCGTGGTCAGAAAGCGGTCCTCCTGGGGCATCGAGATCGTGTAGCCGAGCGCCTGGCCGCGCGAGATCACCGAGATCTTGTGCACGGGGTCTGAGTGCTCGAGGAAGTGGCTCACCAGCGCGTGGCCCATCTCGTGGTAGGCGGTGATCTTGCGCTCCTTCTCGCTCATCACTCGGGTCTTCTTCTCGGGACCCGCGATCACGCGCATGATCCCCTCCTCCAGCTCGTCCTGGCCGATCTCGCGCCTACCGGTGCGCGCGGCGAGAAGCGCCGCCTCGTTGATCAGGTTGGAGAGGTCCGCGCCGGTGAAGCCGGGCGTCTGACCCGCGAGCGCGTCGATGTCGATCACCTTCGCGAGCGGCTTGCCTCGCGTGTGTACCTCGAGAATTTTCGCCCGGCCCTTGCGGTCAGGTCGGTCGACGGCGATCTGGCGGTCAAAGCGGCCCGGGCGCAGCAGCGCGGGGTCCAGGATGTCCGGACGGTTGGTGGCGGCGATCATGATGATGTTGTCCTTGGCCTCGAAGCCGTCCATCTCGACGAGCAGCTGGTTGAGCGTCTGCTCGCGCTCGTCGTGTCCGCCGCCAAGACCGGCGCCGCGGTGACGCCCGACCGCGTCGATCTCGTCCATGAAGATGATGCAGGGGCTGTTCTGCTTTGCCTGCTCGAAGAGGTCGCGCACGCGTGACGCGCCCACGCCGACGAACATCTCTACGAAGTCAGAGCCCGAGATCGAGAAGAACGGAACCCCGGCCTCGCCGGCGACCGCACGCGCGAGCAGCGTCTTGCCGGTGCCGGGCGGCCCGTATAAGAGCACGCCTGTGGGAATCCTCGCCCCAAGCGCCTGGAACTTCTTGGGGTTCTCGAGGAATTCCTTGATCTCGTGCAGCTCCTCGACCGCCTCGTCAACGCCGGCCACGTCTCGGAACGTGATCTTGGGCGAGTCGGCCGACAGGCGCTTGGCGCGTGACTTGCCGAACGACATCACTTTCGAACCGCCGCCCTGCACCTGGTTCATCAAGAAGATCCAGAACCCGAAGAACAGGACGAACGGGATGATGTAGGTGAGCAGGCTCAGGAGCGCGCTGCTCTTTTCCGATTCGACGTTGTACGGCACGCCGTCGGTGCGCAGTTCGCGAATCAGTTCGGGCGCGGCCTGGTCGATGTAGCCGAATTCAGCGGTTTCTTTGTTCTTGTATTTGACTTCGAGCGCTTTGCCCTTGTTCTTGAACTCGACCCCGGCGACTTCGCCCCTGGGCAGCTCGTAGGAGACCAGCGTCTGGTAGCTGTGGCGGCGGTGGTTGGTAGACCCCGGGTTGACGAGTTTCACCGCGAGGAACGCCAGCAGCACAACGATGAGGATCGGGAACGCAGCGCTCTTAAAGAAACGGCTCATGGTCTGATCCTGATGCCCTGGCGCCGCCGTGACGTGCTGGCCACCAGCCTTCAAGCCTACCATGGGCGCTTGTGCCGACCGGCGCCCTGGCGGGCGACGCGGGGCGCTTCAGCGCGCCAATACGGCCACGTATGGCAGGTTGCGGTGGCGCTCCTCGTAGTCGAGGCCGTACCCCACCACAAAGCGGTTTGGTATCTCAAAACCGACGTAGCGGGTGGGCAGGTCGACCTTGCGCCGGTCGGGCTTTGTGAGCAGCGCACACACCTCCAGCGAGTTGGGGTCGCGCGAGCCGAGGTTGCGGATCAAATATTGCAACGTGAGCCCCGAGTCGACGATGTCCTCCACGATCAGCACGTCGCGCCCCGCAATCGCCGCGTCGAGGTCCTTGAGGATGCGCACCACGCCCGAGGAGTCGGTGGCCGAGCCGTAGGACGCCACGGCCATGAAGTCCACCTCGACGGGAATGTCGATGAAGCGCATCAGGTCGGACAGGAAGAACATCGCGCCCTTGAGCACGCCGACCAGCAGCAGCGAGCGGCCCGCGTAGTCACGCGAGATCTGCTCGCCGAGCTCGGCCACGCGGCGCTGCAGCATGTCGGCGCCCACGAGCACCTCTCCGACCTCGCGCTCGTGCAACGCGTGCGCGGAACTCGCCACCGCGGTCAGTCTAGTTGCACTGGAGTCGTGACCGTCCCGCGCTCGGGGCGCGGCGCGAGCTTGACCATACGCAGCCGGCCGTGCTCGATCACCGCCCCCGCGCCGCCGCCGACGTGAACCTCCGCGCGCCCGCCGCGGCGGCCCAGCGCGAGCAGCTCGGCCACGCGCGGGCCTGCCTGCGGCACGTACGTGCCTGCCGCCTGCTCGGCCAGCCGCACGACGACAAGGCGCGCGAGCGGCGCCGGCAGTTGTTCGAGGCGCTCCAGTGCGATGCCGCCCGCGTCGTCGATCTCGGCGTGCACGAGGCTGTCCAGCAGCGCTGCCTCCTCGCGCAACAGACGCGCGGTGCGCAGCACGTTGGCCTCGGCCGCGGGGTGCACAGCGCTCAAGGCCGGAACCAGCCCCAGGCGAACCCGCGAGCGCGCGTACTGCAGATCGGAGTTGCTCGCGTCGTCGCGCCAGACAAGGTTTAGCTCGCGGCAGTACGCGCCGGTCTGATCGCGCGTGAAGCCGAGCAGCGGGCGCACTAGCGCGTGTCCCGACGGCGTGCTGTCGGCGGCGCTCATGCCGAGCAGCGCGCGACGCCCGGGCGATGCCGCCAGGCGGTAGAGGATCGTCTCCACCTGGTCGCTGGCGGTATGACCGCTCGCGATCGCGGCGTCGCCGCGCACGGCCAGCTGCTCGGCGGCGCGGTAGCGCACCTCGCGCGCCCACGCCTGCACGTTGCCGCTCCGGGGAGGTTGCGCGCTCGGCGCATTCCCGCCGGCGCGATCGTGACCGGACCCGCGGCCGGGGCGCACGACGCGCAGCTCGACTCCCAACGCATCGCACAGGCGCGCGCAGTGGCGCTCGTCCTCGTCTGCCAGGTCGCGCAGGCCGTAGTTGACGTGCAGCGCGCGCACTTCGCGCGGGCCTCGCAGCGCGACGGCGATGTCGAGCAGGCACACCGAGTCGCGCCCGCCCGAGAGCATCGCCACGACCGCACGCGGTCCGCTCAGCAGCCCCTGCTCACGCACCAGCTCGCGCAGCTCGTCGGCCCCGGCCGCAGACGGCGCGCTCACGGCGGTCAGCTCCCCCGCGGCGCGGCGGTGAACAGCTCGGTGGGCTCGGAGAAGCCCTTCAGGCCGACCTCGCCGATGCGTTTGAACCTCACGCCGTCCACTCCCGAGGCCATGTCCACCACGGGCCGCGTGACCAGCACCTCGCCGCCGGCCGCGCGCGCGACCACGCGCGCGGCCTGGTTGACCTCGCGCCCGAAGTAATCGCCGTCGCGGTACAGCGCCTCGCCGTAGTGGATGCCGATTCTCGGCGGCGGCTGCTCGCGATCGACGTGCTGCTGCAGGTCCACTGCCCAGCCCGTGAGCGCGACGGGGTCGGTCGCGACCACCATCACCTCGTCGCCGAGCGTCTTGATCACGCGCGCATCGTGCGGCAGCGTCTGTTCGACCGCCTCGACAAAGCGCTCGACGGCCTCGAGCGCCTCCTCGTCGCCGCGTTCCACGGTGAGGCGGGCGTAGCCGGCGAGGTCTGCAAACGCGATCGCCACGCGCAGGCGTCCCTCCACGGCGCTGATCTCGGCAAGCTCGCTGTCCATGTGGCCGATCACGTCCTGCTCGACGAAGTGGGCCAGATAGCGGTTGTGGATATAGCTCATCAGGGGCACCACGAACGGGATCAGCTCGCGCACGAGGTCCTCCATCTCATCAGCGATCTCCACGCTCGAAATCCCCTCTCGCATCAGCGGCTCGTGCACGTAGAGGTGAACCAGGCGCACCTCCGCATCGGCGATGTCAGCGAGCGCCTGCCCATACACGCGCGCGAGCTGCAGGAACGCCACCGACGGCAGCCCCGCCGCGAGCATCGCGGCGACGTAGCGCATCATCTCCAGGTCCTCCTCGGACATCGGCTGCTCGGCCAGCGCGGTAAGACCCATCGCGGACAGGATGCGTTCGATCAGCGCCTGCTCCAGGCCGGTCGCACGCGCCACCTGGCGCAGCGTGTAGCGACCCTCCGCGCGGCGCAGCAGATCCTCCAGCGGTCCAGTCGCCAGCTGCCCCTGCTCGCTCGCTTTCTTGATCGCGTCCAGCGAGTGTCCGCGAGCGCGCAGGCGAGCCACGACGCGGACGTAGGCGGCCGCGGCCGGCGTCCACGAGCCGTTGAAGCCGGGAACCAGACCGAGCGCGACCCAACGCCTGACAGTGCCGGGTGACACACCGGCGCGCGCGGCAACGCCTGCGAGCGTGAGCTCGCCACCGGCATTGAGTGGGGTGTCTGATGGATCGGCCACCGGTCAGCTGCGCTTGGGCAGCGCCCGCACCAAGCGCTCCCGTCGCAGTCTGATGGGAAATCGCGGCTTGGGTCAAGCGGAGGCGCGTGTCCGCGGGCGCGGGCAACGGCAACTAGAGTCGCACGCGATGCCCGAGACGAGGCTCACGCGGGTCCAGACGCCGATCCATCTGCGCCCGACGGCCCGACTGGCAGAGCGCGTGCTGCTGCCCGGCGACCCCGGCCGCGCGCTCGCGATGGCGCAGGCGCTGCTCAGCGACCCGCGGATGTTCAACCACCACCGCGGCCTGTGGGGCTACACCGGCGAGGCCTGCGACGGCGAGCCGCTCACGATTCAGGCCACGGGCATGGGCGGACCGTCGGCGGCGATCGTGCTCACCGAGCTGATCGCGTTAGGGGTCCGGCGCGCGATCCGCACGGGCACCTGCGGCGCGCTCGGCGGCGACCTTGCGCTCGGCGACCTGGTGGTGGCCCGCGCGGCGCTATGCCGCGACGGCACGTCTCGCTCGCTCGGGAGCGGCGAGCAGGTTCGCGCCGATGCCGCGTTGACCGAGGCACTCCTCGCCAGCGCGCCCGGCGCCCGCGCGGGCACGGTGGCGAGCGTCGACCTCTTCTACGGATCAGACGACCACGGCGGCGGCGGCGCGGGCGCGAATGCGACCGACGGCGCGATCGCAGTGGAGATGGAGGCGGCGGCGCTGTTCGCGGTTGGGGCCGCGAGCGACGTGCCGGTGGCGTGCGTGCTCGCCGTGTCGGACACGTTCGACACCACTCGGGCGCGCACGCGCATCGACGATCACGCGCTGCTCGGCGCCGCCGAGCGCATGGGCGCCGCCGCGGTGGCGGCGATGCCGGCCCCAGCGCCCACCTAGCGGCAGGCGCGCACAGTCAGGCCGAGCCGCTGCTCGTTCGGGCTTTTGATTTCTTGCCCGCTTTGCCCGCTTTGCCCGCTCGGTCTTTGCCGGGCGCCTTGGCGGCGGAAGCCGCGGGCGAGCCGGCGACCGCCGACGGGCTGCCCGCGGAACGCCCCGCGACCGCGTCGAACCTGTCGCCGAGCTCGGCGAGCTGACCCTCGATTGCCGTCAAGCGCGCCTCGACCCCGGTCGGCGAGAGGGCACGGTTGAGCTGATGCACGCCGTCCTCGATGCCCTCGAGGCGGTGCGAGACCGAGCGCAGGCGGCGCGTGAGTCGCTCGATGTCAGCGGCGGAGGGGATGTTCAGGGCCCCCATCGCCACCTCTTGCGCCTGCGAGGCCTTCTCGCGGGCGTCGAATGCGCGGCCGACTGCGGCGGTGAGCAGCGGGTTCTCGAGCAGGTCCGACAGAGCCCGCCCGAGCCGCTCCTCGGTGGTGCCGCTCAACCTGTCGCGCAGGCTCTTGGCGACGCTGCTTCCGTCGGTCATCGTCTCGTTCTCCTTCATCGCGCTGGTCGCTATGACGGCTGCGCCTTGGCGTCCGCCGCCGCCGCGAGGGAAGGATACGGTGCCATCGTGGCCGCGCGCCTGTTCCTGTTCGTCCAGTTCGAGTTTCCGTGGGAGCTCGGGCCACCCGACGGTCGCTACGTGGTGCGGGCGCCGGGCGAATCCGAGCCCCAGCACGTGCTGGTGCTCAACACGCTGGGCGCGTCGCCGCGCGCGGCGCGCGGCGGCTCTGCGCGCACGCGGCGGCTGCGCAGCGCCAGGGCGGTGGAGCCGCTGCCGCCACCCAGCTCGGTGGCGATCGCGCGCGCGACGATCGTCGATCCCGTGCCGCTGTCGGCCGAGCGCCAGGCGCGGGCGTGGCTGGACGGGTTGGACGCAGAGCGCGAGCTGTCCAAGGCGGCAGGCGCGCTCAACCGCGCGCTGTACCTGCACCGCGTCGCATCCGCGGACCCCTTCGTGCGCGAGGTCTCCCCCCCGCAGGCGCTGGTGGCGCGGGCGGGGTGGGGTGAGGGCGAGCAGGTGGCCGACGGGCAGTGGCTACACGCGCGCGAGCTCGCCGCGGCTGGACGCGGACGCAGGCGTGGGCGCTGGCCCGGCGGACGCGCGCACTCTGCGGCGCTGCGCTCCAGCGAGCGCCTCGCCCAGCTGCTGGGCGGCCGCGCCGAGCCGCTGCTGTGCGAGGAGCTCGTGCTGCGCGCGCGGCTGGACCTCGATGAAGGCAGACTGCGCCACGCGGCGCTCGCGCTGCAAGTCGCCTACGCCGCGGCGCTGCCCGAGCTGCGCGCCGAGGCCCAACAAGCTCTGGCAGTGAGGATCGGCGAGCTCACGCAGCTGCAGAACGGCGTGCAGACCCAGGCGCGCGTCGCCGGGGAGCACACCGACCAGCTGCCGGATGAGGAGATCTTGCGCCACGCCACCGAGCGCCTCGAGGCCGCGCTGCGCGCACGCACGGCTTACGGGCTGGAGCCGGGCGAACGAAGCTAGTGTGAGCTTGCGATGGACCCCACCGCCACCGCGATAGGCACCTGGAGCGGAGGCCGCTTCATGCGCTTCGGCGAGGAGATCGCTCCCGAGCGCATGCGGGCGCTGCTGCGTCCTTGCGAGGGCCTGCGCACCGTGATCAGCGCCGACGCGTACGGGCTGGGCGAGGCCGACCGCGCGCTCGGCGAGGCGCTCCGCGGCGTCGACCGCGACAGCTACTGCCTGGTGGGCGCGGTAGGTCACGACTTCTACGCGGGACGACGCGACGGCGCAAAGGGCTTTCCCCGCTTCACCGACCCGCGCCTGCGCGGCCCGAACGACTACGCGCCGTACCTCAAGAACGCCACCGAGCGAAGCCTCGAGCGCTGCGGCGCAGAGCGCTTCGACCTGCTGCTCTTGCACAACCCGGACCACACCGGCTATCACAGCGAGGCGGTGTGGGCGGGCATGGAGGCGCTTCGCGACGCGGGGCTCACGCGCATGCTCGGAGTCGCACCCGGCCCGGCCAATGGATTCACGCTGGATCTCATCGCCTGCCTGGAGCGCTTCGGCGAGCTGATCGACTGGGCGATGATCATCTACGGGCCGTTCGAGCCGTGGCCGGGCGAGCTCGTGTTGGCGGCCGCACGCCACCACAACGTTCGCCTGATCACGCGCGTTGTGGATTACGGCGGGCTCTTCCACGACGACGTGCTCGGCGAGGAGCAATTCCCCGAGCAGGATCACCGCCGCTTCCGACCGCACGGCTGGGTCGGCACGGCGCGCGAGAAGCTGGATCTCGTGCGGCCGTACGCCGAGCGCCACCGGCTCACGCCGCTGCAGCTCGCGTGCTCCTGGAACCTCGCGCAGCAGCCGGTGGCGTGCGTCGCGCCAACGCTCATCCAGGAGCGCGGCCCGGCGGCGCGCGCGATCGAGGACAAGCACGCCGAGCTCGCCGCCGTGCGCGTGCCGTCGCCGCTCAGCGCCGCCGAGGTGCAGGCAATCCGCGCGATCGGCGACAACGGCGGCAGCATGACGCTGAAGGGCGCAAGTGCCGAATACCACGGCGAGGCCCAGCCCGACCGCTGGGAGCTGGGCGCGATGTCCGCCGTCGCCGCGCGCTGGGGCATCGAACCGAAGCGCGACCTGGCAAAGCGCGAGCTCGCGGGCGCCGCTGCACCCGCAGCACAGCCGGCCGCTTCGCCTACGTGACCGCGACGCCATCGAGCGAGCGCCGCGCGCACACCGCCTGCGCCGCGTAGCCGACCTGCACCGTGCACAGCCCGAGCGCCACGCGCACAACGCTCACGCCGCTCAGCCGACCTGCACGGCGCCCAGCCCGAGCGCCGCGAGCAGCCCGCTCAGGTCGGCGACGACGTCGCCATCCAGTCGCACGCGGGCGAGGTCGTCGAGCGGCGTGTCGCCGCGCGTGATGATCGCGAGCTGCCCACCGGCGTCGAGCGTCAGCCGTGGCAGCGCGGCGACCGGGTGCACCTCCAGCGAGGAGCCGATGCACAGCAACAGATCCGCCGCCTGGCACAGCTCGCCCGCCCGCTGCAGGCAGCGTTCGTCGAGGAGCTCGCCGAACAGCACCACGCCGGGCTTCAGCGCCGACGCACATTGTTCGCAACGGGGAACCCCATCGGGATCGCGCGCGAGCAGCTCGCGCGCGCGCTCGCTGCTGACGCTCGCACCGCAGCGAAGACAGGAGCAGGTGGCGATGCTGCCGTGGACCTCGACGAGCTCGCGCGTGCCCGCCCGGCGGTGCAGCATGTCCACGTTCTGCGTGATGACGCCGGCGAGCATCCCCTTCTGCTCGAGCGCCACGAGCGCCAGGTGTGCGGCGTTGGGCCGCTTGTCCCCGAGCGATGCAAAGCGCTCGCGGTAGAAACCCCAGAACCGCACCGGATCGCGGCGGAACGCGTCGATGTGAGCCACCTCCATCGGATCGACGCGCTCCCACAGCCCGGTGCCCGGCGAGCGAAAGTCGGGAATGCCCGACGGCACGGAGATGCCCGCCCCCGTGAGCGCGACCACGCTGCGCGCCTCGCGGACGAGCGCGGCGAGCCGCTGGATGTCTGCGCCGGTGGCGATATCTGCGGGCACCGCGTCTAGGTGCCGCGGAACTGCGGCGCGCGTTTGGCCAGGAAGGCCGCAATCCCCTCGCGCGCGTCGTCGCTTGCGAACACGGCTGCGAACGCCTCTTGCTCGGCGCGCAGCCCCGCCGCGAGATCGCCGGCACCGGAGACGCGCTTGATCTGCGCCAGCGCGAGCGGCGCCTGGCCGGCGAGCTTGCGCGCCCAGGCAAGCGCCGCGTCGAGCAGTTCATGGTCGTCTACGACGCGGTTGGCGAGCCCGAGCTCGAAAGCTTCCTCGGCGAGAATCGGATCGCCGACCATGTTCATCTCCAGCGCCTTGCTCGTGCCCGCAAGGCGCGGCAGCCGCTGCGTGCCGCCGAAGCCGGGAATGATCCCGAGCTTGATCTCGGGTTGGCCGAACAGCGCGGCGCGCGCGGCGATGCGCACGTCACAGGCCATCGCGAGCTCGCAGCCGCCGCCGAACGCGAGGCCGTTGACCGCGGCGATCGTGGCGATTGCATCCGAGCCGAGTTCGGCAAACAGCGAGTGCGCGGCCTCGAGCAGGCGCGCCCCGCTGTCCTGGTCCAGCGTGGTGAACGACTTGATGTCGGCTCCCGCGGAGAACAAGAACGGATTGGACGACGCGATCACCAGCGCACGCACGCCGGACTCCTTTGCCTTGCGCCACACCTTCTCGAGGTCTTCGACCACCTGCGGCGCGATCGAGTTCATCTGGCCGTGCGCAAGCCACGCGATCGCGACGCCGTGGTCGCGCGTCTCGAGCTTGACCAGGTCGGCCGGCTGGTCGGCGTCGGGTCGCGGGTAGGCGTAAAAGCCCTGCCCGCTCTTCTGCCCCAGGCGGCCCTGCGCAACCAGCCGGCGCAGGATGGTGGGCGCAGCAAATCGCTCGCCGTGGCGCTCGCGAGCGACCTCCATGCGCTCGAGGATCGAGTCAAGGCCGTCGGCGTCGGCCTTCATGAACGGCGGCAGCAGGCCGCGGCGCGGGTCAAGCCCGGCGCCGGACATCAGGCCGAAGTCGATGTCGCGATGGGTCGCCACACCCTCCTCCAGCACCAGACAGGCCTCGATCAGCGTCTTCAGCGACAGCAGCTCGACCAGCTCGCCTACGTCCGGCTCGCCGTCGCCGCCGAGGTTCGCCGACCCGTCCGGGCCGTAAAAGCCCTCCCCGCCGGCCTTGGCGCCGAGCTTGCCTTCGGCGACGAGCTTCTGCATGCCCTTGGGCACGTAGAAGCGGTCCTCGCCGTAGGAGCCCTGCAGGTGCTCGGCCACGTGCAGCACGGTGTCGAGCCCGAGCAAGTCGATCAGCCGGTACGGCCCCACGGGGATGACGCCGGCGGCGCCGATGCCGTCGTCGATCGCCTTGATCGAGAGCCCCTTGCGCTCCTGTTCGCGCCACACCTCAGAGGTGCCCGAGTTTAAGATGCGGTTGACCACGAAACCGGGCACCTCGGCGCACGTGATCGGCTGCTTTCGGATCCCCTGCGCGAACGTCACCGCGGTCGTGGTGGTCTCAGCCGAAGTGTCTTCGCCCTCGACGATCTCGATGAGCGGCATCACCGACGCGGGGTAGAAGTAGTGAAACCCGATCACCTTGTCCGGCCGCAGCGTTGCGTCCGCGATCTCCGAGATCGACAGCGATGAGGTGTTGGAAGCAAGGATCGCGTGCCCCGGCGTGGCGGCATCCAGCTGGGCGAACACGTCCTGCTTGATCCCGATCTTCTCCGGCACGGCCTCGACGACGAAGTCGACGTCGCCAAAGCCCTCGTAGGACACGGTGCCGTCGATGCGCGCGAGCACCTCCTCGAGCTGTGCCTGCGCCTGCTCGGCGGTCAGCTTTTCGCGCTGCACGAGTTTGTCCAGCTGGCCTTTGGTGATGTTGCGCGCCTCCGTCAAGCCGGCCTGCACGAGCTCGGAGTCGATGTCCTTGAGCACCACCGGGATCCCGGCGGCGGCGATCGTCTGGGCGTTCTGGCCGCCCATCGTCCCGGCGCCCACGACTGCGGCCTTGAACACGAACATGCGGAGCTCTCCTGTGCTGGTGGGGTTGCGGCAGACTAGCGAAGCCCTCCGGCAGCGCACCTTTATGCTTGCGCGCGGGTTGATAGGGACAGTGAGCTCTTCAAACGGCGCGCGCCGCGCGTGCAAGCTCTCACACGCCCGGCGCTTGCGCCAGGTCGACTGCTGTGCCTTCGCGCGGCGAGGTGGGTGGCCGCACGCGAAGGCGACGCGCGGCGCGATCGCCGCGACCGCTGCGCTGGCGCTTGGCGCGATTGCACCTGCCGCGGCATCGGCCGCGTCCCCGCCCCGCGTTGCAACCGGGCCGCCGCAGGCGGTGAGCTTCGCCAGCGCGACGCTCACGGGAACCGTCACCCCGCGCGGGCAGGACACGACTTACTTCTTCCAGTACGGCACCACCAAGGCCTACGGCTCCCAGACGGCGCTCGCCGACGCGGGCGCCGGCAGCGCCGGGGTACACGTGCGCCTCGCGGTGACCGGGCTGGCGCCGGTGACCAAGTACCACTTCCGCCTCATCGCGGTCAACGCGAGCGGCGCGAGCACGGGCGGCGACGGCTTCTTCACCACCAAGAAGGTGCCGCTGTCGCTCGCCATCCTGGTCGCTCCCAACCCCGTGGAATTTGGCGGAACCGCATTTGTGGAGGGCGCGCTGTCGGGCACCGGCAGCGGCGGCGCGGCCGTCCAGCTGCAGGCCAACGTCTTCCCCTACCTGGGCGGGTTTGTCAACCTCGGCAACTCCGAGGTGACGATGCCCAACGGGAGCTTCTCGTTTCCGGTGCTGAACATGAGCACCGTGACCCAGTTTCGCGTTGTCACCTCCGGCGCGCACCGCATCGTGAGCGCCACCGCGGTGGAGAACGTGGCGGTGCGGGTCACCAGCCACGTCGGGCGCGCACGCCGCCGTCATTTCGCGCGTATCTACGGCACCGTCGCGCCGGCCGAGGACGGCGCCCAGGTGGCGATCCTGCGCATCACCCACGGCCGCGGTGTGCTGGTCGCGGGTACCACGCTGCACCACCTCAACACCGCGAGCTCGTCGTTCAGCCGCGCGGTGCGCGTGCGAGCCGGCGCCTACCGCGTGCTCGTACGGGTCACGAGCGGCGCGCAGATCTCAAACTACGGGCGCACGCTGATCATTCGCTGACGAGCACGAGCGCCGCGGCCCGGCGCCCGTGAAGACCACGAGCGCCGCACTCCCGGGGTCGCTCGCGATCACGAGCGACCCGCCCCGCGCGGCCCGCTAGGCCACGACGGTCTGCGTCTCTTCGACGTGGCGCGGGAGCAGCGTTTCGCGCGCGATCACCAGGCGCTGGATCTGCGAGGTGCCCTCGTAGAGCTGCATGATCTTCGCGTCGCGGAAGAGCTTCTCGACCGGGTACTCCTTGATGAAGCCGTAGCCGCCGTAGACCTGGATGGCGTCGGTGGCAACGTTCATCGCGGTATCCGCGGCGAAGCGCTTGGCGTGCGAGGACACGAGCGTGTTGCGTTCACCCTGGTCGAGCATCACGGCCGACTTCCATGTCAGCAGGCGCGCGGCCTCGATGCCGGTGGCCATGTCGGCGATCATGAACTGCACCGCCTGGTGCATCGCGATCGGCACGCCGAACTGCACGCGTTCGCGCGAATAGTTGGTGGCGAACTCAAACGCGGCGCGCGCGATGCCAACCGCCATCGCAGCGACGCCCGGGCGCGTGCGGTCGAGCGTCATCATCGCGAGCTTGAAGCCCTTGTTCTCCTCGCCGATCAGGTTCTCGGCCGGCACCTCGACGTCGTTGAACGAGATCGTGGCGGTGTTGGAGGCTCGCTGACCGAGCTTGTCCTCCTTCTTGTCCACCACCACACCGGCGTCGCGCGGCACCACGAACGCGGAGATGCCGCGGTGGCCGGCGTCCTTGTCGGTCTTGGCAAAGACCGTGTACCAATTGGCGTAGCCGCCGTTGGTGATGAAGCACTTGGATCCGTTGATCACGTACTTGTCGCCCTTGCGCACAGCGGTTGTGCGCATGCCCGACACGTCTGACCCGGCGTCGGGCTCGGTGAGGCAGAACGAGGCCAGCAGCGGCCCTTCGGTGAGGCGCCCGAGGTACTCGCGCTTGAGCTCCTCCGAGCCGCCAATCATCACCGGCGTGCTCGCCAGGCCGTTGCAGCCAAGTGAGGTCTGGATGCCCGAGCAGCCCCATGAGAGCTCCTCCTCGATCAGGCAGCCGTCGAGAAAGCCGGCGCCGGGGCCGCCGTACTCCTCCGGCACGTGGGAGTTCATCAGGCCGACCCCCCAAGCCTTCTCGATGATGTCCTGCGGCCAGGTGCCGTCGCGGTCGTAGTCCCAGGCGACGGGGCGGATCTCCTTGACGGCGAAGTCGTGCGCCATCTCGCGCAGGCTCTTCTGCTCGTCGGTGAGCGTGAAGTCGACCATCTGTGTCCTCCTTACGATCGGCGCGCCTTGCGCTGACGCCGGTCGCAAACCCGCGCCAAGACACGGCGCACGGCGACCGATTGACTAGTCAGTCAATACCTACAGGGTAGCGCGGCGGAAGGCGATCAGCAACAATCGCGGTGTGCAGAGCGCACTGCCGATCGTGGTGTTCGGGGCGGTGGCATTGTCGGTTGTGATGTCGCTGATCTTCCTGTTCACGC
The DNA here is from genome assembly GCA_035939635.1 of Solirubrobacteraceae bacterium. Classification (GTDB taxonomy): domain Bacteria; phylum Actinomycetota; class Thermoleophilia; order Solirubrobacterales; family Solirubrobacteraceae; genus Palsa-744. The sequence continues at coordinate 39,952 of DASZFR010000078.1, forward strand.
GCGGCTCGAGCTATGACGAGATCGGCCAGGGGGGCCTGATGACGGGCCCCGAAGGCGGTGGCGCGCCGCCCCCCGCGCTGGACTCGCCCGCGGGGCGGGCCGAGCGCGAGCTGGAAGTGCGCCAGATGCTGGTCGCGCGCAGCCAGCGCCTGGTCGGGCGCGGCCAGCCGGCGCTCGACATCGACGCGGAGGTCGCGCGTCTGCTGGGGCCGCCTGAGCCCGGCGCGTACTCCGTCGGGCTCACCGAGGAGGTGCGCCAGCTGGTGGTGGCGCGCAACGAACGCCGCGTGCGCCGGGGGCTGGAGCCGCTGGACGTCAACGACGAGGTCACGCGCACGTTGCAGGAGCTGGATCCGCGCTAGCAGCTGCTCGCGCGCCAACACGGCGGCGCCCTCACGCGGTATAAACGCGCCATGAGCGACCCGCGCCGCTTTCAGCTCGACGAGCTCACGATCCGCCCGGGCACATACTTCAATCCCCAGACCGAGATCCTGATCGTGGTCGACGACTCGCCCGAGGTCGATCACGAGATATTCGACGCGGACGACTACGAGGCGACCGACTGGGTGCTGATCTCCGACGATTCCCCGCTGGACGAGGACAAGCGAGACGAACTGATCGAGCAGTTCCGCGTGAGCTACCAGCCGGGAGAGGAGCCCGCGCTCGCGGGCGAGGACGCAGACGAGGACGAAGACGAGGAGGACGAGCTCGAACCCGACGACCTCGAGCTCGACCGCGAGTAGCGACTGTTGCGGCGACCGGCGCACGCGCGCCGGCCCGGTCCTAGGATCTTTCGATGCGCACCCGCGCGATGCGAACGCTGCCGGGCGCGCTCGCCTGCGCCCTCGCGATATGCGCATCCCCCGCGCAGGCGCGCACGAGCGTGAGCGGCGCGCTGGCGGCGCTCCAGCGCAGCGAAGCGATAAGCGCGGCTGAATACACGGGCGACCTGCACGGCTACGTCGCAGCTCAGCGCGCGGCGGGGCGTCTCAACGGAACGCGGCGCGTCGAGCTCTCGGCGGTGCTGGAAAACGTGCGAGCGATCGCCGCCGCCGGCGAGCTGTCCGCTTCGCGCGCGCCGGCGTTGTTTCTCACGCTGGAACGCAACCGCCAGTGGTGGACGTCGCAGCCGCTGCTCAGCGACGGAGCGCGCATGCGCTTCCCCGGCAGCCGCCTGCTGTGGCAGTACTACGCGGGACAGGGACTGGAGATCCAGTGGCTTGGCACCTTCGGCGCGGCCAATGGCTACTACCTGTCCGGGCACGAAAACGAAGCGCTGCGCCAGCTGCTCGACGAAGCGCTGCCGCTCGCGACAAAGCGCGCGGGCGGCATCGCCTGGGAGTACGAGTTCGCCTTCGACGGCGGCGCGCCGCCGTGGACCAGCGGCCTGTCGCAGGGAACCGCGCTGCAGGCGCTCGCGCGCGCGGGCGCGCGGCTGAAGCAGCCGAGCTATCTCGCGGCGGCGCACCAGGCGCTGGGCGTGTTTGGGGCATCGCCGCCGCAGGGCGTGCGCGTGCCCACGCACGCCGGTGCGCTGTATGCCGAGTACAGCTACGCGCCCGGCGACCGCATCCTCAACGGGTTCATCCAGGCGCTGGTGGGTCTGTATGACTACACCGCGATCACCAAGGACCCGCGCGGCCTGACCCTGTTCCGGGAAGGCGACGCCGAGGCGCGCGCCGAGGTTCCCCACTACGACACCGGCGCGTGGTCGCGCTACGACCAGTTC